>NZ_JBHSQO010000016.1:0-172096 GCF_042658445.1 Saccharothrix lopnurensis | reverse complement strand
GGGGCCCGGCACCACGCCGTCGGCGCCCGCCACCGCCACCACCACGGCCCCGGAGCCTCCCCCGGCGCCGGCCGGGCAGCGCCCCGGCACGGTCAGGCTGCCGCGGGGCGGCCTGGCCACCCTGGTCCGCGCCGAGGTCTCCGCCGACGGCGTGCTGCCGGTCCCCGAGGGCGTCGGCGAGGCGACCTGGTGGGGCGTGGACCTGGGCGCGGCCGAGGGCGCGACGGTGCTGGCCGGCCACGTGAACTGGCGCGGCGCCACCGGCCCGTTCGACGAGCTGTGGCGGGCGTCGGTCGGCCAGGACGTCACCGTGGTCGACACCACCGGCACGAGCTTCCGGTACCGGACCAGCGCGGTGGAGACCGTCCGCAAGGACGACCTGCCCCACCGCGCGGTCGAGCTGTTCGGCCCGCGCGGCGGCCACCGCCTGGTGCTGGTGACCTGCGGTGGGCGCTGGGTCGGTGGTGACACCGGCTACGAGGAGAACCAGGTGGTCACCGCCACACCGGTGACGTGAAGGCAACCTCCCGCCGCACCCGGTCGTCCTGGTTGGTGTGAGGCGATGGGGCTTGGCGAGCACGGGCGTCGCGCTGGCGCTCACCCTGGTGGTGCTGGCCGTGATGGGGGCCCGCGACCCCGGCCCCACCGACGACGTGGGCGACCTGGCCTCCCCGCTGCCGATGGCGCCCCGCGCGACCACCGGCAGCAGCGCCGCCGCGGCCCCGCCGCCGACCGTGCCCATGCCCGCGGACCCGCCGGCGTGGATGCGCCGCGTGCAGCCCGGCGAGAAGCCGCCCCAGTTCGTCCTCTTCTCCTTCGACGGCGCGGCGTCCAAGCCGCACTGGGACCGCGTCCTGCCGCTGAGCCGGGAGGTCGGGGCGCACGTCACCGGCCTGCTCTCGGGGGTGTACCTGATCGCCGACCAGGACGCGGCGACCTACACCGGGCCCGGCCACCCGACGGGGCGCTCGTCGATCGGGTTCGGCGGCAGCCGGGCGGACGTGGAGCTGCGGATCGGCTACCTCAACGACGCCATCGCCGCGGGCCACGAGATCGGCACCCACTACAACGGCCACTACTGCCAGGGCGACGAGCCCAGCGTGGGCCGGTGGAGCACCGAGCAGTGGGACCGGGAGCTGGACCAGTTCTTCGCCGTCGTGGAGAAGGCGCGGGGGAAGGGCTTCGCGCTCGACCCGGCCGCCGTGCGCGGCGGGCGCACGCCGTGCCTGGAGGGCGACTGGGGCCAGGCGTTCCCGGCGATGAGGGGCCACGGCCTGGTCTACGACACCAGCCACGTGAGCCTGGGCGTGGTGTGGCCGTCGGTGCGGGACGGGCTGTGGGAGTTCCCCATGCCGGAGGTGCGCGTGCCCGCGCTGGACCGGCAGGTCGTGATGATGGACTACAACCTCTGGTACGCGCTCAACGGCGCCCGGGACGAGCCCGCGCGGGCCGACGACTTCAAGCAGGTCGTGCTGGACACCTACCGCTCGGTCTACCAGGCGGCGCTCAACGGCAACCGCGCGCCGGTGGTGGTGGGCAACCACTTCAACGAGTGGGCGGGCGGCGCGTTCAGCCGGGCCGTGGAGGAGTTCATGCGGGAGGCGTGCGCGCGGCCGGAGACGGTGTGCGCCACCTACACCGAGGTGATCCAGTGGATGCAGCTCCAGGACCCCGGTCTGCTGGAGCAGCTGCGGCGGATGCCGCCGGCGATGAACACCTCGTCGGGGGGTTAGTCCCACCGACCGCGGTGGCGCGGGCCGGGAGGACCCGGGCCGGTGGCGATCGCGCCGTTCGAACGGCCCGATCGCCGCGCGGCTGTTCGTCACCGGGAAAGCGGCGGGCAAACACATCGCGAACATCTTCGGGAAGTCGGACCCGCCGTTGTCCGAGGACGACAACCGACGGGTGCTCGCCGTACCCGCCTATTCGGATGGGGTGCAAATCGTTTCTCCGGCTAAGTACCATTTGGTTCAACTACGAAGGCGGAGGGTCTCCATGGGTACGACGGCGGAGTTGGCCGACGAACTGCTCGACGTGGTTCTCCGGCACTCACCGACCGGTGCGACGGTCCTCGGTGTGCCCGGTTACGACCACCTGCTCCCCGACCACCGCGCGGAGGCCGAGCAATCGCTGCGGGCGCGGGCCGCGGACATCGCGGAGCGCGCCCGCGCGCTGCCCTCCGACGACGACCCGGTGACCCGGGCGGTGGTCGTGCAGCAGGCCGGGGCGATGGTCGACCTGATCGACGCCCGCGGTGTCGAGTACACGATCACCGACACGTTCATGGGCGCCGTGGGCGAGCTGCTGACCGTCCTGCCGATGACCGTGCCGGGCGGCCCGGAGGGCGAGCAGGCGTACCTGGACCGGCTGGCCGGGGTCCCCGCGTTCCTGCGCGCGGTCGCCGAGCGGCACCTGGACGGGGCGGCGGCGGGCCGCACGCCGGTCCGGCACCTGGTGGCCAACGCCGTGGCCCACCTGGACCGCTACCTGGCCGCCGACGAGGACCCGCTGGCCAGGCCGGCGGGCGGCGAGGCGTTCGCCGCCGAGCGGGACCGGCTGCTGGCCGAGGTCGTGCGGCCCGCGGTGGCGGGCTACCGGGACGTCATCGCGGACATCGAGGGCCGCCCGGCCGACCGGGTCGGGGTGGGCCTGCTGCCCGGTGGCCAGGAGATCTACGCCGCGCTGGCCCGCCTGCACACCACCACCGACCGCACCCCCGACGACCTGCACCGGACCGGTCTGGAGCTGATCGCCGGGCTGGCCGCGGAGTACGCCGAGGTGGGGCGGCGGGTGTTCGGCACGTCGGACGTGGCCGAGGTGTTCTCCCGGATGCGCACCGACCCGGCGCTGCGCTGGGACTCGGCGGAGGAGCTGCTCACCGCCGCCCGCGCGGCCGTGGCCCGCGCCGAGGAGGCCGCGCCGCGCTGGTTCGGCCGGCTGCCCGAGCAGCGCTGCCGGGTCGAGCCGGTGCCCGAGGCCGACGCGCCCGGCCAGCCGATGGCGTTCTACGCCCCGCCGTCGCTGGACGGCCTGCGCCCCGGCACCTACTTCGCCAACACCCACCGGGTCGGGGAGCGGTTCCGCTACCAGTCGGAGGCCACCGCGTTCCACGAGGCGGTGCCGGGGCACCACTTCCAGTTCAGCCTGGCGCAGGGCCTGACCGGGCTGCCCGCTCTGCGCCGGTTCGCGCAGGTCACGGCCTACGCGGAGGGCTGGGGCCTCTACACCGAGCGGCTGGCCGACGAGATGGGCCTGTACTCCTCGGACGTGGCGCGGCTGGGCATGTTGGCGCTGGACTCGATGCGCGCGGGGCGGCTGGTGGTGGACACCGGGGTGCACGCGCACGGCTGGAGCCGGCAGCGGGCGGTGGACTACCTGGTCGAGCACACGCCGCTGGCCCTGGTGGAGATCGAGAACGAGGTCGACCGGTACATCGCCGCGCCGGGCCAGGCGCTGGCGTACATGGTGGGCAGGCTGGAGATCCAGCGGCTGCGGGCGGGGGCCGAGCGGGCGCTGGGCGACCGGTTCGACGTCCGGGACTTCCACGACCTGCTGCTCGGCGGCGGCCCGCTGCCGCTGGCCGTGCTCGACGAGGTGGTCACCGCGTGGGTGGCCGAGAGGTCCTGACGTGGTGGGGGACTCCGGTGGCGGGGTCCCCCTTCCGCGCGGCGCCGGGACCATGATCACCCGGTAGAAGGGTGAAACCGCGAACGGCGCAGGACGTGCCCCCGACGGGATTCGAACCCGTACTGTGACTCTTTTAAGGAGCCTGCCTCTTCCGATTGGGCTACGGGGGCAGCGGGGAGCTTAAGCCGTTACCGAGCGTTCGTGGGGCAGGTTCGATAGAAGTCGCCCGCACGGCTCAATGCGATCCGCTATTGCGCTCATTCAGGTAAAGGCCCCAGCGCGCTCATCCCGAGCACTACTTCGTGATAAGCGTCACACCGGAGTGCCTGTTCCAGGAGCTCATCCCGCAATGCTGCGGTGAAGCCGATACCAAAACCCATGGCCGTAGCAACCAGATATGCGGTTTGGGACAGATGTCCGACATCCATTTGCACAACGCGGTACGCGCGGGCCGTGTCGTAGCGCCAACTCGTCCGTTCCAGGACCCCGGTGTAGGCCAGGACGAGCGGCGCCCGGCCGACCCACTCCTGGTCCCCCGCCGCCCTCGCCATCTCGGCCGGCTCCCACGCCACCCCGAGGGGCTCCAGGGCGTGGGTGAGGCCGTCGTAGTGGTACCAGCCGGGCGCCAGGCCGTCGACGCCGCGCGCGTGCGCGTAGAGCTCCACCGGGTGCCGCCCGCCGCCGGACGGGCTGGTCTTGAACACCGTGCCGGAGCGGCCGATCCGGGAGCGCGCGGGCGACGGGCCCGCCAGCACGGCCAGCAGGTCGCCCACCCGGGTCACCGACATCCGGCCGGGGCCGAACTCCCGGGTGGTGCGGCGGGCCAGCAGCACCTCGCGCAAACCCCGGTCGCCCCACGCCGGTTCCTCCGAGGGCGGCGGCAGCAGCACGGCGGTGCCGCCGAGGCTGCGGAACGGGGCGGGGGCCGGGCGCACCGCCAGCTTGGCGTCCAGCGCCGCGTCGTGCTCGTCGGCGTCCTGGAACGGCGCGTCGACCAGGGTGCGGCTGGCGAAGTGGAAGTGCCGGGCCGCCTGGCCCCAGTCGCGCCAGCCCGCCAGCAGCCGGCGCTCCCGCTCGTGCCGCGGCGAGCCCTCCACCACCAGCACGCCCGCCTCGACCAGCTCGTCGACCACCTTGCGCAGCGCCGCGCGGTCGTCCTCGGCGAGCGGGGCCAGCAGCTCGTCCACGTCGGTGAACTCGGCGAACTTGCGGCACAGCAGCTCCGCCGTCTCGCTGATGGCGAACCGCCGGTGGTGCAGGTAGTCGTCCCAGACCACGGCGCCGTCCTGGTAGAACAGCGTCGCGTGCTCAGCGACCTTTGCCCGCACCCAAGAGCTCCTTGAACCGCGCCGCCACCCACTCGTGCACCGCCGCGGACACCCGGTGGTCCCCGGCGCGGTGCTCGAACCACCGCCAGTCGCAGTTGACGTTGACCTCCAGGAACACGTGGTCACCGCCCGCGACGAGCAGGTCGAACGCGGCCACCTGGAGGCGCCAGTGCCTGGCCAGCGCCAGCAGCCGGTCGGCCAACCCGCTCGGCACCTCGACGGGTGTCACCCGGACGGCCCCGGGGTCCACCCACAGCTGCGCCGGGTCCAGCTTGTCGACCTGGAAGGCCAGGCAGCTCTCCCCCACCACGAACACCCGCAGCTCGGTCTCGGCGGGCACGTACTCCTGCACGATCACCGGCGCGGACTCGGGCACGTCGCCGGCGCGGCTGGTCTCCAGGGGGCGCGGGAACAGGCCGTGCTGCCTGCCGGGGCGCGGCTCCAGCAGGTGGCGGCCCGAGGTCTTGACGATGCAGCGCCCGCCGCCCGGCCGGGTGCGACCGGGGCGGGTGGTGACGGTGGTGCGCGGCACGCGCAGGCCGAACGCGGCGGCGTCGGCCAGCTGGGTGAGCCGGTCGAGGTGGGCGGTGGCGCGGCTGGGGTTGACGTGCGCCCAGTCGCCGCGGCTGGCCAGCCAGTTCGCCACCGAACCCCACTGGTCCACGGCGTAGGCGCCGGCCAGGGTGCCCGGCTCGACCGGGATGGAGGCGAGTTCGAAGTGCCGCCGCCACACCAGCAGCGGGCGCAGCAGCCAGCGGTCCAGCTCCAGCAGCGGCTGGTCGGTGTAGACGGTGAGCGGCAGGTCGACCGAGCGGTCGGCGTCGATGCGGGCCATCCGGATGCCGCGCTCGGCGAGCGCCACGGACAGCTCGTTCATCTCCATGTCGGCGGCGCGGGCGAGCACCAGCACGCAGGGCACGGGGCCGCCGTCGCCCTCGTCGACCATGCCGAGGCGGTGGACCTGCTCCTGGAAGTCCAGGCACCGGGGCTGCGACCGGAAGAGGTAGTCCTGGCCCTGGAGGAGGAGCGGGACGGGTGGCGCCGGTGCGGCGGGCCGGGGCGCGGGCGGCGCGGCGGGCCCGGTTTCCGCAGGTCTGGCGACCTCGGGCGGTGGGACCCTCTCGTCCCCCCGCCCGGCGGCGGTCATCCTCAGTCGTCTTTCTTGCTGCAGAAACGCTTCTCCGCGGTGGCGTACTCGGCGGAGAACTCCGCCAGCGCGCGATCCTCGATCTCACCGCGGCGAAGCTGTGCGGCCAGCTCCTCGAGCGACATCGCGGTCACCTCTCTCCCACTGATGCATCACACATTCAGGCGATACATCAGCCGTATTCTTCGGATCACGTAACGCAATGTCAAGCCGATCGGAGCCTGGTTAGCCCGATCGGGTGCTCAAGTTGCGGCACTGAGCCAGATGGTCCTCGCCCGTGGCCACCCGAACGGCGCAGCGTGACGAGGACCGTTCGCGGATCAGCTCTTCACGGCCCGGTCGAACTCGGCCTTGGGCTCGTGGATCTGCCCGAGCGCGACCACCTCGCGGCCCGAGAACAGCGCCTGCGTCCAGTCCACGAAGACCCGGAACTTGCGGTTCACCGTGGGCATGAACATCACGTGGTAGCTGCGGTGCATGAACCAGGCGACGACGCCCTTGAAGCGCATCCCGTACACGTCCGCGACGCCCTTGTAGAGGCCGAGGCCGGCCACCGAGCCCACGTACTTGTGGTGGTAGTCCTTGGGCTTGTGGCCGCGCAGGGCGGCCACGATGTTCTTGCTCAGCAGCTTCGACTGGCGGATGGCGTGCTGCGCGTTGGGCACGCAGGTCGCCGACGGGTCCTCCTCGGTGCGCGAGAGGTCCGGCACGGCCGAGCAGTCGCCCGCGGCCCACACGCCCGGCAGGCCGACCACCTGCATGGCCGCCGTGCACTGCACCCGGCCGCGCGCGTCCAGCGGCAGGTCGGTGTTGCGCAGCACCGGGTTGGCCTTCATGCCCGCGGTCCAGATGATGGTGTCCGAGTCGAACTCGGTGCCGTCGTCGAGGACGACGTGGCCGCCCTCCATCGACTTCACCCGGGTGTCGAGGTAGCACCTGATGCCGCGCTTCTCCAACTGCTCGACGGTCCAGACGCCGAGCCGGGCGCTCACCTCGGGCATGATCCGGCTGGTCGCCTCGACCAGCACCCAGTGCATGTCCTCGGGCTTGAGGCCCTCGTAGTAGCGCAGCGCGTAGCGGGCCATGTCCTCCAGCTCCGCCAGCGTCTCGATGCCCGCGAAGCCGCCGCCGATCACCACGAAGCTCAGCAGTCGCCTGCGCAGCTCGGGGTCGTTGGTGCTGGCCGCCTGGTCCAGCCGCGACAGCACGTGGTTGCGCAGGTAGATGGCCTCGCCGATGGTCTTCATGCCGATGCCGACCTCGGGCAGGCCGGGGATCGGCAGGGTGCGCGAGATCGCGCCGAGCGCCGAGACCAGCACGTCGTACTCGAACTCCTCGACGTGCCCGTCGGCCAGCTCGACCGTCACGGCCTTGCGCGCGTGCTCGACCTTGGTGGCGCGGCCGGTGACGACGTGGCAGCGCTTGAGCACCTTGCGCAGGGGCACCACCACGTGGCGCGGCTCGATCGAGCCCGCCGCCGCCTCGGGGAGGAACGGCTGGTAGGTCATGTGCGGCTGGGGGTCGATCACCGTCACGGACGCCTCGCCGGAACGCAGCTTCCTCTGCAACCCCAGCGCGGTGTACATGCCGACGTACCCACCGCCGACGATCACGATCCGTGTGGGTTGCGACTTCACAGCAGCCATACACACATGGTCCCACCGGGGACCTGGTTCACGCGCATCGGAGCACCCCGTTGTGACCACTGTCGCCGGGTGACGCCCGACACCACCCGACTGACCAGCGCGTCCCGGAGAACCCGCTGAGAGGAACGATCCAGTTGTTCAGCTCGCGCTGAGCCGGGAGGCCCCTTTTCCTCAGCTCCTGCGGCGCAGCAGGAGCACGGTCACGAGCACCAGTCCCACCGCGCACGCCAGCCCGATCAGCTCGACCGGCGCGTCCGTTCGGCGGGCGGGCAGCAGGGTGACCAGACCGGCCAGCGCGAACACGGAGAGTTGGACGAGGGCGAACCGCCTCGCGGGTGCCCCTAGCGCTTCCGGGTGAATCCTGGAGTGGAGCGGGAGGACCGCCGCGTAGGCGCACAGCACGTGCACCAGGTGCAGCAGGACGACCAGCGCGAGGACCGCCGGCCAGGACGGGCCGTCGGTGGCGAACACGACGGCCACGGCCGGGTACCCGATCAGCAGCGCCGCCGCGGCGGTCGTCGGGATCGCCGCGGCGGCGACCGCGATCGCCAGGTAGAGCGCCAGGGCCGGGGACTCGACCCCGACGGCGGCGAGCACCGCCGCCACCGCGCCGCAGGTGAGCGCGATGGCGGCCCGCAGCACCCAGCCGGGGAGGCCGGGGCGCAGCTCGATGCGCTCGCCGGGGTTCGGGCTCGGCCTTCCTGGGGGCAGGTCGGGCTCACCGGGGCGCGGGTCCGGCCCTCCGGGGCGCGGGTCGGGGTTCGCCGCGCCGGTCCCGCTGTTCGCGGGGCCGCTCACCGGGCCGCTCACCGGGCCGGTCACCGGGCCGGTCACCGGGCCACCCGCCGGGCCGCCCGCGCCTGCCGCAGCACGCCCCCGATCGGCGCGCCCCACGACACCACGGCCACGCCGTGCTGCCGCATCGCCTCCAGCCGCACGTCGTGCTCCAGCCGGATCACCTTCATCGCGCTCTCCCCCCACACCGACTCCCCGTCGGCCCGCAACCGCTCCGGCAGCACGTCCACCGCCAGCACGAGGTTGCCGCGCCGGGCCGCGTGCACGGCCAGCTCCACCACGTCGGCGTCCAGGAACGGCGACAGCACCACCACCAGCGCGCCGTGCGGCACCTGCTCGGGCCGCAGCACCGGCCGCTGCGCCCAGCCCGCCCACCGCGCGCACACCACCAGCTGGTTGCGCAGCCGCAGCAGCTGCCGCCGCCCCACGCCCGCCCGCAGGCTCAGCCGGGGCCGGGCCAGGTCGACCAGGCTCACCCGGTCCCCCTGCCGCAGGTAGCCCGCCGCCAGCGAGGCCGCCGCCCGCACCGTCCGGTCGAGGGTGCCGCCGCGCCGGGCCGTGGTGTCGCGCAACGCCACCGCCCAGTCGCCGACGTCCTCGCCCAGGTCGACCCGGGTGTCCAGGGCCAGCACCACGTCGGCGTCGGCCTCCGCGTGGTGCTCGCGGACGTGCAGGGCCCCGGTGCGCACCGACACGCGCCAGTCGATCCGCCGCAGCCGGTCGCCCGGCTGGAACGCCCGGATGTCGCGCAGCTCCACCGAGTCGCCCGGTCGCCGCGCCCGGTGCGCGCCGACGACGACCGCCGCGCGGGCGGGCAGCAGGCCGGCCGGCAGCCGCTCGACCGGCGGCAGGATGACCCGGCCGCGCTCGGGCGCGGTGACCGGGCCGTGCACCAGCAGCGCGTCCGGGCCCGCCACCAGGTGGTCGGGGCGCAGGTCGACGCCCTCGCCCCAGGCGTCGCGGCGCAGCACGAACCCGATCTCGCGGGCCGAGGCCGGCAGCAGGTGCACCGGGCCGATGCCCTCGCCCGCCACCGGCAGGCGGATCGCCAGCACCTCCGCGCCGACACCGGCGTCGACCTCGACCGAGGACTTCGCCGCGCCGACCTCGCCGGTGAGGGGCAGGCCGCGGACCCCGACCACCGGCGTGCCGCCGACCGGGGTGACCAGCGCGAGCAGCGTGGAGATCAGCAGCGGCGCGCCGATCAGCACCAGCTCGACCCGGTGCAGCACCGCGCCCGCCACCACCAGGCCGACGCCCAGCACGAGCCCGCGCACCAGCGCGTCGGTGGGGTGCCACCGCGCGCCGCGCCCGCCGGTCAGCGCCTCCCGCAGCCGCTCCGCGCGGCTCACGAGCGGCTGCTCGCGGGACCCGCCACCCGGCCCAGCAGCTCCGTCACGACCTCGACGCCGGTGGTGCCGGAGGTCCACGTCTCCGGGCGCAGCGTGAGCCGGTGGGCCAGCGCGGGCACCGCGCACTCCTTGACGTCCTCGGGCAGCACGAAGTCCCGCCCGTCGAGCACCGCGAGGGCCCGGCCGACCAGCACCAGCGCCTGCGCGCCGCGCGGTGACGCGCCGACCTCGACGGCCTTGTGCCCGCGGGTCGCGGCGGCGAGGTCCACGCAGTAGCGCAGCACGTCGTCGTCCACGCCCACCCGCTCCACGCCCTGCTGGAGGGCGAGCAGCCGCTCGGTGTCGAGCACCGGCGGCACCTCGGTCTCCTCCTGCCGGCGGACCAGCCGGCGGCGCAGCACCTCGACCTCCTCCTCCGCCGGCGGGTAGCCGACGTCCAGCCGGAGCAGGAACCGGTCCAGCTGCGCCTCGGGCAGCGGGTAGGTGCCCTCGTACTCGACCGGGTTGGCGGTGGCCAGCACGTGGAACGGGCGCGGCAGCCGGAAGGTGCGGCCCTCGACCGTGACCTGGCGCTCCTGCATGGCCTCCAGCAGCGCCGACTGGGTCTTCGGCGGGGTGCGGTTGATCTCGTCGGCGAGCAGCAGGCCGGTGAACAGCGGGCCCTCGCGGAAGGCGAACTCGCGCGTGCCCGGGTCGTAGAGGAACGAGCCGGTCACGTCCGCCGGCAGCAGGTCGGGGGTGCACTGGAGGCGCGTGAAGTCCAGCCGCAGGGCCTGGGCGAGGCTGCGGGCCATCAGCGTCTTGCCCAGGCCGGGCACGTCCTCCAGCAGCACGTGGCCGCCCGCGAGGACGGCGGCCAGCGCGAGCCGCAGCGACCGCTCCCGGCCCACGACCACCGTGCCGACGGCGTCGAGCACGGCCCTGGCCTCGGCGGCGATGGTGCTGGTGTTCGGCGGCGTCACAGGTTCTCCAACAGGTCGGCGAGCCGCGCGGGCCCCGGCAGGGGCGCGCCCGGGTCGGTGAGCAGGCGGTGCAGTTCGGGGCCGAGCAGGCCCGGGGCCCGGGGGTCGTCGAGGTCGGGCACGCCGTGCCGCTGGCGCAGGCGCGCCTCGGCGAGGCGGCGCAGGCGGGGCTGGACGCGCCGGGCGAAGCGGGCCTGGTCGACCGCGGCCTCCGCGAACCGGCCGGCCAGCCCGCTCGCCCGGGTGGACGTGGCGCCCGCGACCTGCGCCGGGGGCGGCGCCCAGAGCACGTCGGTGGCCCGCGGCAGGCACGAGACGAGCAGCGCCAGCGCGCCGACGGGCAGCGCGAGGACCACCGCCCAGTGCACCGGCGCGCCCACGCGGTAGAAGACGAACCCGGTGACGACCACCCCGAGGAGCCCCACCGCGGCCGCCTTGCCCAGCGGGAGCAGCGGGGTCGCGGCGAACCCGGCCGCCCGGTCGCGCCCGGTCACCGCACGACCCCCTCCAGCCCCCACCCGGTCGCGCCCCGTCACCGCAGCCCCCGCACGATCGTCTCCAGCGCCTCGGTCGCGGCGCGGGCGTCATCCCGGGTCACCGCGGCCGTGCCGAAGCGGGCCCGCTGGTACGCGCGGCGCAGCGCGGCCGTCGCCGCCTCGTCGACCCGGTAGCGGGCCAGCAGGTCGCCGGTGAACTCGGTGGAGGTCTGGTGACCCCGCCGCGGCAACCCGCTGTCCCCGGCCGCCCGCTCCAGCGACAACCAGGCGGCGATCACCGCGTCACCCGGCGGGCCGTCACCCCGTTCCCGCAGCTCCCGCAGCGCCTCGGCGGCGCGCCGGACGAGGATCTCGGGCGGCGGCGCGTGCCCCTCGTCGAACTCCGGGTTCTCCACCCCGCGCCCCGTGGCCCGCCGCCGGCGGCGCCGGGCCTCGCCGAACGCGTAGAGCAGGACCGCCAGCACGCCGACGACCGCGACCACCACGACGACGAGCACGAACACCAGGAACGACCCGGCCGCGGTCGAGCCCTCCACGTCGCCGAGCGGGGCGGGGCTCCGGGAGGGCGGCGTCGGGGTGGGCGTGTCGTCACCGCCGCCACCCCCGCGGTCGACGTAGGTCACCGGCGACGTCCCGCGCGCGGCCAGCGCCACCAGGACGAGCGCGGAACCCACCGCGAGGGCGAGCGCGAGCCGGGGTTTCATGGCACCAGGATGCCCGGCACCCCCTGGTTCCCGCCGGGGTTTCGCGGCGGACGGGGTCCCGGACCGCCGCCCGCCACCCCCTCCCGCCACGCCTCCGACCACCAGCGGGCCCGGCAAGTGGTAACGCCTCCGCCCGGGGCGGAAAGCCCGCGCGGGACCGACCCCGCTCGTAGAGTTCCGGGCATGACCGACAAGGACACCGCCGACGAGCAGCCCGTCAACGACGAGTCCGCCGGCGCGGAGGACCTCCCCGCCGACGACCTCGTCACCACCCGGCACAGCATCACCGTCAAGCGGCGCAAGCTGAACTACACCGCGACCGCCGGCCGGGTCGTGCTGCGCCAGGAGGTGCTGACCGACGGCAA
Source organism: Saccharothrix lopnurensis (assembly GCF_042658445.1). Taxonomy (NCBI): domain Bacteria; kingdom Bacillati; phylum Actinomycetota; class Actinomycetes; order Pseudonocardiales; family Pseudonocardiaceae; genus Saccharothrix; species Saccharothrix lopnurensis. The sequence continues at coordinate 159,673 of NZ_JBHSQO010000016.1, read as the reverse complement.
GTTCGACGGCCACCTGCCCAAGGCGGAGGTCTTCGTCACCGCCTACACCCTGGACGGGGCCGACCCCTCCCGCCGCCCGGTGACCTTCGCGTTCAACGGCGGCCCCGGCTCGTCCAGCGTGTGGCTGCACCTCGGCCTGCTCGGCCCGCGCCGGGTGGTCTCCGGCGACGCCGGCGCGCCCGTCCCGCCGCCGTACGACCTGGTCGACAACGCCGAGACCCTGCTCACGCACAGCGACCTGGTGTTCATCGACCCGGTGTCGACGGGCTACTCGCGCGCGGTCAAGGGCGAGAAGCCCGGCGCGTACCACGGGTTCCAGGGCGACCTGGAGTCCGTCGGCGAGGTGATCCGGCTGTGGACCTCCCGCAACGGCCGCTGGATGTCGCCGAAGTTCCTGGCCGGCGAGTCCTACGGCACCCTGCGCGCGGCCGGCCTCGCCGAGCACCTCCAGAGCCGCTACGGCATGTACCTCAACGGGCTGATGCTGATCTCCTCGGTGCTGGACTTCACCACCCTGGACTTCAGCGACAACAACGACGTGCCGCACACCCTGTTCCTGCCGACCTACGCGGCGATCGCGCACTACCACGGCCTGCACGGCGACCGGTCGCTGGAGGACGTGCTGGCCGACGCCGAGGACTTCGCCTCGCGCGACTACCCGTGGGCGCTGGCGCGCGGCAACCGGCTGTCCGCCGAGGAGCGCGCGGGCGCGGTGGCGCGGCTGGCGGCGCTGACGGGCCTGTCCGAGGACTACGTGGACCGGGTGGACCTGCGCGTCGAGCACGTGCGGTTCTTCACCGAGCTGCTGCGCTCGCGGCGCCTGGTGGTCGGCCGGCTGGACTCGCGGTTCACCGGGCCCGAGCACGACCACGGGCGCGAGCACTTCAGCCAGGACCCGTCGTACGCGGCGATCCTCGGGCCGTACACGGCGGCGCTGAACCACTACGTGCGCGTCGACCTCGGGTACGAGAACGACCTGCCCTACGAGATCCTGACCGGCAACGTGCGGCCCTGGTCGTACAAGGAGTTCGAGGGCGCGCACGTGTCGGTGGCGGACAAGCTGGCCACCGCGATGCGCGCCAACCCGCACCTGAAGGTGCACATCGCCTACGGCCACTACGACGGCGCGACGCCGTACTACGCGGCCGAGCACGTGGTGGCGCACCTGCGGATCCCCCAGGAGCTGCACGACAACATCGAGTCGGCGTACTACCCCGCCGGCCACATGATGTACGTCCACGAGCCGTCGCGGGTCCGGCAGTCGAAGGACCTGGCCGACTTCGTGCAGGCGTCCTCGAACCGCTGAACCCCGGTCCGCCCGGCCGGGGATCGACCCCCGGCCGGGTGACCGCGCGCCTCAGACCTGGGAGAACGCGATCCCGTCGAGGATGTCGTGCTCGCTCGCCACCAGCTCGGTCACGCCGCGCTCCGCCAGGTGGTCGGCCAGCGCGCGCACGATCAGCGCCCCACCGCAGATGACGTCCACCCGGCCGGGGTGCATCGACCCGAGCGCGGCCCGCTCGTCGTGGTCCATGGCGAGCAGCGCGGCCGTGGTCTCCCGGACCTGGTCGGTGGTCAGCCGGGCCAGGTGGATCTCGGCCGGGTCGTAGCGCGGCAGCCCCCTGGCCGCCGCGACCAGCGTGGTCACCGTGCCCGCGACGCCGATCCAGGTCTTCGCCCGGTCCACGGGCACGGCGTCGAACGCCTCGCCCAGCACCTCCCGCGTCACCCGGACGGCGTCCTCGACCTCGCGCCCGGTGGGCGGGTCGGAGCGCAGGCAGCGCTCGGTGAGCCGCACGCACCCGATGTCGACCGACCGGGCCGCCGCGACCTCGCCCCGGACGCCGTCCCAGTCGCCCAGCACCAGCTCGGTGGACCCGCCGCCGATGTCGGAGACCAGGAACGGGCCGTCCGCGCCGTCCAGGTCGGACACGGCGCCGGTGAAGGACAGCCGGGCCTCCTCGTCGCCGCTGATGACCTCGGCCTCGACGCCCAGCACCTCGCGGGTCATGGCGAAGAACTCGTCCTTGTTGGCCGCGTCGCGGGTGGCCGAGGTGGCGACCATGCGCACCCGCTCGGTCCCCTTGCGGCGCAGCACGCCCGTGTAGTCGACGAGCGCGGCCCTGGTGCGCGCCAACGCCTCCGTGTGCAGCTCGCCGGTCGCGTCCACGCCCTGGCCCAGGCGGACCACGCGCATCTCCCGGTGCACGTCGCGCAACCAGCGCGCGCCGTCGTCCGAGGTGGTCACGTCGGCGACGAGCAGGCGGATCGAGTTCGTCCCGCAGTCGATCGCGGCCACGCGCGCCATGCCTGGTCCCTCCGGTCGGTGGTCGTCCCACCGGCAGCGTAGTCCGCCGTTCAGGGGATCAGGCGGGCCGCATCGAGGAGGTCACCGACGAGGAACCCACCGACGAGCCCACCGACGAACCGGCCGACGAGCTGGACCCGGCCGACGAGCTCGCGCCCGGCGTGGAGGCCGGCCCGGTCGTCGCCGCGGAGCTCTCCGCGGCCGTGGTGGTGGCGGTGGTCGTCGTGGTGGTCGGCGTGGTCGTCGTCGGGCAGTTCGGCGGCACCGGCGCGGTCGTCGTGGTCGTCGTCGGGGACGTCGTGGTGGTGCTGGTCGGGGTCGGCGTCCCGGTCGGGCACTGCGGCGTGGTCGTCGTCGTGGTCGTGGTGGTCGTCGTCGGGTTCGACGGGACCAGCGTGATCGTGGTCGGGCTCGTCGACGGCGGGTTCGTGGTGCTCGGCGGGGTGCTCGTCGACGGCGGGTTCGACGAGCCCGGCGGGGTGCCGCCCGGCGAGTCGCTGCCGTCGTCGCCGAAGTCGTCGTCCGAGCCGATCACGTCGGGGGTCGGCGTCACACCGTTGGCGTACAGGTCGGCCCAGTACAGCACCGTCGCCACGTACGAGTTCGACTGGTTGTAGCGGAACACCGACCGGGCCCGCTGCTGCGGGTCGCCCAGGTCGGCGTCGTGGGCGCACAGGTAGTTGCCCGCGCCGATGGTGGCGTCGTAGACGTTGTTCGGGTTGCGCTCGCCGTCCTCGTTGCCGTCGGCCGCGTAGCCCGCCCAGGTCGAGGGGATGAACTGCATGGGCCCGACCGCGCGGTCCCACGTGGTGTCGGCGTCGAACCGGCCGCCGTCGGTGTCGCGGATCGCCGCGACGCCCGGCGAGCCGTTCAGCACCGGGCCGAGGATGCGCTCGACCGTGTCGCCGTTCTCCGCGACGCGCCCGCCCCTGGCGTGGCCGGACTCGATGCGGCCGATGCTCGCCAGCAGCGGCCAGTCCAGGTTGCAGCCGGGCGTGGTCTCGGCCAGCCGGTCGGCCGCCCTCAGGTACGCGTCGAGCATGACGCCGGGGATGCCGTGCTGGCCCTCGCGCAGGAAGCCGCCCTCCAGCGGGGGCAGGTCGTCCTCGAACCCGCCGGGGTCGTCCGCGTCGGCCAGCAGGGACGCGCTCAGCTCGTCGGTCTCCGGCAGCTGGCCGGTGGCGCCCAGCGCGCCCCCGTCCAGGGCGAGCGTGCCGAGCACGTCACCGGGCCCCGGTGGGACGGCCTCGATGTCGGTCCGGCCGGCCAGGTTGACCCAGTCGAGCGGGACGCCGCCGTGCAGCAGCGTGGGGACCAGCATCGCGCCGATCGCGGCGGACGCGAAGCCCCACTGCCGAGGCGTCATCGTGCCCGGCCGGACCCTCGTCCGCTTCCTCGCCCGTCGCTTGGACTTCGGCACAGCCACGAACTCCCCATCGCCTCGTCACCCGGCCCCGCGATCCAGCCTGCCTGATCCGAACGGCGGTGTCACGGTGATGTGCCCGCTTTGTGCGTGGAGAACTGCCCGTAGGGTCAGTTTTTCACCTTTGACGCGCAATCCCCTCCGGGCCACTCGTCCGCCAACAGGTCCAGGGCCTCGTCGCCGAACGGGTTCACGCCCCGGCCGGCGGCCAGCGAGTGCGCCACGTGCACGTGCAGGCACTTCACCCGGCTGGGCATCCCGCCGGCGGTCACGGTGGTGCCCAGCGACTCGATCGCGTCCCGCTCGGCCAGGTACGCCTCGTGCGCCCGGAGGTACCGGCCGGCCAGCTCCTCGTCGACCGCGAGCCGGTCGGTCATCCCCCTCATCACCCCGGCGCCCTCCAGCGTGCTGACCAGGGAGGTCAGCCGGGGGCAGGTCAGGTAGTAGAGGGTCGGGAACGGGGTGCCGTCCTCCAGCCTCGGGTTGGTCCGCACGACCGCCGGGTGCCCGCCGGGGCACCTCGCCGCGATCGCCCTCATGCCGCGCGGGGCGCGCCCCAACTGCGCCGCGACCGCCGCCCGGTCCTCGTCGCTCACCGTCATCGCGCCGCCGCCGAATCCCACAACTGCTCGTACCACGCCTTGTCCTCGGCCGGCTTGGTCGCCGGTCGTTGCTGTTCCAGTTCGCGTTCCGCGTCACCGGGGAGCTGCACCACGTACGGTGTCTCGCCGGGTCGGACGTAGTGCAGCCGGCGCCGGGCCTCGGCCTCCAGGTGCGCCGGGTCGGCCAGTTCCCGCTTGCGCTGCTCCAGCCGCTCGACCTCGGCGCGCAGCGTCTCCTGCGAGGCGCCGACCTCGCGCAGCTCCTCGCGCTGCGCCAGGTACGTGCGCAGCGGCACGGCGATGCTCAGCGCCAGCGCGCACACCACCATGGCCAGCAGCGCGGCGCGGCGGGTGCCGGTCATGCCGAACGCGCCGCCGGTGCCGGCGCCCGCGCCCGCCCTGGTCCGGGCCCTCGACTGGGGCCGCCGCGCCTGCGGGCGGGCCGTCGACCCACCCCCGGCGGTCCTGCCCCTCGGGACCGGACCCCTCTGAGCCGAACCCCTCGGAGCCGAACCCTTCGGGGCCGAACCCCCGGTGGTTGAACCCGGCGGCACCGAACCCGGCGTCGAACCCCGGGGAGCCGAACCCAGGGGGACGGGCCCGCCCTTGGGCGGCGTCGACCTGCCTGACGAGGGCGTCGGTCCGCCCTCGGAGGCCGCCGACCGCCGGGCCGCGCCCCCCGCCCGGTCGGTCCCCTGGCCGGGGGTCGCGCCCCCGGCGGTCCCGCCCCGGTCCGCGCGCTCGGCCGCCCGGCGGTCCCGGGCAGCCCGGGACCCCCGCGCGGCGTCGCGGTCGCGCACGGCGTCCCGGTCCCGACGTGCCATCAGCCCTCCGGCGTGTACCGCGGGAAGGCCAGGTCGCCGGCGTAGCGCGCGGCGTCGCCCAGTGCCTCCTCGATGCGCAGGAGCTGGTTGTACTTCGCGGTGCGCTCACCGCGGGCGGGGGCGCCGGTCTTGATCTGGCCCGCGCCGACGGCCACCGCGAGGTCGGCGATCGTGGTGTCCTCGGTCTCGCCGGAGCGGTGGGACATCATCGACTTGTAGCCGTAGGAGGTGGCCAGCGCGACCGCGTCCAGCGTCTCCGACAGGGTGCCGATCTGGTTGACCTTCACCAGCAGCGCGTTGGCCGCGCGGCGGGAGATGCCCTCCTCCAGCCGCTCCGGGTTGGTCACGAACAGGTCGTCGCCGACGATCTGCACGCGCTCGCCCAGCTCGGCGGTCATCTGCACCCAGCCGTCCCAGTCGTCCTCGGACAGCGGGTCCTCGATCGACACCATCGGGTAGGCGTTGACCAGCTCGGTGTAGTAGCCGGTCATCTGCTCGGCGCTGCGCTTGGTCTTCTCGAACGTGTAAGCGCCGTCCGAGAAGAACTCGGTGGCGGCCACGTCGAGGGCCAGCGCGATGTCGCGGCCGGGGGTGAAGCCGGCCTTCTCGATCGCGACCAGGATCAGGTCCAGCGCGTCGCGGTTGCTCGACAGGGACGGCGCGAAACCGCCCTCGTCGCCCAGACCCGTGCCCAGGCCCTTCGACTTCAGCACCGACTTCAGCGCGTGGTACGTCTCCGCGCCCCAGCGCAGGGCCTCGCGGAAGCTCTCCGCGCCGATCGGCGCGATCATGAACTCCTGGATGTCCACCTCGGTGTCGGCGTGCGCGCCGCCGTTGAGGATGTTGAGCATCGGCACCGGCAGGACGTGGGCGTTCGGGCCGCCGATGTAGCGGAACAGCTCCAGGCCGCTCGACTCCGCGGCCGCCTTCGCCACGGCGAGCGACACGCCCAGGATGGCGTTCGCGCCCAGGCGGGACTTGTCCGGCGTGCCGTCCAGGTCGACCAGCTTCTGGTCCACCACGCGCTGCTCGACGGCCTCGATGCCGACCAGCTCCGGACCGATCTCGTCGAGCACCGCGGCGACCGCGCGCTCCACGCCCTTGCCCAGGTAGCGCTTGGCGTCGCCGTCCCTCAGCTCCACCGCCTCGTGCTCACCGGTCGAAGCCCCCGACGGCACCGCGGCGCGCTCCAGCGTGCCGTCGTCCAGCGCCACCTCTACCTCGACGGTGGGGTTGCCTCGCGAGTCCAGGATCTCGCGGGCGCCGACCTGCTCGATGACCGCCACGTGCGCTCCCTAGTCAGACCATCTTCTGTATCGGTGACGAGCCTAGTTGGTGCAAGGTGTGGGACGGCCCCGGCTCGGGTGTTGGGGCCGGGGTCGGGAGGGGTTCACGCGTGGTTCACGTCTCGCGGGGTGGTGACGGCCCCCTGCTGGTGCTGCTGCACGGGCTGGGTGCGACGGGGTCGGTGTGGCGCGGAGCTGCGCGGACGTGGCCCGGGGCGTGGTTGGCGGTGGACCTGCCGGGGCACGGGCGGTCGGCGCCGCTGGAGCGCTACACGTTCGGCGCGCTGGCGGAGGCGGTGGCGACGGCGGTGCCCGCCGGGCAGGTCGCCGTGCTGGGGCACTCGCTGGGCGGCGTGGTGGCCCTGGAGCTGGCCGGCGGGTCGTCCGGGGTGGACGTGCGCGCCGCGGGCGCGGTCGGCGTGAAGCTCCGGTGGACCGACGACGAGCTGGCCAGGGCGGCGGGGCTGGCGGCGAAGCCGGCGCGGGTGCTCCCCACCCGGGAGGAGGCCGCGGCCTGGGCGGCGAGGCTGGCCGGCGTGCCGCTCCCGGACGGGGTGGTCGAGGCGGACGGCGGGTGGCGGGCGGCGCTCGACCCGGCGGCGTTCGGGGTGGGCGCGCCGGACGTGGACGGGCTGCTCGCGGCGGCCCGGTGCCCGGTGGTGCTGGCGGCCGGAGAGGAGGACCCGATGTGCCCGCCGGAGCACCTGCTCGCGGCCGACCCGGGTGGAATCGTGCTGCCGGGGGTGGGTCACAACGCCCACGTGGAGGACCCCGCGTCGATCACGCCGGTGCTGGAGCGGCTCCACCACGCTCTGGTGGCCTGACACGCCGGTCCCGTCATCCGGTCGGCTGTCGTACGCCGGGCGGGTGCGCGGGTAGCGTTGATCGGACCATGACTGACGGCACCTTCGAGGCGTTCCGCCGGGCCGAGGCGCTGCTCGCGGAACGCCGACCGCTGGAGGCGCTGCGCGAGCTCGCCGTCGTGCTCGAAGCGGCGCCGGAGCAGGCGGGCGTGCAGCTGCTCGCCGGGCGCGCCTACCTGGGGTCCGCGCAGCTCAAGCGGGCCGAGGCGGCGTTCCGGAAGGTGGTGGAGCTGGACCCGAGCGACCACTACGCGCGGTTCGCGCTGGGTCGGACGCTCCAGCGGCAGAGCCGGTTGCCGGAGGCGTTGACGCAGCTGCGGATGGCGGCGGCGATGAACCCGTCGCCGGAGTACCAGGAGGCGCTGGGCGAGGTCAGCGCGCGGATGGCGGTCGAGCGGGACCGCTGAGAGCGGCCGGTGCCGGCCCAGCCCTCAGCCCGGCTCCAGCCCTCAGCCCCGGTGCTGGCCCGACCCTCGGTCCGGACTCGGCCTCAGCCCCCGGCCCCAGCCCTCAGCCCCAGCCCCAGCCCGGCCTCAGCCCCTGGCCCCGGCCCCCGTTGCTGGCCCCCGGCCCGGCGTCAGCCCCCGGTGCTGGCCCGCGCGTAGGCGTCGGCCCCGCTGAAGACCTCCTGGCCGTACTCGGTCGAGTTGTTGTAGTCCAGCACCGCGTCCCACCAGCCGGCGCCCGTACCCAGGTCACGACCGCCCGAGCAGAGGTAGCGGGCGGCGGCCAGGGCCGCGTCGTCGATGTTCTGCGGGTCGGGCGCGGCGCCGTCGCCGTTCGCGCGGACCGCGTAGCGCGCCCACGTGGTGGGGATGAACTGCATCGGGCCCACCGCGCGGTCCCAGCGCGTGTCGCCGTCGAGGACCCCGCCGTCGCTGTCCGCGATGGCCCGGACGCCCGGTGACCCGTCCAGCGGGATGCCGACGATCGGGCTCGACGGACGGCCGTCCTCGCCCAGGCGCAGGCCGCCGATGGTGCCGTGGTGCGACTCGATGCGGCCGATGCCGGCCAGCGTCGCCCACGAGATGCGGCACGCCGGGTCCTGGGTCCGCATCGCCAGATCCGCGACGGCGTAGGCGCGCAGCGCGCGGGCCGGGACGTCGATCTTCTCCGACAGCGCGGCGGCCCACTGGCGCAGCGGCTCCGAGGTCTCGGTCACACCGGGTGAGACCCGGGGTTCACCTGAAGTGGGGACATCACCACCCGAACCGGGAACACCGGCACCCGGCTCGACCTCCTGGAACGGCACCGGGAACGGCGGGTCGGCGGCGTTCCCCGGCGCGGACCGGTTGAACGTGGCCAGGGCCCAGGCGCCACCGGCCACGAACGCCAGCAGGAGCGCGACCAGCGCCAATCGTCCGACGAGGTTGCCGATGCGGCCGCGCGCCGGCGGGCGCGGCTCCTCGGTTTTCGACGGCGGCGGAAGGACCACGACCCCAGGCTACGTGCTCGTGACGCGTACTCCGGGTCTCGACCCGAACAACCTCGCGTTCACGAACGGGGGACCTCGATTGGGGGACGGCCCAGGAGGAGTCAGGACCCGCCGGGTTCGGTCGTCGGCGCGCCGGCACCGGGCGCGGTCGGCGCGGTGGTGCCCGGGTCGGTGGTACCCGGGACCGTCGTGCCCGGATTGGTCATGCCCGGGTCGGTCGTGTCCGGGTCGGTCGTCCCGGGCGCGGTCGGGACCGGGGTGGTGGGTTCGGTCGCGGGCGGCGCGGTCGTCGGCGGGACGGTCGTCGACGCGGTGGTGGGCGCGGTCGTCGGGTCGTCCGGCGAGGTCGGCCGGGGCCTGGTGGGCCACCCGGTCAGCACGGCGGAGGACGGCCGCGGCGACAGCGGTGGCGGCGTCGACCGGGACGGCTCGCCCCGCGCCGGCCCGACGGGCACGGCGGGCGCCGAGGTGTCGGGCCGACCGGCCGGCACCTTCCCCCCTTGGAGCCCCCGGCGGTCCGCACCGACCCGGACCGCGCCCGCCCGCGGCTCCGGTGACCGCACGGGCGTGGCGGGCAGCGCGGTGGCCCGCGCGCTCACCGGCACCTGCCCGGTGACCCGCACGGCGTCGCCGGCCCCGGTGCGCGCCGGCGGCTCGGGCCGCGCGACCACCAGCACCAGCACGGCCAACCCGCCCACCGCGAACAGCGGCGCCAGCACCACCGCCGACAGGTACCCGCGACGACTCTGCGTCAACGAACGATGACTCAACGTAACCAACCCCTGCCCCGATCTGGTGATGTCCATTGATCGGGTTCAGCCCACCGGTCGCAATGACCCCGGTGTCACACGCCTGGGTGGACTCGATCGGGTAAGCCGCCTGACCTGGCCCAACCGGCACGACCGGCTCGCCCCGGCACGACCGGCCACCCCAGCCCACCCAGCTCCCCTCAGCGCTCCCCCGGCTCCCCCCAGCGCCTCTCCAGCTCCCCCCGGCTCACCCCAGCGGGGGCAGCTCGGGCGGGGTGGCGGCCGGGCGCGACTCCAGCGCCTCCAGCGCCAGCCGCACCGCCGTGTCCAGCTGCGGATCGCGTCCCGCCACCCGGTCCTGCGGCGTCACCACCACCTCGACGTCCGGGTCCACGCCGTGGTTCTCCACGCCCCACCCCGGCCCGGCGAACCACGTCGCGTACCGGGGCTGGGTCACCAGCGTCCCGTCCACCAGCGTGTACCGCATGTCGATGCCGATCACCCCGCCCCACGTGCGGGTGCCGACCACCGGCCCGATGCCCATCTCCCTGATCGCCACGTTCACGATGTCCCCGTCCGACCCGGCGAACTCGTCCGCGATCGCCACCACCGGCCCGCGCGGCGCGTCGTTCGGGTAGCTGTCGGCGGTGGTGTAACCGCGCGCCACCGACCAGCCGATGACCCGCCGCCCGAGCTTCTCCACGACCAGCTCCGAGGTGTGCCCGCCGCCGTTCTCGCGCACGTCCAGCACCACCGCCTCGCGCGCCAGCTCCACCCGCAGGTCGCGGTGCAGCTGCGCCCAGCCCGCGCCCGTCATGTCCGGCACGTGCAGGTACCCGACCCGCCCGTCGGACAGCTCGTGCGCCCGCGCCCGCCGGTCGGCCACCCACGCGTGGTAGCGCAGCGGCTCCTCGTCGGCCAGCGGCACCACCACCACGCGCCTCGGCCCGCCGCCACCGCCCGGCCGCACGGTCAGCTCCACCGGCTTGCCCGCCGTGCCCACCAGCAGCGGCGCGGGGCCGGTCACCGGGTCGACCTGCCGCCCGTCCACCGCCGTGATCGCGTCCCCCGCGCGCACCGCCACGCCGGGCGCGGCCAGCGGCGACCGCGCCGCCGGGTCCGACGTCTCGCCCGGGATCACCCGCGCGACCCGCCACGCGCCCTGCTCGTCCCGCTCCAGGTCCGCGCCCAGCAGGCCCACGGCCCGGCCGCGGGAACTCCCCGAGGGGATGACGTAGGCGTGGGACGTGCCCAGCTCGCCCTGCACCTCCCACAGCAGGTCCACCAGGTCGCCGTAGCCGCCCAGCCGGTCCACCAGCGGCCGGTAGCGCTCCAGCACGCCCGCCCAGTCCACGCCGCCCATGTCGGTGCGCCAGAAGTGGTCGCGCATGAGCCGACCGGCCTCGGCGTACGCCTGGCGCCACTCGGCCCCCCGGTCCACCACCACCCGCAGGCGGGACAGGTCGACGTCCACCGAGTCATTGTCCTCCGCGTCGACCTTGCGGTCGGCGGGCACCACCCGCAGCTCGTCGCCGTCCTGCACGACCACCCGCTGCCGGTCGCCGGTCACCTCGAACGCGTCGACGTCGTCCACCAGCGCTTCGGCCCGGCACCTGGTCAGGTCGAACCGCTCCAGCACGGCGCGCGGCGCGCGGGCGGCGGGGGTGGCCAGGTTGTCGCCCAGCACCCCGCGCAGCGGCGAGCGCAGCCACAGCAGGCCGCCCTTGGCGGCGGTGAGGCCGGCGTAGCGGGCGGCCGGCACGGGCACCGCCACCACCCGGTCGGCCAGGCCCTCCAGGTCGACCACGGTGATCGGGTTCTCGTCGTCCTTGTCCTTGTCCTTCTCGGCCGGGTCGTCGCCGACCGGGCGGCCCAGGCGCAGCGGGTCGAACGGCGACGGCGTGGTGGCCGCGAGCGGCACCAGGTGGGGGCGGCAGCCGGTGGGGAAGGACAGGTCGAACACGTGCGCGTCGTACACCGGGTCGAAGCTGCGCACGGACAGGAACGCGAGGTAGCGGCCGTCCTCGGTGAACGTGGGCGAGAAGTCGGAGAACCGCAGCGGGGTGACGTCCACGACGGACAGGTCGGTGGTGTTGGTCATCCGGATGTGCTGGAGCGGGCGCGGGCCGGGGTGCGACCAGGCCAGCCAGTTCGAGTCCGGGGAGAACGCCAGGTCGTCGACGTGCGGGTTCGCGCCCCGGAGGACCTCGCGCACCTCGCCGGACTCGACGTCGACCAGCAGCAGCCTGCCGTCGTGGGTGGCGACCGCGAGCCGCCGGCCGTTCGGCGACACGGCCAGCTCCAGCACGCGGCCGAGCCTGCCGACCGCCACCCGGCGCGGTTCGTCGCCCGGTTCGGCGCCGCCCACCGGGGAGAACTCCAGGCCCTCCTCGCCGTCGGCGTCGGTCACCCACACCACGCCGTCGCCGACCACGCGCGGCAGGCGGGCCCGCACGCCCGGCCGCTCGGCCAGCGCCCGGACCGGGCCGTCCCGGTGCGTCACCCAGTGCACGGTGCCGCGCACCTCGACCACGCTCGCGCGGCCGGTCCGGTCGGGGTGGAAGTCGTCGGGGTGCGGCGCGACGTGGCGGGGGCGGCGGGCGGTGCGCGGGCCGCCGAGGGAGACCTCCAGCCTGCGGGGCGTCGCGCCGTCGAGGTCGTCGAGGAGCCACAGCTCGCCCGCGTGCTGCCAGACGACCCGCGTGCCGTCGGTGGTGGCGACGCGCGCGTAGAACTCCTGCTCGGTGTGGCGGCGCAGGTCCTCGCCCGCCGGGGTGGCGGAGTAGAGGCTGCCGACGCCCTCGTGGTCGGACAGGAACGCGATCCGGTCCCCCACCCACAGCGGCGAGGTCAGCGAGGAGGTCAGTCCGGGCAGGATGCGCGCGAACCCGCCGTCGCCGGTGCGGTCGACCCACAGCTTGCCCGCCGCGCCGCCCCGGTAGCGCTTCCACCAGGCGGGGTCGCGGCCGTAGACGGAGGTGACGACGACCTGGCGGTCCGGGCCGAACGCCACGTCGTCCACCCAGCCGAACGGCAGCCGGCGCGGCGGCCCGCCGTCGACGGGCAGGGCGTGGGCCCACTGCCGGTTCGCGGTCGCCTCGCCGGCGGTGGTGACCGCGACGACCTCGCCGTCCCCGGTCCACCCGCGCACCCCGGTGCACCACGAGCCCCAGTAGGTGAGCCGGGTGGCCTCGCCGCCCGCCACGGGCGCCAGGTGGACCTCGGGCGCGCCGTCCCGCCTGCTGGTCCACGCCAGGCGCGTGCCGGTCGGGTCGAAGCGCGGGGAGGACACCGGCACCCGGTCGGCGGTGACCCGCCAGGCCCGGCCGCCGTCGAGCGGCGCCAGCCACACGTCGTCCTCGGCCACGAACGTGACGAGGTCGCCGTGCAGGTGCGGGAAGCGGAGGTAGGCGGGTTCGCTCACCCCCTCGACGTTAGCGCCCCGGTGACCGCCCCCAACCCCACCCTCGCGAGTCGTACGCCCAGACCCCGCGTGTCGTACGTACAGACCCCCCGAGTTACACGTTCAGCCCGCGCGAGTCGAACGTTCAGGACCACCGTGTCGAACACCCAGGACCCCCGAGTTCCACGTTCACGACCCACGGCACGGCCTGAGCAGGTGCGCGAATGTGGAACTCACCCGTCCTGAGCGTTCGACACGGTCGACGTGGGTGTTCGACTCGCGGGCTGAACGTGTAGTTCGGGGGGCGTGAACGTGTAACTCGGGGGGTCTGGACGTACGACACGCGAGGTCTGGAGGTACGACTCGCGGGTTTAGGTGGGCCAGTGGGTGCGCCAGGCTTCGGGAGGCAGGGGGGTGGTCAGGCCGGCGGTGCGGGCCGAGAGTTCGGCGGCGCGGACCCGCTGGGCGAAGGCGCGGGCGGCGGCGCGCAGCTCGGTTTCGGGGTCCTCGCCGGCCAGCTTGGCCAGGGCGGCCACCGCGAAGAGGGTGCTGCCGGTGTCGTCGCCGGTCGGGAGCAGGTCGGCGGGGAGGCCGGCGCGGGCGGCCCGCTGGACCAGCTTGGCGGCCAGGGCCACGGCGGGCTGGGTGGTGGCCACGCCGTCGAGGCTGGAGGTGCGCTGCTTCTCGGCCTGCTTCAGCTCCTCCCAGCGCTGCTGCTGGGTGGTCGCGTCGCGCACGGCCGGATCGCCGTCGCCGGAGAACACGTGCGGGTGCCTGCCGACGAGCTTGGCGACCAGGTCGGCGGCCACCTCGTCGATGCCGAACGGGGCGGACGGGTCCTCGGCGGCGATGCGGGCGTGGAAGAGAACCTGGAGCAGCACGTCGCCCAGCTCCTCGCGCAGGGCCGCGCGGTCGCCGTCCTCGATCGCCTCCAGCAGCTCGTAGGTCTCCTCGACCAGGTACTGCCGCAGCGACTTGTGGTCCTGCTCCGCGTCCCACGGGCAGCCGCCCGGCGAACGCAGCCGGTCCATCACGGCCGCCGCGTCCAGCAGCGGCGCGCCGGGGGTGCGGATCACCGGCGAACCGGCGGCCACCAGCGCGCGGGCCGCGGGCTCGGCCGGGTCCGTGGTCAGCAGCACCACGTCGGTGGCGGGGGTGAAGGCGGCGGCCGGCGGTACCGGCTCGGCGCCCCAGACCCCCGGGTCCACGCCCTCCCCCGCGTACACCGCCGCCGCGCCGCGCACGGCGGGCAGCGCGGCGGCGGGCAGCACGGGGGCCTCCCCGACGAGGACGACCGTCACGAGTCGGTCTGGCGGGCCGCCGCCTGGAAACCGGACAGCTCGCCCTCCGAGGGCGCCAGGGAGATCGCGGTCGGGTCCCACACGCCGTACCGCGGGTTGACCTCGACCTCCGGGTTGCCCGCGAGCGTCTGCACCAGCCGCAGGCCGATCTGCTCCAGCAGCTGCGGCGTGAGCTGCTCGGTGGACGACTCGCCGGAGACCCGCACGTCGGTCTTGCGGTCGGTGACGTACGCGACGATCCACTGGGCGCTGCCCGGGTCCGGCGGGAACGCCACCACGGTGCCCGGCTCGACGCCGAACAGCGGCGACTGCACCGACTGCGGCGACTCGGCCGACCGCACCACCTGGCCGAGCCGGCCCAGGGACTGGCCCTGCTGGCTGCGCGGCGCGGCCTCGACGAACGCGGCCATCCGCCCCGGGTCCGCCGCGACCTGCCTGGCCTTCTCGACCGCGTCGGCGTTGTCCTCGGCGAAGAAGTAGTCGAACGTGACCTCCATCCGGTCCACGTACCGGCGCGCCAGCTCCACCAGCAGCAACTGGTCGCGGGCGCGCTCCCGGAAGGTGGCCGCGTCGTACACGGTGTTCTGCGAGGCCAGGTCCGCGCCGCCCGCCTGCTCGACGGACTCGGTCACGTCCTCCTCGGACACCGCGATGCCCTCGCGCCGCGCGGCCAGGTCGATGAGCTGGTGCTGCACGCCGAGCGTGACCAGCTGCCGGGAGACCTGGTCGAGCTTGCGCTGGTCGTGCAGCTTCCGGGCCTCGGGCTCCTTCTGGAGCACGACGTCCAGCCGCTGCTGCACGGTGTTCAGCGGCAGCGCGGTGTCGCCGACGATGGCGGCCGCGCCGACCTGGCTGGGACCGCTGCCGCAGCCCGCCACGAGCAGTGCGACGGCCGCGCCGATCAGGGTGAAGCGCCTCTGCACAGTCCTCACGACCGGTACCTTCTCACGACCGCGATGAAGCCCCCGTGACGGGGCTCACCGCCAGGGACCGCAGGAACTGGGCGCACCAGTCCAGCAGCTCCTGGTCGCGCAACTGGGGCGCGCCCATCCGGCCGCCGGCCGCTCCCTCCGTCGGCCTAGGCACGCTGACCGAGGAGGTCGCCTGCTTGTGCACCGCCTTGGGGTGCAGCCGCCGCAGCCGCACCAGCTGGCTGTCCTTCAGGTCCAGCGGCGTGAACCGGATGTTCTGGCCCATCAGCACCACCTCGGTCACGCCGTGCTCGCGGCACCCCTGCCGGAACCGCGCCACCGCCAGCAGCCGCTCCACGGGCAGCGGCGGCGTGCCGTAGCGGTCCTTCAGCTCGTCCCACACGGCCTGGAGCGCCGCCTCGTCGACCGCCGCCGCGATCTTGCGGTACGCCTCCAGCCGCAGCCGCTCGCCCGGCACGTAGTCGTGCGGGATGTGCGCGTCGACCGGCAGGTCCACCCGGACCTCGGCCGGCTCCTCCTCGCCGTCCGCGCCCGCGTGCCGCCGGAACGCCTCCACGGCCTCGCCCACCAGCCGCACGTACAGGTCGAAGCCGACGCCCGCGATGTGCCCGGACTGCTCGGCGCCCAGGATGTTGCCCGCGCCGCGGATCTCCAGGTCCTTCATGGCCACGGCCATGCCCGCGCCCAGCTCGGTGTTCTGCGCGATGGTGGCCAGCCGGTCGTGCGCGGTCTCGGTGAGCGGCGACTCCGGCGGGTACAGGAAGTAGGCGTAGCCGCGTTCCCGACCGCGCCCGACGCGCCCGCGCAGCTGGTGCAGCTGCGAGAGGCCGAGCAGGTCGCCGCGCTCCACGAGCAGCGTGTTGGCGTTGGAGATGTCCAGGCCGGTCTCCACGATCGTGGTGCACACGAGCACGTCGTACTCGTTCTCCCAGAAGCCCTGGATGATCTTCTCCAGCCTGTCCTCGTTCATCTGGCCGTGCGCGGTGATCACGCGGGCCTCGGGGACCAGCTCGCGGATGCGGCGGGCGGCCTTCTCGATCGTCGACACGCGGTTGTGCACGTAGAACACCTGGCCGTCGCGCAGCAGCTCGCGGCGGATGGCCGCGCCGACCTGCTTGTCGTCGTACTGGCCGACGTAGGTCAGGATCGGGTGCCGCTCCTCGGGCGGGGTGAGGATGGTGGACATCTCGCGGATGCCCGCCAGCGACATCTCCAGCGTGCGCGGGATGGGGGTCGCGGACATGGTCAGCACGTCCACGTGCGTGCGCAGCGCCTTGATGTGCTCCTTGTGCTCGACGCCGAACCGCTGCTCCTCGTCCACGATGACCAGGCCCAGGTCCTTGTAGCGCAGGCCCTTCTGGAGCAGCCGGTGCGTGCCGATGACCACGTCCACCTCGCCGTCGGCCAGGCCCGCCACGGTCTGCTCGGCCTCGGCCGCGTCGGTGAACCGGGACAGGCCCCGGACGTTCACCGGGAACGCGCGCATCCGCTCGGTGAAGGTGTTCAGGTGCTGCTGGGCGAGCAGCGTGGTCGGCACGAGCACCACGACCTGCTTGCCGTCCTGCACCGCCTTGAACGCCGCCCGCACCGCGATCTCGGTCTTGCCGTAGCCGACGTCGCCGCAGATCACCCGGTCCATCGGGACGCCGCTCTCCATGTCGGCCTTGACCTCGTCGATCGCGGCCATCTGGTCGACGGTCTCGGTGAACGGGAACGCGTCCTCCAGCTCCCGCTGCCACGGCGTGTCGGAGCCGAACGCGTGGCCGGGCGCGGACTGGCGGGCGGCGTAGAGCTGCACCAGCTCGGCGGCGATCTGCTTGACCGCCTTCTTCGCCTTGGCCTTGGTGTTCTTCCAGTCGCTGCCGCCGAGCCGGTTGAGCGTGGGCAGCTCGCCGCCGACGTAGCGGGACACCTCGTCGAGCTGGTCGGTGGGCACGAACAGCCGGTCGCCGGGCTGGCCGCGCTTGGACGAGGCGTACTCCAGCACCAGGTACTCGCGGGTGGCCCCGGCCACGGTCCGCTGCACCATCTCCACGTACTTGCCGATGCCGTGCTGCTCGTGCACCACGAAGTCGCCGGCCTTGAGCGCCAGCGGGTCCACCGCGTTGCGGCGGCGCGAGGGCATCCGGCGCATGTCCTTGGTGGACGTGCCGTGCCGCCCGCCGGTCAGGTCGGTCTCGGTGAGCACGACCAGGGCCAGCTCGGGCAGCGCGAACCCGTCCTCCAGCGCGCCCCGGACCACGGTGACCTCGCCCGGTCGGGGCGCCGCGGTGAGGGCGTCGGCGCAGGTGGCGGCCACCTCGGCGTCGCGCAGCTGCTCGGTGGCGCGGTGGGCGGTGCCCGCGCCGGGCACGACCAGCACGGCCGTGCCGCCGGCCGCGGTGTGCGCGCGCAGGTCGGCGAAGGCGCGGTCCACGTCGCCCTGGTACGCCTCGACGTGCTCGAACTCCATCCGCAGGACGTCCGAGCCCTCGGTGGTGAGCTGGCTCAGGGTCCACCACGGCCGGCCGGCGGCGCGCGCGGCCTCGCCGACCTCGGCCAGGCCGCGGTAGGCCGACGCGCCCAGGTCGATGGGCGCCTTGCCGCCGCCCGCCGCGGCCATCCACGACGCCTCCAGGAACTCCTGGCCGGTGCGCACCAGGTCGTGGGCGCGGGCGCGGATCTTCTCGGGGTCGTTGAGCACCACGTGCGTGCCCTCGGGCGCCACGTCGGTGAGGAGCTGGAGCGCGCCCTCGCACAGGGCCGGGATGAGGGCCTCCATGCCCTCCGACGGGATGCCGTTGGCCAGCTTCTCCAGCATCTCGTGCAGCTGGGCGTCGGCCTCGTGCTCGGCGGCGAGCGCGGCGGCCCGCGCCCGGACCTGCTCGGTGAGCAGCAGCTCCCGGCACGGCGGCGCGGTGAACGCCCGCACCTCCTCCGGCAGCGAGCGCTGGTCGGCGACGGAGAACGGGCGGATCTCGCTGACCTCGTCGCCCCAGAACTCCACCCGCAGCGGGTGCTCGGCGGTCGGCGGGAACACGTCCAGGATGCCGCCGCGCACGGCGAACTCGCCGCGCTTCTCGACCATGTCCACGCGGGTGTAGGCGAGGCCGGTCAGGTCGACGAGCAGCTGCTCGAAGTCGTGCTCGGAGCCGACCTCCAGGTCGACGGGCCGCAACTCGCCCAGGCCCGGCGCCATCGGCTGGATCAGGCTGCGGACCGTGGTGACCACGACCCGCAGCGGGTTGTCGCCGGGGTGGGCGAGCCGGCGCAGCACCTGGAGGCGGGCGCCGACGGTGTCCGCGCGCGGGGACAGGCGCTCGTGCGGCAGCGTCTCCCAGGACGGGAACAGCGCCACCTGCTCGGGCCCGATCAGGTCGCACAGGACGGCCCGCAGCTCGTCGGCCTCGCGGCCGGTGGCGGTCACCGCCAGCACGGGGGTGCTGCCCGCCAGGGCCGCGGCGACCAGCGGCCGGGCCGCCGGTGGTCCCTCCAGCTCCAGTTCGGGCACGCCGACGGAGTCGACGAGGGCGCGCAGCGCCTTGTCGGGCAGGACGGCGGTCAACAGGCCGGACAGCGGACCGGGCTGGGGCATCGTGAGCAGCTCCCGGGGGCGATGCGGACAGACCCCTGCCCGGGACCTGGAGGAAGCCGCCGCGGGAGGGGTTCTCTGGACACCAGCCTACGGGCACGCCCGACGGGCCGCGCGCGGATTGGCGGGGACGGGGGCGGGGCGGGAGGTGGGGGCCTGGTGGGCGCACCACCGCCCACCAGGGCTGTTCGCGCGCGGGGGCGGAGCGCCCGGTCGACGCCCCGGCAGGATCACCCGATCGTGGTCGGCCGGGAGGAGCTGCGGGGGAAGCTGCCAGGGAGCCGCCGGGGAGCCGCGGGGCCGGAAAGCCGCGGGAGTCCGGGAGCAGCCCGGGGAAGGCCCCGCAGACGGCGAGCACACGGCCGACCCGTCATGCTGGGCGACATGCGCCGAGTCGTCGGGTTTGCCGCTGTCGTGGTGTTGGCCGGGTGCACGTCGCAGGAGGCCGGCGGCAGCGCCCCCTCCGCCGCCGCGCCCGCCGGTCTCAAGGTCGAGGTCGTGGCGTCCGGCCTGTCCCACCCGTGGGACGTCGGCTTCCTGCCCGACGGGCGGATGCTCGTCCCCCAGCGGCCCGGCCGGATCGCCCTGGTCGACGACGGCGCGGTGACCGACGTCGAGGCCGACCTCGGCGACGTGGCCGCCCGGGGCGAGGGCGGGCTGATGAGCCTGGTCGTGCACCCCGACTTCGACACCTCGAAGAGGTTCACCACCTGCTTCAACACCGACTCGGACGTGCGGCTGGTGACCTGGGTCCTCGACGGGACCAGGGCCACCAGGGTGAAGGACCCGCTGCTCGCCGGCCTGCCGAGCAGCTCCGGCGGGCGGCACTCGGGCTGCCGGATGGCGCTGGACGACGAGGGCCGCCTGCTCGTGGGCACCGGCGACACCGCGCGGGGCGAGGTCCCGCAGGACCTGGGCAGCCTCGGCGGCAAGGTGCTGCGGATCGACCTGGAGACCGGCGAGGGCGCGCCCGGCAACCCGTTCGGCGACCGGATCTACACCTACGGCCACCGCAACATCCAGGGCGTGGCCGTGCGCGAGGACGGCCTGGTCCTCACCGCCGAGCACGGCCCGAGCACCGACGACGAGGTCAACGTGCTCCAGCCGGGCGGCAACTACGGCTGGGACCCGTCCCGCGGCGGCACGACCGGCGGCTACGACGAGAGCGTGCCGATGACCGACCTGGAGCGCTTCCCGGACGCGGTGCCCGCGGCGTGGTCGTCGGGGCAGCCGACCGAGGCGATCTGCGACGCCGCCTTCCTGCGCGGCGCGCGGTGGGGCGACCTGGACGGCGTGCTGGCGGTGACCGCGCTCAAGGGCGAGAAGGTGCTGCTGTTCACCATCACCCAGGAGGGCGGGGTGCACTCGGTGGCGATCCCGCCGGAGCTGGAGGGCACCCACGGCCGGCTGCGCGGCGCCGAGGCGGGGCCGGACGGCGCGCTGTACGTGACCACGTCCAACGGCGAGGACGACGAGGTCCTGCGGATCACCAACGGCTAGCGGTGGCGCAGCCGGGGCTTGTGGTCCATGTGCGACAGGCCGTTCCAGGCCAGGTTGACCAGGTGCGCGGCCACCTCGTCCTTCTTCGGCCGGCGCGCCTCCAGCCACCACTGGCCGGTCAGCGCCACCATGCCGACGAGGGCCTGGCTGTAGAGCGGGGCGAGCTTGCGGTCGTAGCCCTGCCGGGAGAAGTGCAGGCCCAGTATCGACTCGACCTGCGAGGCGATGTCGTTGAGCAGCGACGAGAAGGTGCCGCTGGAGGAGGCGACGGGTGAGTCGCGCACCAGGATGCGGAACCCGTCCGTGGAGCCCTCGATGTAGTCGAGCAGCGCGCACGCGGCCTGTTCGAGCAGTTCGCGCGGGTGCCCGCCGGACAGGGCGTTGACGATGTGGTCCATCAGGGACTGCATCTCGCGGTCCACCACGACCGCGTAGATGCCCTCCTTGCCGCCGAAGTGCTCGTAGACCACGGGCTTGGACACGCCCGCCCGGTGGGCGATCTCCTCGATGGAGGTGACCTCGAAGCCCTTCTCGGCGAAGAGGGCGCGCGCCACGTCGAGCAGCTGTTCCCGACGCTCCTTGCCGGTCATCCGCACCCGGGGGACCGGTGTGTCGTCGCCGCGCCTTCTCCCGACCATTCAGACCACACTAAACACCCACCCCTCGCGCCGGGCGCGAGGGGCGGGTGCGGTAAAGGGGCGTCGAGCTCACTTCTTGGCGGTGATCCGCGCCAGGCGCTGCTCGGTGGGCCAGCGCACGTCCGTCGCCCAGCCGAACTTCTCGAACAGCCAGATCGCCCGCGCGGAGATGTCGAGCTGACCGCGCTTGACGCCGTGCCGCGCGCAGGTCGGGTCGGCGTGGTGCAGGTTGTGCCAGGACTCGCCGAAGCTCAGGATCGCCAGCGCCCACACGTTGGCGGAGCGGTCGCGGGCGGCGAAGGGGCGGTCGCCGACCATGTGGCAGATCGAGTTGACCGACCAGGTGACGTGGTGCAGGAACGCGACGCGCACGAAGCCGGCCCAGAAGAACGCGCTCAGCGCGCCGCTCCAGGACATGGTGATCAGGCCGCCGAGCAGGGCGGGGGCGAGCAGGCTGATCGTGGTCCACAGCGGGAACAGCCGGTCGATCCGGACCAGGTCCTTGTCGGCCAGCAGGTCGGGCGCGAAGCGGGCGGCGTTGGTCTGGTCGCGGTTGAACAGCCAGCCCGTGTGCGCGTGCCAGAAGCCCTTGGCCAGCGCCACCGGGCCGGTGCCGAACAGCCACGGCGAGTGCGGGTCGCCCTCGCGGTCGGAGAACGCGTGGTGGCGGCGGTGGTCGGCGACCCAGACGATCACCGGGCCCTGGAGGGCCATGCCGCCCGCGATCGCCAGCGCGATCTTCAGCGGGCGGTTGGCCTTGAACGAGCCGTGCGTGAAGTAGCGGTGGTAGCCCACCGTCACCCCCATGCCGGCGAGGTAGTAGAAGACGACGAACAGCGCCACGTCCACCCAGCCCAGGCCCCACCCCCAGGCGAGCGGGACTGCGGCGAGCAGGGCCAGGAACGGCACGATGACGAACACGTACACGCTGAACTGCTCGACGTGACCGCGTCGTCCGCTGATCAGCGGCTTGGGCCCGCGGTCGGATCCGTCCTGCGACCTGCTGTCCAGGGTGCTGGTCATACATCTACCTCTTGGGTTCGGGGCTACCTACGGGACCGTAACTTACGCAAGCGTAGGTTGGGTGACCCGATCCCGCCACACCCTGGCGGAAAGTCACGGCGTGTTCCCGGAAGCCGGGCGTGTCGGGCGCGTCGCGGGCATCATGCGGTGGTGGGTTCACCGAACGGTCGGGCACGACGTCGCACCAGGCTCCTCGTGATCACGGTGGTGGTGGTGTCGGTGCTGCTCAGCGCTGGTGCGCTGGGTGGCGGCTGGTACTACAGCGGCGAGCTGCTCGACCCCGCGAACGCGCGCCCCGGTTACCGCGACGAGGTCGTCTCGTCGACCGCCGGAACGGTGGTGTTGCGCGAGTCGAGGGTCACAGCGCTCCCCGGCACCTGGGGCCTCGTCTGGCCGGGCGGCAGCGCGGAGGTCGGCGCGGTCGTGGAGCGCGCCGGGGGCGGGGTGGTGCGCGAGCTGCGGGGC
Source organism: Saccharothrix lopnurensis (assembly GCF_042658445.1). NCBI lineage: Bacteria > Bacillati > Actinomycetota > Actinomycetes > Pseudonocardiales > Pseudonocardiaceae > Saccharothrix > Saccharothrix lopnurensis. The sequence continues at coordinate 137,350 of NZ_JBHSQO010000016.1, read as the reverse complement.
GCGGCGCCGCCCGACGGCACGCGGGTGCGGCTGGAGACGGCCGTGTGGCCGACCGACCCGCGGACCGCGCGCGGCCTGGACTACGCGGAGGTGCCGATCCGGACCGAACTGGGGGACGCGCCCGCGTGGCTGGTGCCCGCGACCTCGTCCACCTGGGTCGTGGCGGTCCACGGCCGGGGCGGGTCGCGGGCGGAGGTGCTGCGGGTCGCGCCCACCCTGCACGCCCTGGGGCTGCCCGTGCTGGCCGTGACCTACCGCAACGACGAGGGCGCGCCGCGCTCCCCCGACGGGCTCTACCACCTGGGCGACACCGAGTGGCGCGACGTGGAGGCGGCGGTGCGGTACGCGCTGGAGCACGGGGCCCGCGAGGTCGTGCTCTACGGGTGGTCCATGGGCGGCGCGGTCGTCGGGCAGTTCCTGGGCCGGTCCGCCCAGGCGGGCGCGGTGGCCGCCGTGGTCCTGGACGCGCCGGTGGTGAGCTGGACCAGGACGCTGGAGCTCCAGTCGCGCGAGCGGGGCGTGCCGAAGGCGTTCGTGCCGGTCGCGGAGCTGGTCTCGGACTGGCGGGCCGACCTGGACTTCGACCGCTTCGACCTGGCCGAGCACCCGCCCGCGCACCGGCCGCCGACGCTGCTGGTCCACGGCGGCGCGGACGGCACCGTGCCGGCGGGCGCGTCGCGGGACCTGGCGGCCGCCGCGCCGGGCCTGGACTGGCCGGTGCGCTACGTCGAGGTGCCCGGGGCCGAGCACACCGCGGCGTGGAACGCGGACCCCGCCGCCTACGAGCGGGTGGTGGCGGGGTTCCTGCGCGCGGAAGTCGTCCGCTGACCCGATCAGGCGATGGTTCGGCCACCCGGGGAGACGATGTCCACGCCTGTTCACCGGGGACCAGGAGTGCATATGCACTGTCCCCCGGACCCCAACTTTGACCCCCTGACCAGTCAGAACACGGTTAGTCATGATCGGGTTACCCAGGGCGTGCCGCCACTTGAGTGGTGCTGCTGACCTCCGAGGGGGACTCGTGACAACATGTCTTCGCGCGGTCGGGGTCAGCCCGGCCGTTCCGCCATGGTGTAAAGGCAGCACCTCGGATTTTGGTTCCGATGGTCCAGGTTCGAATCCTGGTGGCGGAGCGAGGGTCGGGTCGGGGCGTCCGGGTCGGCCGCCCTGCGTCTGCATGGGGGTGGGGGTCGCTGCACGGGGAAGCGGTCGACGAGCAGGGCAACGTGGCGCCGACGCTCCACGAGATGTCCGACGCGTGGCTGGTGGGCCGCGCCAGCGAACTCGTGGCCGTGGCCCAGAGCAGCCACCTCTCTGACCAGCTCGACGCCGCCCACGAGGTCGACGACATCCTCGCCGAGGCCCAGGGCCGCGGTGAGCCCCGGATCGTCGGCCAGCTCCTGCGCGCGGCCGCGGTGGTCCGGATCGTCACCCCCGGCCTGGTCGACCTGTCGGACTCCGTCCTGGACGAGATGCTGGCGCACTGCCGCCGGCACGGCCTGGTGGTGCTGGAGGCCGAGGCGCACGCGCTGCGCGGCCGCCGCTACCTGCTGGGCGGGTTCGAGGACAAGGCGCTCACCGAGGTCGCCGGCGGCCTGGCCATGCTGGAGGAGAACCTCACCCCCGACCCGGTGATGGACAAGCGCACCTGGGACCGGCTGCTCGCGTCCGCGCTCCAGACCACCGGCCTCGTGCTCACCCAGCTGGGCGTCTACGAGATGGCCGACGAGGTGCTGGCCCGCGCGCACAACGCGATCCGCGACAGCGCCAACCCGCACCTGATCTACGTGCACCTGGTCAACCGGGCCCGCCTGCTCATCGGCTGGGGCCTGCGCCTGGAGCGGGTGGACAACCTGGGCGAGGCGACCGAGCGGTTCGCCACCGCCTCGGCCATCGCCACCGCCTCCGAGCTGCCGTTCCGCGAGTCGCTGCACCCCGGCAGGCGCGACCGCTCCGCCGCCGAGCAGGTGCCGGTGATCGGCGCGGCCCACGCGCTGGCCAAGCCGGGGGCGGGGCACATCTCGCGGCTGTGGACGCTGCGCGAGCTGGCCATGTACGCGCGGGAGCTGATCATCGTCTCCATCGCGCTGGCCCGCTGCCTGGAGATGGAGGAGCTGCCGCAGCAGGCGCTCCAGGTCCTGCACGACGCCCGCGGCCGGCTGGAGCACGACACCTCCGAGCCGACCCTGATGCTGTGCCTGACCCGCGAGTTCGCCCGCATGTCCGGCCCCCGCGGCGAGCGCACGATCTCCGCCCTCCAGACCTACGCCAACGCGCTGGAGGTCGAGCTGTGGCTGATGCAGGAGGCCCGCACGGCCACCCTGCTCACCCGCCGCGACCACGAACGGCTGACCCGGGCGCACGGCGCGATCGCCCAGCAGGCGCTCCAGGACCCGCTCACCGGCCTGCCCAACCGCCGCGCCCTGGACGACCGCCTCGACGCGCTCATCAGCGCCCAGACCCACCCGATGGCCATCGCGCTGGTGGACCTCGACGGGTTCAAGGTGGTCAACGACAAGTACTCGCACGCCGAGGGCGACAACGTCCTGCGCGTGATTGCCAGCACACTCCGGAGTGCCCTGCGGGGTGACGACCTGGTGGCCCGGTACGGCGGCGACGAGTTCGTCGTGCTGCTGCCCGGCGCGCCGCTGCACGCCGCCGAGGCGGCCCTCGGCCGGGCCGTGGATGCCGTCGCGGAGCTGCCTTCCGACCTGTCCAGGGGGGTCACGCTGTCGGTCGGCGTGATCTCCGTGCGCCCCCTTGAGGCCGCCCACGCGGCCCTCGCCCGAGCCGACTCCGCGATGTACGCGGCGAAGCGCAGAGGTGGCTGCCGGGTTGCCGCCGTGGAGGGCGAGCCCTCCTCGGAGGCTTAGTATCAACACCTGGCGGGAGCCAGGTCTCTCCCGCCGCCAGGCACGCCTAGCTAGGGAGAGCGCTGATGCTTGAGGGTGTTCCCACCCCGGTCAGCACCATCGTCCTCGCGGCGGGTGAGGGCACCCGCATGCGCTCAGCCGTCCCCAAGGTCCTGCACCGCATCGCGGGCCGCTCCCTCGTGGAGCACGCGGTGCGCGCGGCCGCCGGGACCGACCCCGATCACCTGGCCGTCGTGGTCGGGCACGGCCGCGCCGCGGTCACCGGGCACCTCGACTCGCTGTCCACCGCGCTGGACCGCAAGGTCACCGTCGCGGTGCAGGAGGAGCAGAAGGGCACCGGGCACGCGGTCGGCTGCGGCCTGGCCGAGCTGCCCGCGGACCTCGGCGGCACCGTCGTGGTGACCTACGGCGACGCGCCCCTGCTGGACTCCGACACCCTGCGCGCCCTGCTCGCCGAGCACGGCGGGCGGGGCAACGCGGTGACGGTGCTGACCTCCGTGGTCGCCGACCCCACCGGCTACGGCCGGATCGTGCGGTCGGCCGCCGGCGAGGTGGAGGCCATCGTCGAGCAGAAGGACGCCACCGAGGCGCAGCGCGCGATCGCCGAGGTCAACTCGGGCGTGTACGCGTTCGACGCGGCCGTGCTGCGCGACGGGCTGTCCCGGCTGTCCACCGACAACGCCCAGGGCGAGCTGTACCTGACCGACGTGCTCACCATCGCGCGGTCGGACGGCCGGCGCGTGGGCGCGCTCGTCATCGACGACCCGTGGCTGGTCGAGGGCGTGAACGACCGCGTGCAGCTGGCGCGGCTGGGCGCGGAGCTGAACCGCCGCCTGGTCGAGGCCGCGATGCGCGCGGGCGCGACCGTGGTCGACCCGGCCACCACGTGGCTGGACGCCGACGTGCGGCTGGGCCGGGACGTGCTGGTCGAGCCGGGCGTGCAGCTGCGCGCGGGCACGGTCGTCGGCGAGGGCGCGGTCGTCGGCCCGGACACCACCCTGAGCGGGTGCTCGATCGGCGCGGGCGCGACCGTGGTGCGCACCCACGGCAGCGGCGCGGAGATCGGCGCGGGCGCCTCCGTCGGCCCGTTCGCCTACCTGCGGCCGGGCACCCGGCTGGGCGCGGACGGCAAGATCGGCACGTTCGTCGAGGTCAAGAACTCCGACATCGGCACCGGGTCGAAGGTCCCCCACCTGAGCTACATCGGCGACGCCACCATCGGCGAGCACTCCAACATCGGCGCGGCGAGCGTCACGGTGAACTACGACGGCGTGCGCAAGCACCGGACCACGATCGGCTCCCACTGCCGCACCGGCTCGGACAACATGTTCGTCGCGCCGGTGACGGTCGGGGACGGCGCCTACACCGGCGCCGGGACCGTCGTGCGGCGCGACGTGCCGCCGGGCGCCCTGGGCGTGTCGGGCGGACCGCAGCGCAACCTCGACGGCTGGGTGATCACCCGCAGGTCGGGCACCGCCGCCGCGGAGGCGGCGGAGCGCGCCCTGTCGCCCGACAATGCAGGCACAACCGACGGAGGGCGCTGACGTGAACCCCACGATGGCCGGGACGCCGAAGAAGAACCTGATGCTGTTCGGGGGGCGGGCCTATCCCGAGCTGACCGAGCAGGTCGCCAAGCACCTGAACGTGTCGATCACCCCGCAGTCGGCCTACGACTTCGCCAACGGCGAGATCTTCGTGCGCTTCGAGGAGAGCGTGCGCGGCTGCGACGCGTTCGTGGTCCAGTCGCACTGCGCCCCCATCAACCAGTGGCTCATGGAGCAGCTGATCATGGTGGACGCGCTCAAGCGGGCCTCCGCCAAGCGCATCACCGTGATCATGCCGTACTACCCGTACGCGCGGCAGGACAAGAAGCACCGCGGCCGCGAGCCGATCTCCGCGCGCCTGGTGGCCGACCTGTTCAAGACCGCCGGGGCCGACCGCCTCGTGTCGGTCGACCTGCACACCGCGCAGATCCAGGGCTTCTTCGACGGCCCGGTGGACCACCTGTGGGCCATGCCGCTGCTGGCCGAGCACATCCGCGACAAGTACGCGGGCCAGGAGCTGACCGTGGTGTCGCCGGACGCGGGCCGCACCAAGCTGGCCGAGAAGTGGGCGGACACCCTGGGCGGCACGCCCATCGCGTTCATCCACAAGACCCGCGACCCGCTGCGGCCGAACGAGGTCGTGGCCAACCGCGTGGTCGGGCAGGTCAAGGACCGCCTGTGCGTGGTGATCGACGACATGATCGACACCGGCGGCACCATCACCAAGGCGGTCGAGCAGCTGCTGGCCGAGGGCGCGTCCGACGTGGTCATCGCGGCCACCCACGCGATCCTGTCCGGTCCGGCGGTGGAGCGGCTGCGCGACTGCGGCGCCCGCGAGGTCGTGTTCACCGACACGCTGCCGATCCCGGCCGAGAAGCGGTTCGACGCGCTGACCGTGCTGCCGATCGCCCCCCTGCTGGCCCGGGTGATCCAGGAGGTCTTCGAGGACGGCTCGGTGACGTCCCTGTTCGACGGCAACGCCTGACGCGGCGCGCCGCGAGGGGCCCCGACCGCCGGTGCGGTCGGGGCCCCTCGCTCGTCCACGGGCGCGGCGCGGGTGTGCTGTTCGGTGCGGGTGCGGGTGCGGGTGCGCGGTCGGTGGTCGGCCACTTCGCCGGCCCGGGTTCACCACCCGTTCGGAGCACCACCCGAATGGCCCGACAGCACTGGACAGCGCGGCCGGAACGCCCACCTGAAGTCGAGCTGAACAGGGGGTTTCACCGGCGGGTGGCGGGGAAACAACCCCCGGTTGGGACTCGTCGCGGGTCCGGCTTACACTGGTCGGGTTGCCTCGGCGAGGGCGAGCTCCAAGCTCGGCGTGATCGACGCGGCGGTGTTGTGATGCCGCGCGTGTCCACCATCCGCGCGCACCCGCCGCCGCAGGCCGACAAGCCCCCGCTCCTCGCCAGCCCGACGTCAGGCCATACCGTTAGGAGAGCCCCACCGTGTCCGAGGTCCGTCTCGCCGCAGAACAGCGCACCGAGTTCGGCAAGGGCGCCGCCCGCCGCACCCGCCGCGCAGGCAAGATCCCCGCGGTGCTCTACGGCCACGGTTCCGACCCGAAGCACCTGGCCCTGCCGGCGCTCGAGTTCGCCCGTGTCGTCCGCGAGCACGGTCACAACGCAGTGCTGACGCTGGACATCGACAACGCCAGCGAGCTCGCGCTGACCAAGACCGTCACCACCCACCCCATCAAGAACTACATCGAGCACGTCGACCTGCTGCTGGTGCAGCGGGGCGAGAAGGTCACCGTCGAGGTGCCCGTGGTCGTCACCGGCGAGCCCGCCTCGGGCACGCTGGTCCAGCAGGACCTGACGACCGTCCAACTGGAGGTCGAGGCCCTCAACATCCCCGACCAGGTCGAGCTGTCCATCGAGGGCGCCGAGGCCGGCACCCAGGTGCACGCCTCCGACCTGACCCTGCCGCAGGGCGCCACCCTGGCCACCGACCCGGAGGCCATGGTCCTCGCGATCGGCGCCGCGCCCACCGCCGAGCAGATGGAGGGCGGCGACGCCACCGAGGCCGGCGAGGCCGGCGAAGAGGACTGAGCCCATCACGTCGGGCAGTTCTGACGGCACGCCTCCCCCGCCTCACGGCTGGGGCGGCGTGCCGTTCCCGTACCTCAGCCCGGCGCAGGTGCGCTCGACGCGGTTCCCGCACAAGCGCGGCAAGGGCTACGACCCGGCGCAGGTCGACGCGTTCGCGCTGCGCATCGCCGACTCGCTGGCGGGCCGCGTGCCGCTGCACCCCGACCAGGTGCGCGGGGCCGTGTTCACCGAGGTGCCCGGCGGGTACGACCAGCGCGCCGTGGACGCCTTCCTGACCGCCCTGGAGCAGCAGCTGCGCAGCGGCCACGTGCCGCCGACCAGCCTCCAGAGCGGCGAGGCGCTGCTGGCGGTGAAGCTGGCGAGGTCGTCGAACGGCTACGATCGCGGCGAGGTCGACGCGTTCCTCGGCCGGGCCGCCGCGACGCTGGACGGCCGGGGCCGGATGACCTCGGTCGAGGTCCGCCACACCAGGTTCAGCACCACGTCGGGGCTCCGGCGCGGGTACCGGGTGGACGCGGTGGACGCCCTGTTGGACGAGCTTGAGCAGGAGTTGCGGTTCCGTGGCCGATGACGTGCACCTGGTCGTGGGGTTGGGCAACCCGGGCCCCAAGTACGAGGGCAACCGCCACAACGTCGGCTTCCTCGTGCTGGACGTGCTCGCCGACCGCGTGGGCGGCCGGTTCAAGGCGCACCGGGGCGGCGCGGAGGTGCTGGAGGGCCGGTTGGCCGGGCGCCGGGTCGTGCTGGCCAAGCCGCGCGGCTACATGAACACCTCCGGCGGGCCGGTGGCCGGCACCGCGAACTTCTACAAGGTGCCGCCCGCGTCGGTCGTCGTGGTGCACGACGAGCTGGACCTGCCGTTCGGCACGGTGCGGCTCAAGCTCGGCGGCGGCGAGAACGGGCACAACGGCCTGCGGTCGATCACGAAGTCGCTGGGCACCAAGGACTACCACCGGGTGCGCTTCGGCATCGACCGGCCGCCGGGTCGGATGGACCCGGCCGACTACGTGCTGCGCGACTTCTCGGTGGTGGAGCGCAAGGAGCTGGCGTTCGAGCTGGACCGCACGGCCGACGCCGTCGAGGCGCTGCTGGAGCTGGGGCTGGAAGGCGCCCAGAACAAGGTGCACTGAACAAGGTGCACTGAACAAGGTGCACTGAACAAGGTGCACTGAACAAGGTGCACTGAACGAGGCGCGCTGAACCGAGGCGCCCTGAACGAGCGCCGTCGGCGCCCGAAGCGGGCTGGCAGGTGCCAGACCTCACCCGCGGGGCGCGGTCCAGGGGTGGCCCCTCGACCGCGCCGCCACGTGCGCGAGTGCCCGCCGCGCCGCCGTCACCCCGCCGTCACCCCGCGGCAGGCACCAGGACCGCGGCGGCCGAGCGGCGCAGCTTGCCCGAGGGCGTCTTCGGCAGGCTGCCGGGCTTGAGCACGACCACCGAGTACGGCCGCAGCCCGACCGCGTCCACGACCCGCGCGCCGATCTCCTTGGCCAGCACGCGCACCGCCTCGTCGTCGCCCGCGAACCTCGACTCCACCACCACGGCGAACCGCTCGCGCCGGGTGCCCGCGTCCAGCCGCACGGCCACCGCGTTGCCCGCGCGCACGCCCTCGACGGAGGTCGCGGCGCGCTCGATGTCGGTGGGGTAGATGTTGCGGCCGCCCATGATGATCACGTCCTTGCGGCGCCCGCAGACCACCACCTGGCCGTCCACCACGTAGCCCTCGTCGCCGGTGTCGAGCCAGCCCTCGTCGTCGCGGGTGGCCCGCGGGCCGTCCACGGTGAGGTAGCCGGGGGTCACCGCCTCGCCGCGCACCCGCAGCCGGCCGACGCGCCGCTCCCCGAGCGCCTCGCCCGCCTCGTCGACGACCCGCACCTCCAGGCCCGGCAGCGGCGGCCCGAGCAGCGGGAACGCCCGCGCGTTGGGGTGGTCGGCCGGGACCGGGGCGGCGTGCTTGCCCGCCTCCAGCTCCTCCGGGTCGACCACGTCCACCGCCATGCCGGTGAACACGGGCGCGAACGCCACGCCCAGCGTCGTCTCCGCCATGCCGTAGGCGCACAGGATGCTCTCGGGGCGCAGGCCGAACCGCTCGCCCTCGTCGGTGAACGCCGTCACCGCGGCCGGGTCGATGGGCTCGGCGCCGTTGAGCGCGATGCGCAGCCTCGACAGGTCGTACGCGCCGTCGTCCACGCCCCTCATGCGGCGGGCCGCGATGGCGTAGGCGAAGTTCGGGGCGGCGGTGATGGTGCCGCCGTACCGGCTGATCAGGTCGGGCCACAGGGTGGGGCCGGCGAGGAAGTCGACCGGGGTGACCTTGACCAGTTCGAGGCCGAACAGCATGGGCACGGTCAGGAAGCCGACCATCCCCATGTCGTGGAACAGCGGGAGCCACGACACCATCACGTCGTGCTCCGGGTCCAGCTCGGCGGCGGTCCACATGGCCTCGGCGTTGGACCACAGGTTGCCGTGGGTGATCCGGACGGCCTTCGGGTCGGCGGTGGAGCCGCTGGTGAGCTGGAGCAGGGCGGACGCGTCCTCGTCCACCCCGACCGGCGCGGGCAGCGGCTCGCCGTCCAGGTCCTCGATCCGGCGGTAGGCGACGCCGTGCCGGTCGAGCACGTCGGCCAGGGCGTCGAACGGCGCGCCCAGCAGCACCAGCTCCGCGCCGATCATGCGCAGCACGCGCAGGGTGTCCTCGGCCCACTCGGCCAGGTCGGTGCGGGCGGTGGGCTGGTGCAGCATGGTGGTGCTGCCGCCCGCGAGCCACACCGCCTGCACGGCGGGCGCGATGGCCGCCGGGTCGCCCGCGAGGACCGCGACCGCCGCGCCCCGCTCGACGCCGCCCGCCACGAGCGCCCCCGCCGCGCGGGCCGCCCGCTCGTGCACCTCCAGCCACGTCCGGCGGACCGGGGTGCCCGGCTCCCCCGTGGTCATGCCCTTGTCGCGCCCCCGGGCGCCCGCGGCGGTTGCCACCATCGTGTCCACGAACCGGCTCATGACCGTCAGGGTAGAGCGATCCGGTGGGCTCATTGAGCCGATAGGGCGAAACATCCGGCCCATCGGCCCGCGATACTCCCCGGTACACCACACGGAGGAGGTAACCGGGTGACCGGGTTCGACTCGCGTCAGCACACGCCGGCACACCCGGCGCCGCTGCTGAGCGCCCGGGACCTGCGGCAGGTCTCCTTCCACCGCCCGCCGCCCGGTCGACCGGGGTACGACGAGGGCCAGGTGGACGCCTTCCTCGACCGGATCGAGGAAACCCTGCTCGGTCGGGACGACGTGACCGAGCGGGACGTGCGCCGGGTCCGGTTCAGACCCGCGCTGCCCGGTTACCACGCGGCCGAGGTGGACGCGTTCATGGACCTCGTCGCGGACACCCTCGGCTCCACGCCGCAACGCCGCCAGGCGTCCGCGCCCGCCATCGGCGCGCACGCCACGTCCACCGGGATGCGCCCCGCGCCGCGGCTGACGCCCGAGGACGTGCGCGGCGTGCGGTTCCACAAGCCCAGGCCCGGCAACCGCGGGTACCACGAGGGCCAGGTCGACGCGTTCCTGGACCGGATCGAGGAGACGCTGGCGGGCCGGGACGTCCTGACCGCGACGGAGGTCCAGGACAGGGAGTTCGACCACGCGCCGCCGGGCACGGTCGGCTACGACGAGGACGACGTGGACACGTTCCTCGACCTGGTCGTGGTGACGCTGGAGCGCACCCCGCCCCCGCCGCCGACCCGGCCGCGACCGGGGCCGGGCACCCGGCCGCTGACCGCGCGGGACGTGCGCACGGTGTCGTTCGGCAAACCGCCGCGCGGGCGGCGCGGCTACCTGGAGTCCCAGGTGGACAGGTTCCTGGACCGCGTCGAGAACACCATGCTGGGGCAGGACGACCTGACCGCGGGCGAGGTGCGGGAGGTCCGCTTCAGCCGCCCCGTGTTCGGCCGGCGCGGGTACGACGAGAACGAGGTGGACGCGTTCCTGGCGCGGGTGGAGAAGCAGCTCACCGAGGGTCCGCCGCGACCGGCCGCGCTGCCCCCGATCACGTCGTGGAAGCAGCTGCGGCAGCTCAAGATCCCCCTGGCGGGCCCCGCGGCGCGCGGCTACCGGACGTCCCAGGTGGACCGGGTGCTGGAGGAGGTCGGCATCGCGCTGGACGGCATGGTCGGCGCGTCGGCGGCGGAGGTGGCCAAGACCCGGTTCGCCCAGTCGCTGATGACCGGGCAGGGCTACGACTGCGCGTTCGTCGACGAGCTGATGCCGCTGCTGGTGGCGGAGCTGCGCCGCCGGGGGAGGTAGGGGCGCGCGGCGGGGTCGTCCCGTCGTGGGGCCCCGCCGGCGCGCCTCAGCCCTCCACGACCTCAGCCCTCCACCGCCTCCGCCGCCTCCAGCCACCGGGCCTCGACGTCCTCCGCCTCCGCCAGCACGGCCTTCAGCTCGGCGTCCAGGGCCAGCAGCCGCTCGGGGTCGGTGGCCGCCCCCGCCAGCTTCGCGTGCAGGTCGGTCTCCTTCTTCTGCAACGTCTCCAGCCGCCGCTCCAGGCGGGCCAGCTCCTTGCGCGCCGCGCGCTGGTCGGCGCCCGTCGTCGGGGCCGCCGCGGGCTTCGCCGCCGGGACCGCGACCTCCAGCTGCCGGTCGCGCCGCCGCAGGTACTCCTCGATGCCGCCGGGCAGGTCGGTCAGCCCGCCGTCGCCGAGGAGGGCCACCACCTGGTCGCACACCCGCTCCACCAGGTACCGGTCGTGGGAGATGACGACCAGCGTGCCGGGCCACGAGTCGAGCAGGTCCTCCAGCTGCTGGAGGGTGTCGATGTCCAGGTCGTTGGTCGGCTCGTCGAGCAGCAGCACGTTCGGCTCGGCCATCAGCAGCCGGCACAGCTGGAGCCGCCGCCGCTCGCCGCCGGACAGGTCGCCGACCGGGGTCCACTGCCGCTGCGAGGAGAACCCGAACCGCTCGGCCAGCTGCGAGGCCGACATCTCCTGCTTGCCCAGCACCACCCGGCGGGCGATCTCCTCGACCGCCTCCAGCACCCGCATCGAGCCGTCGAGGTCGTGCAGCTCCTGGCTCAGGTGCGCGAGCTTCACCGTCTGGCCCTGGACCCGGCGGCCCGCCACCAGCGGCTGCTCGCCGGCCAGCGCCCGCAGCAGCGTGGTCTTGCCCGAGCCGTTCACGCCGACGATGCCGACCCGGTCGCCGGGCCCGATGCGCCACGTCAGGTCGCGCACCAGCACGCGGTCCGGCACGGCGAGCGTGGCGTCCTCCAGCTCCAGCACCGTGCGGCCCAGGCGGCGCTTGGCGAAGGCCAGCAGCTCCACCGAGTCGCGCGGCGGCGGCACGTCCGAGATCAGCGCCTCGGCCGCCTCGATCCGGTAGCGCGGCTTGGACGTGCGGGCGGGCGCGCCGCGGCGCAGCCACGCCAGCTCCTTGCGGGCCAGGTTGCGGCGCTTCTCCTCGGCCGTGTCGGCCAGGCGGGCGCGCTCGGCCCGCGCGAAGATCCAGTCGGCGTAACCGCCCTCGTACTGCTCGACCCGGCCGCCCGTGACCTCCCACGTCCGGCTGCACACGGTGTCCAGGAACCACCGGTCGTGGGTCACCACGACGAGGGCGGTGCGCCGGGCCAGCAGGTGGTCGGCCAGCCAGCGCACGCCCTCCACGTCGAGGTGGTTGGTCGGCTCGTCCAGGACCACCAGGTCCAGGTCGCGCACCAGCGCCGCGGCCAGCGCGACCCGCCGCCGCTCGCCGCCGGACATGGTGCCCACCGGCGAGTCCAGCCCGAAGCCGGTGATGCCCAGGCCGTCGAGGATGGAGCGGACCCGCGCGTCCGCCGCCCACTCGTGCTCCGCGCCGTACCCGAGGGGGTCGAGCACGGCGTTGCGCACGGTCGAGCCCTCGGCCAGCTCGGTGCGCTGCGTGACCACGGCCATGCGCAGGCCGCGGTTGCGGCTGACGCGCCCGTCGTCCGGGTCGGCGACGCCGGCCAGCACCTCCAGCAGCGTGGTCTTGCCGCCGCCGTTGAGGCCCACCACGCCGATCCGGTCACCCTCGCCGACGCCGAGGGACACGCCGTCGAGCAGCGGGCGCACGCCGAACGACTTGGACACGTTCTCAAGATTGACCAGGTTGGCCACTACCAGCACCTTCGTCGAGACGGGCGGAACGGTCGAGCTCAGGCGTGCACTTCCGGCGGGGTCGGCCGGGGCTCCTCGGTGCCGATCACGCGGGCGCCGTGCACCGGGCCCTGCGCGACGCGCACCGTCCGGCACACCCCCGCGCCCGCCAGCTCGGCCGCCACCCGGACCGCCGAGTCGCCGTCCGTGCACAGGAACGCGCAGGTGGGGCCGGACCCGGACACCATGCCGGCCAGCGCGCCCGCGTTCACGCCCGCGCGCAGCGTGCGCCGCAGGTTCGGGCGCAGCGACACCGCCGCGGCCTGGAGGTCGTTGCCCAGCAGCAGCGCGAGCTGCCGCGGGTCGCCGGACGCCAGGCCCTCCAGCACCGCCTCCGCGTCGCCGACGCGCGGCGGGTCGCCGTCCGCGCGCAGCCGGTCCAGCTCGTCGAACACCTCGGGGGTGGCCAGGCCGCGCCGGTCGAAGGCGAGCACCCAGTGGAACGGGTGGCGCGCCAGCACGGGCACGATCCGGTCGCCGCGGTCGGTGCCCAGCGCGGTGCCGCCGTAGAGGGCGAACGGGACGTCCGCGCCGATCTTGGCGGCCAGCCCGGCCAGCTCGTCCCGGGAGACCTCCAGCCGCCACAGCGAGGACAGGCCGACCAGCGTCGCGGCCGCGTCCGCGCTGCCGCCCGCCATGCCGCCCGCGACCGGGATGGACTTGCGGATCACCACCCGGACCTTCGGGTCCTCGGGGTCCCGGCCGACGTGCTCGGCCAGCACCCGCACCGCCCGCCAGGCCAGGTTGGACGCGCCGGTGGGCACCGAGTCGGCGCCCTCGCCGTGCACCTCCACCCCGGGGTCCTCGGCGATGGCGACGGTGACCTCGTCGGTCAGCGACAGGGCCTGGAAGATCGTCACCAGGTCGTGGTAGCCGTCCGCGCGCGGATCACCCACGGCCAGGTGCAGGTTGACCTTGGCCGGGACGCGGACGGTGACCGGGGGCGGGACGACAGCGAGCACGCCCTGAAGCCTACGGGCGTCCCGGGGGTGCCCGCGCCCACCCACCCCTGACCAGCACCGGATCCCCCGAACGCTCAACTCGGGGGTCCCGAACGTACGACACGACAGTCCCGAACGTACGACTCGCGCGAGTCGTACGTCCGGACCCCGCGAGTCGTACGTTCGGACCCCGCGAGTCGTACGTCCAGGACCCCCGAGTTACACGTTCAGGACGGTCAGACCGGGAGGACCGAGCCCGAGAAGGTGGCGGCGATGTAGTCCTTGACCTGCTGGGACTGGAGCAGGGCCAGCAGGTCCCGGACGCGCCGGTCGTCCTTCAGCTCGGCGCGGGTGACCAGGCCGTTGGCGTTGGGGTTGCCCTCGGTCTCCTCCAGCGCCAGGGCGTCGTCGGCCGGGTTGAGGCCCGCGTCGATGGCGTAGTTGCCGTTGATCACGGACGCGTCGGTGTCGTCGAGCGAGCGCGGCAGCTGGGCGGCCTCCAGCACGACGAACTCCAGGTTCTTCGGGTTGTCCTCGACGTCCCGGACCGTCGCGGTCCTCTCGGTGCCCGCCTTCAGCTTGATCAGGCCGTTGGCCTGGAGCAGCTGGAGGCCGCGCGCCTCGTTGGTCGCGTCGTTGGCCACCGCGATCCGCGCGCCGTCCGGCAGGTCGGCCGCGGCCCGGTGCCTGTTCGAGTACAGGCCCAGCGGTTCGAGGTGCACCGGGCCGATCCACTCCAGGTCCGCGCCGCTCTCGGCCTTGAACGTGTCCAGGTACGGCACTGTCTGGAAGTAGTTGGCGTCCAGCGACCCGTCGACCAGCGCGGTGTTCGGCTGCACGTAGTCGGTGAACTCCACCACCTCGATCCTCAGGTCCTTCGAGGCGGCCAGGTTCTCGGCCACGTACTTCAGCACCTGGGCGTGCGGGACGGGGCTCACGCCGACCTTCAGCGGCGCGCCCGGGTCGGAGGCGGCGCCGGTCGGCTCACCGCTCCCGCAGCCCGCCGCGGTCAGCAGCACGGCCAGCAGGGCAGCACGGATACGCATGTCGTTCCTTCGGGGAGAGAGGCTCGCGGGGGTGTGCGAGACGAGGTCAGACGGAGGCGTGGCGGCGCCGGTCGACGGCCCGCGCCACGCGGTTGGAGGTGAACTGGATCGCGGTGGCGACGACCGCGAGCACGGCGACCGTGCTCCACAGGTAGCGGTCGTTGAACCGCTGGTAGCCCTCGCGCACGGCGAGGTCGCCGAGCCCGCCGCCGCCGACCACGCCCGCCATGGCCGAGTAGCCGAGCAGGGCGATCGCGGTCACGCCGATGGCGTTGACCAGCGCGGGCAGCGATTCGCGCAGCAGCACGCTGCGCACGATGCGGGTGGTGGAGGACCCGGTGGTCACCGCCGCCTCCACCACCGAGACGTGCACCTCGGACAGCACGTTCTGGACCAGCCTGCCGACGAACGGGATGGCGCCCACGGCCAGCGGCACGATGGCCGCGGTCGGTCCGATGGTGGTGCTGAGCAGGAGCCTGGTCAGCGAGGTGAGCACCACCAGCAGGACCAGGAAGGGCATGGAGCGGCCGAGGTCCACCACGAACCCGAGCACCTTGTGCGCCAGCGGCCGGGGCTTCAGCCCACCGGGTGCGGTGAGCTGGAGCCAGATGCCGACGGGGGTGCCGAGCAGGACCGCGATCAGGGTGGAGACGCCCACCATGTACAACGTCTCGCCGGTGGCGAGCAGGACCTCGTCGAACACGGTGGACCAGGGTGTCGCAGACCTCACGCAGCGACTCCCTGCGGCCCCGTCAGGGTCCGCCGCACCGAGCCGCCCGCCTCCGAGATCCACTCCAGCGCCGAGTCCGAGCGCTCGCCCTTAAGCCCGACGCGGAACCGCGCGACCGGGGTCTCCCCCAGCCTGGTCAGGCCGCCGCCCAGCAGGTTCAGCTCGATGCCGAACCGGTTGGTCACCTCGGGCAGCAGCGCGCCGACCGCGGCGAAGCCGACCAGCACGACGTCGGCGACCCGGTCGTAGGCGCTGTCGACCGCCGGGTTCTGGTCCGCGGCGGGCAGCAGCGACGCGGCCGTGCGGCTGCCGGCGTCGGACACCAGGTCGAGCACCTTGCCGTGCTCCACCACGCGCCCGTCCTCGAGCACCGCGACGTCGTCGCAGATCCGGCGCACCACGCCCATGTCGTGGGTCACCACGAGCACCGTCACGCCCAGCTCGGCGCGGGCCCGGTCCAGCACGGTGAGCACCGAGCCGGTGGTGTCCGGGTCCAGCGCGGAGGTCGGCTCGTCGGCCAGCAGCACCGAGGGCTGCGCGGCGAGCGCGCGGGCGACCGCGATGCGCTGGCGCTGGCCGCCGGAGAGCTGGTCGGGGTAGCTGCCGGCCTTGTCGGTCAGGCCCACCAGGTCCAGCAGCTCGGCGACGCGGGTGCGGCGCTGCGGCCCGGCCACGCCGGCGGCCTCCAGCGGCAGCGCGACGTTGCCCGCCGCGGTGCGCTGGCGCAGCAGGGAATCGCCCTGGGGCACGACGCCGATGCGCCGGCGCGCGGCGCGCAGGGCGGTGCCGTCGAGGGAGACGAGGTCGGTGCCGTCGACGCGGATCGCGCCGCTGTCGGGGCGCTCCAGCAGCGCGACGCACCGGGCGAGGGTGGACTTGCCGGCGCCGCTCGGGCCGACCACGCCGAGCACGGTGCCCGCGGCGACGTCCAGGTTCACGCCGTCCAGCGCGCGAACCTGCCCGGTACTCCCGGGGAAGGACTTGGTGAGGTTCTCGACAGTGATCACGTTTTCACTCCACGACTGCGTGCGGCAGCGCGCGCTCGGGGCGCGGGCGACCGGGGGTCTTCAGCTGGCAGGTGCGTCCGGACGGGGACGCGGCGGTGGGGAGGGGAGGAGCGCCGGGGCGATCAGCTCGTCAGCTGCGACAGCCGGAGACCGTGCGGCGGCCGTGGTCCACGACTCGCCGGCGCGTGAGCATTCGCATCCTGGGCACGTGATCCTCCATCGTTCCTGGCTGAAGCACCTGCCCCCAGGTGGGGTGGTTGCTGCGGCGTCGTGGAGCCAGGTCTCTCGGCCGCTCGGGATGGCAAGTCGAGTACACCTGAAGGACCCCGCCCGACGCAAGCCCGTAACGGAACCGTCCGGCAAATCACACTGATGGCCGAAAAGATCGACGTTTAAAGGGGGGTGACGACCTCGACTATCCGGATGAAGTCTCTGATACCGAGCTTTTCGCCGCGCGCGCCCGGGTCGACCCCGGCGGCCAGCAGCACGCGCTCGGCCTCGGCGGCCGACCCGGCCCACCCGGACAGCGCGCCGCGCAGGGTCTTGCGCCGCTGCGCGAAAGCCGCGTCCACCAACGAGAACAGCGCTTTGCGGTCCACAGTGGACAGAAGCTCGTGGCGCTCGAACGCGACCAGCGCGGAGTCCACGTTGGGCACCGGCCAGAACACGGAGCGGGACACCGGGCCCGCCCGGCGGGCGTCGGCGTACCAGGCGAGCTTGACGCTGGGCACCCCGTAGACCTTGCTGCCCGGACCGGCGGCCATCCGGTCGGCCACCTCCGACTGCACCATCACCAGGCCGGTGCGCAACGACGGCAGCTCGGCCAGCAGGTGCAGCACCACGGGCACCGCCACGTTGTACGGCAGGTTGGCCACCAGCGCGGTCGGCGCGTGCGGCAGCCGCGCGGCCGTGACGCGCAGCGCGTCCGCGTGGACGACGGCGAGCCGGTCGGCCAGGTCGGGCGCGCGCTCGGCGACGGTGACCGGCAGGCGGTCGGCCAGCGCCCCGTCGATCTCCACCGCCACCAGGGCCCGGCACGAGGGCAGCAGCGCCAGGGTCAGGGAACCCAGACCGGGCCCCACCTCCAGCACGACGTCGTCCGGCCGCAGCGCGGCGGAGGACACGATGCGGCGCACCGTGTTCGGGTCGTGCACGAAGTTCTGGCCCAGCTTCTTGGTCGGGCGGACGTCGAGGTCGGCGGCCAGCCGACGGACGTCGGCCGGGCCGAGGAGCGCGCTGCTCCCCGGCCCGGCCGACGATGAAGCTCCGGTCACGCGCCCATTCTTACGGCAGGCCCAGCTTGGACCGGCAGCCGGGCCACGCGGAGTAGCCGCCGCGGGCGTCGCGCAGCTTGGTCGCGATGGCGATCTGCTGCTCGCGGGACGCCTGGTGCGGGTACGCGGCGTACTGGCTGCCGCCGTAGGCGTCCCAGGTGCCCTTGTTGAACTGGAGGCCGCCGTAGTAGCCGTTGCCGGTGTTGATGGCCCAGTTGCCGCCGGCCTCGCACTTGGCCAGCGAGTCCCACACCGCGCCGTCCGGCGGCAGCTTGGTGCCGACCTTGACCTTGCGGGCCTTGGGCTCCTTGGTGATCTTCACGCCCAGCTTCTCGCGGGCGATCTCCTTGCCGTTCTTGGTGGTGACGCGGTAGGTGACGATCTGCTCGCCCGCCGCGCCCTCCTCCACGACCTGCTTCTGGCCCTTCATCATGGTGTCGTCCTTGACCTCCTCGACGGCCGGCTGCACCGGCTCCGTCGCGTTGATCACCGAGACACCGGTGCGGCTGATGTGGACCTCGGCGCCGCTGGTGATGCGCAGGTCCGAGGCCGTCTCCAGCCTGTCGTCCGGGCCCAGGGCGAGGTTCTCGACCCGCATCAGCTCCTCGACCGTCACCGCGGTCGTCCGGAGCTGGCGCGGCTCGTGCCCGCCGTCGTAGAGCGTGATCGTCTTGAGGCTCTTGACCTCCAGGGCCATGCCCGAGAGCGGGACGTCCATGCCGCGCTCGTGGGAGACCCAGGCGCCCTCGTCCTCGATCCTGAGCTGGTCCAGGGCCTCGTCCACGGTGACCGAGCGGACCCAGCCCTCGCGCTGCTCGCCGTCCACGGTGGCCTTGACCAGGCGGCCGCGGTCGAGCGTGATCCGGCCGCCGTCGCCGACCTTGGCCTGGGGGCTCGGGCTCAGGGCGTCATGCGCGCCGACCGTGATGCCCTCGTCGGCGAGGATCTCGCCCACGGTGCCCTCGTAGGTCCGCACGGTCTTGGCCTCGCCGTCCACGTCGACCGTGATCGACTTGTCCATGGCGATGGCGGTCGCGCCGCCGCCGGAGATCGTCACCAGCACGGTGGCGACCGCGGCCTTGAGGAAGCGGCGCTTCCACTTCCCGGCGGCCTCGACCAGGGCGGCGGGCGGGGCGTCGGGCCGCTCGGCGGCCGGGGCGCCCGCCACGCGGTCCTGGGAGACCTCGTCCGGGATGATGATCGGCGGGAGGAGCGTGGTCTCGGCGTTGATGAGCCGGATCAACTCGTCGACGTCGACGTTGGCGCTCGCGAGCAGCTCGTCGGCGTCGGGGCCGAGGACGTCGAGGACGTCGTTCGGCGTGATCGTGAAGACCGCGGTCTCCCAGTTCGCGTTGTCCCACTCGACGGACGCGGTCGGCCGCTCCAGGACGTCGACCGAGGCGGCCGGGACGTCTGTCACGGGCGTAAACCAGTCGGTGTCCTCGTTGAACGAGTTCACGGGGTTCCATACCTCCTGAAGGCGCGAAGTCCCGCAACGCGCACGGTCGTCGTCGGCGGTCAGCTACTGATCTCCGGCAACTCCCGTGCTGTTGGTCCTTCTCGCTTCTGGTGTGTCGACCCGCCCCGACCGCGGGTGCGCCCCGGCACTGGATACGTGGGGCACGGTCACGGGACCGTAACGGGTGTCGGGGGGTTGTGCAAACACCCCGGCGGGACTTGTGAGTTCAGTCACCCCGTCGGCGGTGCGGGGCGGTACTCCGTTCGTCGCAAGGGGCATCAGTGCTGCGCTGCGTCACGGAGCCCGAAGATCCGCTCGGCGTTCCGGGTGATCGCGGAGGCGAGTTCCGCCAGGTCAACCTCACGCAGGGTCGCCAGGTCCCGCAGCGTGTAGTTCGCGCAGTAGGGTTCGTTCGGACGACCCCGGTACGGGTGGGGGGTGAGGAACGGCGCGTCCGTTTCGACCAGCAGGCGTTCCTCCGGCGTCCACCGCGCGGCTTCCCGGAGCGCGTGGGCGTTGCGGAAGGTCGCGGGGCCCGCGAAGGACAGCGTGAAGCCCCGTTCCACGCACCGCCGCGCGAAGTCGAGGTCGCCGGAGAAGCAGTGGAACACCACCTCGGCCGGCGCGCCCTCCTCGTCCAGCACCCGCAGGACGTCCTCGTGCGCCTCGCGGTCGTGGATCATCAGCGGCTTGCCGGTGTCCTTGGCGAGCCCGACGTGCCACCGGAAGGCGGCGCGCTGGTCCTCGGGGGAGGCGTAATCCCAGTAGTAGTCCAGCCCGGTCTCGCCGATGGCGACCACGCGCGGGTGCCCGGCCAGCTCCGCCAGCACGGCCCGCTCGTGCTCGCCGAAGCCCGTGGTGCGCGTGGGGTGCAGCGCGACGGCGGCGAAGACCCGGTCGTCCCACGTGGCCGCCTCGGCGGCCCAGCGGGCGGCCTCCAGGTCGTCGGCGACGGTGATGACGCGGTCGACCCCGGCCGCGGTGGCCCGGTCGAGCAGGGCGGCCACGTCCCGCGGGGTCTTCGCGCCGCAGGCGTCGAGGTGGGTGTGCGCGTCGACCACCGGCGCCGGGAGTGGTTCCGGCGCCGGCGGTCGTTCGCCCCTGCGCCCGGTCACCGGACGATCGGGGCCCACTCGGGGCCCTTCTCGCCCAGCTCCGGGTCGAGCTTCGCGAACAGCGGGGTCGGCTTGTCCAGCGGCCGGCCCACCTCGATCGGCGTGGACCCCCACGTCGCCTGCTCGGCGGCGTAGTCCCCGGTCAGCACGGGGTACTCGCGGTCGGGCACGTCGAGGTCGGCCACCTCGGTGATCTCCGGCTGCGCCGCCCACACGCCCCGGCCGCCCAGCAGCTCGTGCACCTTCTGCGCGGAGTGCGGCAGGAACGGCGTGAGCAGGGCGTTGGCGTCCTGGACGACCTGGAGGGCGGTGTGCAGGACGGTGTCCCGGCGCTCCGGGTCGTCCTTGAGCTTCCACGGCTCCTGGTCGGACAGGTAGCGGTTGGCCGCGCCGACCACCCTCATCGCCTCGGTCGACGCCTGCTTGAACCGCGAGCGGCGCAGGTGGCCGCCGACGACGTCGAACGCGGTACGGCTCAGCGACAGCAGCTCGTGGTCTGCCTCGGTCGGCCTGGTCGGTCGCGGCACCGCGCCCACGTTCTTGTGGGCCAGCGAGAGGGACCGGTTGACCAGGTTGCCCCACTCGTTGGCCAGCTCGAAGTTCGTGCGGCGGACGAACTCCTCCCAGGTGAAGTCGGTGTCCTGGTTCTCCGGGCCGGCGACCGAGATGAAGTAGCGCAGCGCGTCCGGGCCGAACTCGCGCAGGAAGTCGGTCACGTAGATGACCGTGCCGCGCGAGGTGGAGAACTTCGAGCCGCTCATGGTGAGGAACTCGGACGACACGACCTCGGTCGGCAGGTTCAGCGGGCCGAACGAGCCGGGCTCGCCGCCCTTCGCGCCCTGCCCGTTCTGGCCCAGCAGCAGCGACGGCCAGATCAGCGAGTGGAAGACGATGTTGTCCTTGCCCATGAAGTAGTACCCCTGGGCGTCGCCGGTCCAGAACTCGCGCCAGGCGTCCGGGTTCCCGCTGCGGCGGGCCCACTCGACGCTCGCGCTGAAGTAGCCGATCACCGCGTCGAACCAGACGTAGAACCGCTTCATCGGCTGGTCGCGCCAGCCGTCCAGCGGGATGGGGATGCCCCAGTCCAGGTCGCGGGTGATGGCGCGCGGGCGCAGGTCGCCGATCAGGTTCCGGCTGAACTTGAGCACGTTCGGGCGCCACTCGGTGCGCGTCTGGAGCCAGGTGCCCAGGGCGTCGATGAACTGCGGCAGGTCCAGGAACAGGTGCTCGGTCTCGACGAACTTCGGGACCTCGCCGTTGATGCGCGAGCGCGGGTTCTTCAGGTCGACGGGGTCGAGCTGGTTGCCGCAGTTGTCGCACTGGTCGCCGCGGGCGCCGTCGTAGCCGCAGATCGGGCAGGTGCCCTCGATGTAGCGGTCGGGCAGGGTGCGGCCGGTGGACGGGCTGATCGCGCCCATCTCCGTCCTGGGGACGATGTAGCCGTTGCGCCAGAGGGAGAGGAACAGCTCCTGGACGACGTGGTAGTGGTTGCCCGTGGTGGTGCGGGTGAACAGGTCGTAGGACAGGCCCAGGCCGTGCAGGTCCTCGGTGATCACGCGGTGGTACTTGTCGACCAGCTGGCGGGTGGTCAGGCCCTCCTTCTCGGCCTGGACCGAGATGGGGGTGCCGTGCTCGTCGGAGCCGGAGACCATGAGCACCCGGTGGCCCGACATGCGCATGAAGCGGGAGAACACGTCGGAGGGGACACCGAAACCGGAGACGTGACCGATGTGGCGGGGGCCGTTGGCGTAGGGCCACGCCACCGCGGTCAGCACGGAGGCACTCATGCGTTAAGCCTACGGAGGGGGTGCGAGCGGGTTTGCGCGGGTGGGCGGGTCGGCCCGGACGGGTGACGCGGCCGTTAACGATCACCCCCCGCCGGTCGATGTGCAGCGGTACCCACCTCCGAGCCCACCATTTCCGGGAGCACGCGTGTCGAGCCCTTACCCGCCGCAGTTACCGCCGCAGGGCCAGCCCACCGACGGGTGGCACTACCCGACCGGGCCGCAGTCCGGGCCCTACCCGCCACCCGGTCCCGACCCGGAGTCCGGCTCCTACCCGGTCCAGCCGTACCAGCAGCCGACGTACCCCTACCCGGTTCCCCCGCCCTACACCGCTCACCAGCCCTACCCCGCTGCCCAGCCGTACCCGCACCAGCAGCCCTACCCGCCCCAGCAACCGCCGGTCTTCGTGGTGGCGCCGCAGATGACGCAGATGACGCACGTCAGCGTCCGCGCCGGCGGCGGCACGAACCACGCGTTCCACCTGGTCATGACGCTGCTGACGTGCGGTCTGTGGCTGATCGTCTGGGTCGTGGTGGCCATCGCCAACAGCGGGAAGGGGTGAGCGCCGGGCGGTAGCGGGTCCGGGGAGGTCGGCGGCGAGCGCGGCCGGCCGCCCGGTCGGCCTGCGGGTCCCCCTCCGCGCGGGGCCGCCCGGCTCGCGGTGGTGAGCCCCCGGACGAGGGCACCGGCGCGCACCCCGCCGGTCACCCCCCGCTGATCGCGGCGTCGTACAGCGCCTTCTTGCTCACCCCCGCCGCCGCCGCGACCTCCGCCGCCGCCGTCTTCAGCCGCTCGCCGTCGGCCACGCGCTGCTTCACCTCGGCCACCAGGGACCCCATCGAGGGACCCTCGCCGGGCTCGGCCGGCGCGAGCACCACGGTGACCTCCCCGCGCACCCCGTCGGCCGCCCACTCGGCCAGCTCGCCCAGCGTGCCCCGGCGGACCTCCTCGTAGGTCTTGGTCAGCTCCCGGCACACCGCCGCCCGCCGGTCGGGGCCCAGCTCCGCCACCGCGTCCGCCAGGCTGTCGGCCAGCCGGTGCGGCGACTCGAAGAACACGCAGGTCCGGGGCTCGTGGGCCAGGCCGGCGAACCAGCGCCGCCGCTCGCCCGCCTTCCGGGGCGGGAAGCCGTCGAAGCAGAAGCGGTCGGACGGCAGGCCCGAGACGGCCAGCGCGGTGGTCACCGCGGACGGGCCGGGCAGGCACGTGACCCGGATGTCCTCCGCCGCGCACGCCGCCACCAGCCGGTAGCCGGGGTCGGACACGCTGGGCATGCCCGCGTCCGTCACCAGCAGCACCGTCGAGCCCTCCCTGAGCGCCTCCAGCAGGCCGGGCAGGCGGGCCTGCTCGACCTGGTCGTAGAAGCTCACCACGCGGCCCGAGGGGGTCACGTCGAGCGCGGCGGCCAGCGACCGCAGCCGCCGGGTGTCCTCGGCGGCGACCACCTCGGCCGTCGCCAGTGCGTCGACCAGGCGAGGCGAGGCGTCCCGAACGTCTCCGAGCGGAGTAGCCGCCAGCACCAAACGGCCTGATCCCGATACAGGTCTCACACCGCTCACCCTACGATCGGCCTCGTGAGCCTGATCGCACCGCAGTCCGCAGACGACGTGGTCGCCCCCGGGGAAGTGCCGGCGGCCGGCCCGCCACCGGGCAACGACCGCGAGTCGCGGGCCCGCTCGCTCGAACCCGGCCCGGTGAGCGCCCCCCTGCGGGGCTGGCTGATCACCCTGGCCGTGGCGCTGGTCGGCGGCGTGGTGCGGTTCTGGAACCTCGGGTTCCCGACCGACAAGGGCACCCCGATCTTCGACGAGAAGCACTACGTGCCCCAGGCGGCGCAGGTGCTGCGCAACGGCGGGTACGAGGACAACGCCGGCTACGAGCTGATCGTCCACCCGCCGCTGGGCAAGCAGCTGATCGCGATCGGCGAGTGGCTGTTCGGCTACGACGGCGTGGGCTGGCGGTTCGCCTCGGCGGTGGCGGGCACGCTGACCATCCTGCTGGTGGTGCGGATCGCGCGGCGGCTGACCCGGTCCGACCTGATCGCGGCCATCGCCGGCGTGCTGCTCATCGCGGACGGCCTGAGCCACGTGCAGTCGCGGATGGGGATGCTCGACGCCGCCCAGGCGTTCTTCGTGGTGGCCGCGTTCGCGTGCCTGGTGGTGGACCGCGACCAGGTCCGCGCCAGGCTGGCGGTGGCGGTGCGCGAGGGCTGGGTGACCGACTCGCCGTACGGGCCGTGGCTGGGTTTCCGCTGGTGGCGGTTCGCCGGGGGCATCTCCCTCGGCCTCGCGTGCGGCGTGAAGTGGTCCGGCCTGTGGTACATCGCGTTCTTCGGCGTGATGTCGGTGCTGTGGAGCGCCACGGCGCGGCGGGCGGCGGGCGTGGAGCGGCCGTGGCTGGGCTCGTTCGCCAAGGACCTGCTGCCGTCGCTGTTCGCGCTGCTGGTCGTGCCGCTGGTGGTCTACCTGGCGACGTGGTGGTCGTGGTTCGCCTCGGAGACCGCCATCGACCGGCACGTGGTGGGCTCGAAGCTGCCCGACGACTCGTGGGTGCCCGACCCGCTGCGGGCGCTCTGGTACTACAGCTCCAACGTGTTCGAGTTCCACACCAACCTGGTGACGTCCGCGACGAACCAGCACCCGTGGGAGTCGAAGCCGTGGACGTGGCCGATGGGCCTGCGGCCGATGCTCTACTACTTCGAGGGCGCGGTGACGGGCTGCGGCGCGGCGACCTGCGTGGGAGCGATCATGCTGGTCGGCACGCCCGCCATGTACTGGCTGGCGTTCCCGGTGCTGGCGTGGGCGCTGTGGCAGGCGATCAGCCGGCTTGACTGGCGGTACGCGGCGGTGCTGGTCGGGTACGGCGCGGGCTTCCTGCCCTGGTTCATCAACGTCGACCGGCAGATGTACCTGTTCTACGCGTTGCCGATGGCGCCGTTCCTGGTGCTGGGCATCGCGCTCGCGCTGGGCGAGGTGCTGGGCCGCGCCTCGGACGGCCCGGAGCGCCGCGGCACGGGCCGCCTGGCGGTGGCCCTGTACGTCGGCCTGGTGGTGGCCAACTTCGTCTGGCTGTGGCCCATCCTCAACGGCAACCCGATCACCCCCGAGCTGTGGGACGCCCAGAAGTGGCTGCCGTCCTGGAACTGAGCCCGCGGTGACGGCGGCGGTCCCGGCCGCCGCCGTCGCGCCCCCGCCCGGTCAGGCCGGGGATCCGGCGGGCCCGGGAGCGGCCGCCGTCCTGGCGGTGACCTCGGGCCCGTCCTGCGAGGACGGCGCGGTGGACACCAGGGCGGGCGGCACGTCGGCGGGCGGCGTGAACACCTCTTCCGGGCGGATGCGCGGCGGCGTCGTCGACGTCCACGGCCTGAGGTTCTGCACGACGTTCTCGTAGAAATCGGTCACGGCATCGAGCACGGAATCGATGAACGAATTCCGACCCGTTCCGCGCTTGCTCCCCATCGGCGTCGTGGTGGCCACCCGGAAACCGCGGATCTCCTTCGCGGGATCCACCACGAGAACCGCCGGATCGGTCCTCACCACCCGCAGCAGCTCCGACGCGCCGGCACCGCGCCCGTGCAGCGTGAACGCCTCCAGCCGAACGGTTTCCGGGGCGTCCCTCAACTGCCGGACCAGCCAGTTGACCCGCGTGGTGGGACGGCCTTCGCGGGGACCGTCGAAGTCGACGTGGCAGACGACCCGACCCGCGCGCAGGTCGGCGGTCACCTGGAGGGTGCCGACCGTGCCCGGGATGCGGATGCCACCGGTGAGGCGCCCGTCGGAGACGAGCTGCCCGACCTGCGAGGTGACGCGCAGCTGGGGCTCGGCCAGCTCCTTGCGGGTGAGGGCGGGCGTGACCTCCGCGCCGAGGCGACGGCCGAGCTGGAGGCAGGCGAAGCGGATCAGCGCGTCGAAGCGCACCGCGACCTCGGGGGCGGCCTTGTCGGTGGCGCGCAGCGTCCCGGCCTGGATCGCCTCGCGCAGCGGGACCCACGAGGCGCCCATGTCCTCGAACGCCATCGCGCCTGATCGCGGGTGCTCCAGGTAGCGGATCAGCTCACCGAGGATCCACGCCTGGTCCGCGTCGGCGACGCCCCGGTGCTCCTTCTGCACGACGGCCTCGCAGAGCACCTGGGTCCACGACCAGTGGTGCAGGGCGACCTTCTTCAGCTTGCGCCGGTCGACCGGCGTCGGGTGCAGGCCGGGCAGCGCCGGGATCTGGTTGGAGATCGTGACCACCGCGTCGAAGCCCTGCTCGCGGGCCACGTCCAGGTAGTTCTCCAGCTGCTCGGCGCGCAGTTCGTTGTTGCCGGTCTTCACCTCGACCAGCGCGGTCCACGACCGCTGGCCGCGCACCACCCGGATCAGGCCGTCCGGGATGAGCCTGCGCCCCTCGAACTCGAAGGGCACCTCGATGAACGTCTGCACGGCCGCCGCGGGGGCGCCGAGCGGTTGCGTGAGGGTGCGCCCGAATTCACGCACCGCGGACATCACCGCGAGCAACGCGGAAGTCGCTCGGCGTTCCTGTTCCTCCGCGCCGTTGATCCCCGAAGTGGGAATCAGCCGGGCGGCGTGCCAGCTTTCCTCGGACGACATCGGCCACCTCGCGCATCATTCCCGGCCACACCGATCACCGCCTTTTTCGGGAGCGGCCGGGCAGGTGTTACCGGAGCACCGCGCGTTCACCCTTTTGCCGCAACGGCCCGCACCGGGCACGGCGGACCCGACCGCCGCCGTGCTCGCGCGCCCCTCGGACCGGGTCAGCGCACGGGCCGGGTCGGCGGCTCCGGCCGGTCGATCATCCTGGTCACCGGGCCCTCCTTGCTCAGCCCCGCCTGCGACAGCCACGAGGACAGCTCGGCCCGGATGGAGGCCAGCGACGGCCGCTTGGCCGGGTCCGCGTCCAGCGCGCTGGTCAGCAGCCGGACGTGGGCGCTGCGCTGGGGCAGCTTCACGCACGGCTCGCCCTGCGCGGCCGCCATCAGCGAGGAGATCGGGTTCTCCCGCGACCCGCGCGGCGGGTGGCCGGTCAGCGCGTAGCTGACCGTGGCGGCGAGCTGCCAGGCGTCCGAGGCCGGGCTGGCGGCCTCGCCCCGGGCGGTCTCCGGGGCCAGGAAGTCGGGGGTGCCGACCATCATGCCGGTGGCGGTGAGCGTGCTGTCGCCCTTGGACCGGGCGATGCCGAAGTCGATCAGGTGCGCGGTGCCGTGGGTGTCGACGATGACGTTCGACGGCTTCACGTCCCGGTGCAGCACGCCCTCCTCGTGCGCGGCGACCAGCGCGTCGGCCATGTTCACCCACAGCCGGGCGGCCAGCGTGTCGGCCAGCAGGCCCTGCTTGAGCACCACCTCGGACAGCGGCTGCCCGTCGATGTACTCCATGATGATCGCCAGGCCGTCCGGGTCCTGCACGATGTCGAACACGCGCACGCAGTTCGGGTGCCGCACGGCCGCCAGGGCGCGGGCCTCGCGGACCATGCGCTGCTCGGTCTCGTTGTCCGGGGCGTGCGCGAGCTTCACCGCGACCGTGCGGGCCAGCTGCTCGTCCACGGCCAGCCAGACCGTGCCGAACCCGCCCCGGCCGAGCTGGCGGACGCGCCGGAACCGGCCGCTCGCCGGGTTCCACACCCTGCCGGAGTCGGTCACCGGGGTCGGGTTGGAGCCGCCCGTCGAGTGCCCGCCCGCGTTCGGCCCGAACGGCAGCGGACCGGGGGTGTCGGCCAGCTTGGCGGGCTGCTCCACGCGCGTGGGCGGGTAGGAGGTGGGCGGCCTGGGCGTCGGCTGCGAGGGCGCCGGCTGCGAGGGCCGCCCGTCGGCGACCCGCGTCGGCGGGTACTGCCGGTGGGGCGGCGTCACGGGCCGGTACGGCGCGGGCTGGTAGGGCGGGATCTTCGCGGGCTGGTAGGGCGGCGGCTTCTCCGACTGGTAGGGCGGCGGCTTCTCGGGCTGGTACGGCGGCGGCTGGTGGGCCTGCGGCTGGGTCTGCCTGGGCTGCGGCTGGGTCTGCTTGGGCTGGGACGGCAGCTGCTTCTGGGACGGCTGCGGCGGCGGCGTCCTGGACGCCGCGGGTTGCGGGTTCGGGTTCCCGCGATCGCGACCGGGGCGGTTGAGCATGGCGGTAGTCAACCCGAAAACCTTGACCACCAGGGAGCCCATCAGGGCGATCGGGAAGAACCCGAGCAGCAGGTGGCCCACCAGCGTCACGGGCAGTGCCGACGTGGCCACCAGCAGCACCAGGAACGGCGGCCAGAACACCCGGCGCGGCCAGCTCGGGCCGAGCCGGAAGGCCGAACCGGCCTGGAGCATGACGAACAGCAGGCACAGCAGCGCCAGCAGGCCCGTCACCCCGCCCGCGATCATGAACACCACGCCGCCGTTGAACGCCTCCAGGATCGACGGCGCGCCGACCAGGTAGTCGAACTGGGTGAACGCCACGCACGGCGACCCGTCCAGGGACCGGACGCCCTCGGCCGCGCCGGTGCGCAGCAGCTTGTAGGTGGCCGAGAAGGCCACCCACGGCAGGACCAGCGTGCTCGTCACGCCGAGCACGGCGAAGATCGCGCCCGTGATCGGCCCGTAGGAGTTGCCGACCACCCGGCGCACGGTGATCGACAGCAGCGCGGCGACGGTCGGCAGCGCGCCGACGAGCGCGCCGAACGCGGTGGCGGTCCACGCCCAGTCGCCGGGGCACAGCCCCACGCCGGCCCAGCCGTGCAGCCACGCCAGCAGCGACTCGGCCAGCTCCACGACGCGCACCACCCCTTCTCCTCGCCCCTCAGGGTACGGGTGCGGGGCCCGCCGCCGGGGTCGCTCGACCGACGCGGTCCCGTTCCGCACCGGTCACGCCGGTGTCACGGCGGGTCGGGCGGGCGGGTCGGGCGGGCGGGTCCGGGAGCGGGTTCGGCGGTGGGTTCGGCAGCCGGGCCGGGAGCGGGTTCGGGAAGTCCGGGGAGCGGGTTCGGGAACGCGGGGAAGGGGCCCGGCCGGAGCCGGACCCCCGCGCGTGCGGTCGCCGCTAACCCACGCGCTCCCACAGGGCGGGCACCGTCGGTGGATCCCAGCCCGTTTGGGACGTGTGCCCCTGCAAGCACCTGTACCCGGCGCCGGCGTACGTCACGAGGGAGCCCGCCGCGTACGCGACACCCGGCTGCCAGGTGGTCTGACCCGGGTTCGTGGTCGTCGTGGTCGGTGACGTCGGGTCCGTCGTCGGCGACCCGCCCTCGACCACCAACCGCAGGCCGTAGACCTGGAGGATCTCGTTGACCGGCTGGAAGTAGATCGTCCCGCCGGACGTGCAGTTCCCGGAACCACCGGAGGTGACGCCCTGCGCCTGGTCACCGGTCAGCCACGAGCCGCCGGAGTCGCCGGGCTCGGCGCAGGCGTTCGTGCGGGTCAGACCGGTGATGGTGCCCTCGGGGTAGGTCACCGAGGCGTTCTTCTGCTGGATCGTGCCGCAGCGCCAGCCCGTGGTGGAGCCGGAGCGGCACACCGACGCGCCCACCGCCGCCTCGGTGCCGCCCCGCACCGGCACCGTGCCGGGGTAGCGGTTGACCAGCGGCCGGCCGGTGTTGCCCGCCGCCGTGCGCACCCACGCGTAGTCGTTGCCCGGGAAGCTGGACGCGACGACCGACCCGGTGGGCTGGGTGGTGGCGGTGCCCGCGCGCCCGCAGTGCCCGGCCGTGACGAACCCGCCCTCGACCGGGAACCCGACCGAGCACCGGGAGCCGCCGAAGTAGTAGGCGTTGCCGCCGATCACGTCGATCAGCGGGCGCGGTTCCTCGGCGGAGCGCTCGACCCGGACCGCGTCCCCGGTCAGGCCGCCGGCCTCGGCGAACGCCCGCCCGGCCGCGACGTCGCGGGCCAGCACGACGACCGCGTTGGTGGGCGTGTCGACGTACCAGCCGGGCACGCTCTTGGGCGCGTTGCGCGCGTTCGCGTCGAGCCTGGCCTTGAGCGCGTCGAGCTGCGCCAGGGTGCGCGGAACGAGCCTGGGGGTGGCGCCCGCGTCCCGCACCGACCGGACCTGGGAGGCGGTCGTGACGCCGACCACCAGCTCGCGGGCGTCGGCTTCGAGCCAGGCGCCCGCGAACGCGGGGCCGAGGCGGGCCTTCAGGGTGCTCTCGGTCACGGCCGCGGCCGCCTCCCGGTCGAGGCGGTCGCGCGCCTGGTCCGGGGTGATGCGGAAGTCGCGGGCCATGGCCGCGACGAGGCCGCCGTCCGGGTCGGTGCGCGGGGGTGGGCCGGCGCTCGCCGTGGTGGTCAGGGCCGCCGCCAACCCGGCAGCGCCCAGGACCGCCGCGGCGATCGCGGCAACTGGTCGTCGAGTCATCCGCTGTCTCCTCGCAGGGGGTGGTGACACGGGATCCGAGGACCGACGCTAGCCGGCGAGGCGGTGCGGGGGATGTGCCAGTCGGGTCCTAACGTCGCGTTATGGTCCAGTCCAATTCCTAGAGCAGGCTGAGCTGCGTGCCCTTGCGCCTGCGCCGCGGCCGGGGGTCGCCGACCTGCTCGAAGGACGCCAGCGACGCCAGGAACGGCGACCGCGGCCGCGCGGTGGTGTGGCTGAGGAACAGGTGCCGCCGCGCCCGGGTCATGCCGACGAACAGCAGGCGGCGCTCCTCGGCCACGGCCTCCGCGTCGTCCTCGCCCGGCCACCGCATCGGCAGCAGGCCGTCCTCGCAGCCGACGACGAACACCACCGGGAACTCCAGGCCCTTGGAGGCGTGCAGGGTCAGCAGCGAGATGCGGTCGGCCCGCGGGTCCCACGTGTCGACCTCGACGCCCAGCGCCAGCTCCGTGCGGAACCGCTCGACGTCCGCGCCGCACTCGCCGGCGAGCGGTTTGAGCAGCTCGTAGGCGGTGTGGTCGTCCCCGGCCACGGCGCGCACGCGCTCCAGCACGGTCCCGCCGGGCGCGTGCGCGACCTCGTGCGCGATCCGGGCCACGCCGGGGCGGTCGGCCAGCCGGTCGTGCGAGCGCTTCTGGAACGGCAGGCCGGACCTGGTCAGCGCGTCCACCAGGGCGCGCGACTGCCGATCGGTCCGGTAGAGCACCGCGAAGTCCGAGAAGCCCAGGCCCCGCGTGCCGTCGGAGGACACCCGGCCGCTGTCGAACGAGTGGAACGAGGCCCCGCCCAGCACCTGCTCGACCGTCCGCGCCACGAACGCCGCCTCGGCGGCCTCCGACGGGGCGTGGTGCACGCCGATCGCCGCGTCGCCGTGGTCCACCACCGGCGTCAGCTCGCGACCGGGCACCAGCGACGACGGCGCGATGACCTCCAGCGCGCCGCGCACCACCGCCGCGGACGACCGGTAGTTGCGGGTCAGGTGCACGGTCCGGGCGGTCGGGAAGTCCTCCCGGAAGCGCAGGAAGAACCCGACGTCCGCGCCGCGGAACCGGTAGATCGCCTGGTCCGGGTCGCCGATCGCGGTCAGGTTGCCGTCCGGCGGCGCGAGCAGCCGCAGCAGCCGGTACTGCTGCTCGTCCACGTCCTGGTACTCGTCGACCGACACCCACCGCCACCGGTCGCGGTAGGCCGCCACCAGCTCGGGCGAGCCCTCCAGCAGGGCCAGGGGCAGCGCGATCAGGTCGTCGAAGTCGACCAGGTCCTGCTCGCGCAGCGCCGCGAGGTACCGCTCGTCCCGCGTCGCGACCAGCGCCTTGGCGGCCTTGTCGTCGGCGGCCAGGGTCCGCGCCACGGCCAGCTGCCGGTCCGGGTCGGCCACGCCGAATGACGCCGACAGCCCCACCGCCGCGTGGTGCTCGCGCAGCACCAGCACCCCGAGCGAGTGGAACGTGGCGATGGTCAGGTCGGCCGCGTGGTCGGGCGCGAGCACGGCCAGCCGCTCGGCCATCTCCTCGGCCGCGCGGCGGGTGAACGTGATGGCCAGGCACGACGGGGCGGGCACGCCGCGCGCGGTCACCAGGTCCGCGATCCGGTGCGTCAGCGTGCGGGTCTTGCCCGTGCCCGGCCCGGCGATGATCAGCAGCGGCCCGCCCCCGACCTCGGCGGCCGCGCGCTGCTCCGGGTCCAGCCCGTCGAGCAGCGACCCGTCCCCGCGGGCCGGTTCCGGCTCGGCCGGACCCTCCACAACGGACTCCTCCGGCGCCTTCGCGGGCGCCTTGCGCGGCGCCTTCGCCGGCACCGCGGGCTCGACGGGCTCGGCGTCGAACAGGGCCGGCGAGGACGCGCGCCGGGTCAGCTCACCGGGCTCGAACACCCGGATCACGCCGTACTCGCCGTCGTAGCCGGAGTCCCGCACCACCTCGCCGCGCCGCAGCCGCGCCACCGCCTCGGCCAGCAGCGGCGAGTGCGCCCCGATGTCGTCCACCGGCACGTCCTGGAGGATGACCAGCTCCGGCCCCAGCGCCGCGGTGAGCTTGTCGACCTGCGCCAGCACCCTCTTGCTCTTCGGCCCCACGCCGAGGATCTCGCCCACGATCTCCGGCAGCGGCACCAGGCTGGTGAAGCCGCCGGAGGGCGCCGGGGTGTCGCGGTCGGCCAGCTCCTCCACCCGGCTGAGCACGCCCACCGTCAACGGCTTGGCGCAGACCGGGCAGATCCCGTTGTGCGCCAACGTCTCCCGCGGCTCCAGGCGCACACCGCACTTGCGGTGGCCGTCGACGTGGTACTTGCCCTCCTCGGGGAAGAACTCCAGCGTGCCGCCGAACCCCTCGCCCGTCTCCAGCGCGCGCCGCACCGCGTAGTAGTCCAGGTCGGTGTCGAACACCGTGGCCTCGCGCCCCAGCGCGGGCGGCGAGTGCGCGTCGGAGTTGCTGACCAGCCGGTACCGGTCCAGACCGGACACCCGCCGGTTCATGTCCGGGTCGGACGACAGCCCCGTCTCCACCGCGAAGACGTGGTCGGCCAGGTCGGCGTAGCAGTCCTCGACCGCGTCGAACCCGGACTTCGAGCCGAGCACCGCGAACCACGGCGTCCAGACGTGCGCGGGGACCAGGTAGCCGCCGCACTCCAGGGTGATCTCCAGCAGGTCGCGGGAGTCGAGCCCGAGGATCGGCCGCCCGTCCGAGCCGATGTTGCCGATCCTGGCCATGCGCGCGTTGAACCGGGCCGCGGACTCCAGGTCCGGCATGTAGACCAGGTGGTGGACCTTGCGCGTGTGGCCGTCGCGCTTGTAGATGGTCGAGATCTCCACCGACAGCATGAACCGCACCGGCGCGGCGGCCAGCGACGGCGGCAGCGTGCGGTCGATCTCCCGGTCGAGGTCCTCGCGCAGCCGGAAGAGGCCCGGCGCCGCCTCGACCAGGTTCTCGGTCAGGTGGTCGTACCAGGCGGGGTGGGTGAAGTCCCCGGTGCCCACGAGCGAGATGCCCTTGCGCCGCGCCCACCACGTGAGGTGTTCGAGGTCGCAGTCGCGGCTGCACGCCCGTGAGTACTTGGAGTGGATGTGGAGATCGGCCACGAAACGCACCGAACCGATGGTAGTCCCGACCCCCGACACCGCCCGGACGGGCCGCCGCTCAGCCGGTGGCCCCGTCGACCGACGGCACCGGGACGTTCTCCCGCCCCCACTCCCCCAGCGGCTCCAGCGCCAGGTTGAGCGCGCGCCCCCGGTCGGTCAGCGAGTACTCGACCCGGGGCGGCACCTCGTCGTGCGCCTCGCGCCGCACCAGGCCGTCCCGCTCCATCTCGCGCAGGTGCGAGGCGAGCACCTTCTCGGTGACCCCCGGCAGCAGCCGGCGCAACCGGCCGAAGCGGCAGCACGGGTGCTCGCCCAGCGCCCAGAGGATCGAGACCTTCCACTTGCCCTCGATCACGGTCATCGCCGCGTCGAGCCCGCACCCGTGCGCGAACGCCCTCATGCCCCCACCCCTCCGGGCCTCATCCCCCTGGCCCCCATCCCTCCGGCGCCCATCCCTCCGGCGCCCACCCCTCTGGCCTGCTCGCTTCCCCCAGGGTAACCACGCACCCGCAAGTGCGTACTTGATCAACTGAGCGGCCCGCGGCGACCCTGGGCCCGTGACCAAGACCCCGCTGACCCTCCTCGGCCTCGGCGCGATGGGCGCCGCCCTCGCCGAGTCCTGGCTCGCCGACGACCACCCCCTGACCGCCTGGAACCGCACGCCCGCGCGCGCCGAGGCCCTCGCCGGCCGGGCGGCGGTGACGGGCACGGCCGCCGAAGCGGTGGCGGCCAACCGCCTCGTCGTGCTGTGCCTGCTGGACGACGCCTCGATCACCGAGGCCCTGGACGGCGTCGACCTCACCGGCAAGGACGTCGTCAACCTGACCACCGGCACCCCGGCCGAGGCACGGGCCCGAGCCGGGTGGGCGCGGGAGCGGGGCGCCCGCTACCTCGACGGCGGGATCATGGCCGTCCCGCCGATGATCGGCGTGCCGGACTCGGGCGGCTACGTGTTCTACAGCGGCTCGCCGGACCTGTTCGAGGAGCACGGGTCGACCCTCGCCGTGCCCGCGGGCGCCCGGTACGTCGGCGAGGACGCGGGCTTCGCCGCCCTGCACGACCTGGGGCTGCTCAGCGCGATGTACGGGATGTTCGCGGGGGTGACGCACGCCTTCGCCCTGATCCGCGGTGAGGACGTCTCCCCCGCCGCGTTCGGCGTGCTGCTGGCCGAGTGGCTCACCGCCATGGGGGGGCACGCGGTCGAGACGGGGAAGCGGCTGGAGAGCGGCGACCACACCACGGGCGTCGTGTCCAACCTCGCCATGCAGGCCGCGGGCATCCCGGCGTTCCTCGACACGGCCGAGGCTCAGGGCGTGAGCCCCGAGCTGCTGGCGCCGTTCTTCTCCCTGGTGCGACGCCACGTCGCCGAGGGGCACGGCGACGAGGACGGCGCGGGCCTGGTCGACCGGCTCCGCGTCGGCTGACCGGTGGTGGGCGTGGCGACGCCCACCACCGGTCCTCAGCCCGTGTGCTCGCGCTTCGGCACGTGGATCCAGGCCACCTGCTGGAAGCCCTTCACGTCCACCTCGACCGGCCGGAAGGCGATCCGGTCGAGGCCGCGCTCGCCGCTGAGCACGACGTCGGTGTGGAAGCGGTCGGACACGACCAGGCCGAAGTCCTCCTCCGGGGCATCGGCGACGGCCTGGCGGAACGGCGCGGCGTCGATCAACCTGGCCGCCGCGACCACCGCCTCACCGGTGACGTTCGGCGGGTCGATCACGGTCGCGCCCGCGTCCAGGGAGATCCGCAGACGCAGGCGGTGTTCGTCGTTGAAGGGTTTGTTGACGTCGGCCAACGCCAGGTCGAGCTCGTGCAGCACGATGTCCGCCGCGACCCACGCCTTCGGGATGCCCGCCTCGAAGGCGAGGAGCGCGCTGTCCCCGTCCGTGCGGCGGAAACGCCGCACGGACGCGTAGACCGAGTGGTGGTCCAGGCTTTCCAGGGCTTGGTCGAGCGCCGAGGTCAACGCCTGGTCGAGGTGTGCCTGCCTGCGCCGACCGCTGGAGCTGGAGTTCGCCACGTCCAGCTTCACGACGGTGCAGTCGGTGGCAAGGGGAACGCTCACGGTACGCCTCGCTGATGGGGTTGTTGATCGGGAACGTTGCCTTTTACCTTTCAGGGCACTCCCCGGTCCCACCACATCCGTTGATGTCTTCTCCGCAGATTTGCCTTGACAAGGCCGCGCGGAGGCAGCGGAGGCACGGGACGAGCACCTTCCGCTTCCGCGGCATCGGGTCTAGGAGGTTGCGCCTGCGCAACGCCTGCACGGCCCGGTGCGCGGACGGCCCCGAGATCTCGGCCAGTTGACCCAGTTCCTCCTGGGTCAGCGGCACCAGCAGGCTCCCGGACGCGGGATCGTCGGCGTAGACCTCGGCCACCTCGACCAGGACCCGCAGCAGGCGCGGCACCGCCGTGCCCGGCCCGCCCTCCAGGCGCTTGCTCTCCAGTTTGTGCAGCTTGCCGACGACCAGGCGCAGGATGTCGCCCTGCACGAGCGGGTGGTCGTAGAGGAACCGGAGAAATCGGTGGCCCGGGATCTTCACGACCGCCACTTCGTCGTGCGCCACCACGGAGGCGGTCCTCCGCCCCTCGGCGAAGAACGCCATCTCGCCCAGCAGCTCACCGGGGCGACGGATGCCCAGCAGCCGGACGCGGCCCTCGGTGTCCCTGTTCTCGATCTTGACGTGACCGCGGCGCAGCACCATCACGCAGTCACCGGTCTCGCCCTGCCTCATGAGGCAGGCGCCCGCGCCGAACCGGGCGAGGCGACCCATGCTGATCAAGTCGTCGAATTGTTCGAGGGGAATCCTCGACTGGAAGGTGTGCACGCCCCGAACCGCCCCCTGCCGTTCACGGAGAGTCCAGCTGTTCACCACATGGAGGAACAGGATGCCCGTTCGCCGCCCGGAATTCCAGTCGAGACAACCAAAAGATCAAGGTCCGTTCACCTGGCGGCGCAGGGAATTCCACCCAACGGGAAATGGATCACGCACAATTCCTTTATGGACAGCCCGGACCGGCGGGTCCTCGCGCGAGGTGAAAAGGAAACAGCGTTGTTTCCACGCGACCGGGCGGGGGTGGCCGACGACCACCCCCGCCCGGAGCCGGGATCAGTCGGCCCCGTCGGCGCCCAGCGGGCGCTCCGGCTCGGCGGTCCCGTCGGCGGAGCCGGCGCGCAGGTGGACGAACCCGGTGAAACCCTGCGCCTCCAGGCGGTTGAGCTGCGCCGGCAGCTTGCCGCTGCGCCGCAGCACCGTGGTCTCCCGCCCCCGCGCGCGTTCGGCGCGGGCGCGCTCCAGCGCGTGGGAGACGGGCACGTCGGCCTCGAACAGCACGGCCAGGGCCGAGCGGGCGGGCACCTCGGGGATCAGGTCCACGATGCGCTCGAAGCCCAGGGAGAACCCGCAGGCCGGCACGTCCCTGCCCAGCGAGCGGCCCACGAGCCGGTCGTACCGGCCGCCGCCCGCGACGGACGAGGACGAGTCCGGGTGCGAGATCTCGAAGATCTGGCCCGTGTAGTAGCCCATGCCCCGCACCAGCGTCGGGTCGAACTGCCAGCGGATCGGGCGGGTCGAGTCGAGGTCGGCCAGGCACCCGACCGTCGTGGCCAGGTCGGACACCACCTCGTCGGCCAGGTTCGGCACGGCGTCGGCGAGCCGGTCCGCGACCTGGTCCGCCAGCCCGGTCAGCCCCTCGATGACCGACCGGACCTCGTCCACGGCCGTCGCGGGCAGGCCGCGCTTCTCGACCAGCTCGGCGCGGACGCCGTCCCAGCCGATCTTGTCGAGCTTGTCCAGGCCGATGAAGAACCCGGACCACTCGGCCTCCGCGAGCCCCGCGTGCGCGGCCAGCGCCGACAGGAAGCGCCGGTCGGACAGCCGCACGGTGGTGCCGGTGATGCCGACGGCGTCCAGCGCCTCGGTCGTCGCCTCGATCAGCTCGACCTCGGCGAGCACCGAGGCGTCGCCGACCAGGTCGATGTCGCACTGGTAGAACTGGCGGTAGCGGCCCTTCTGGGGGCGCTCGGCCCGCCACACGGGGGCGAACTGGAACGCCCGGAAGGGCGTGGGCAACGCGGCGTGGTTGTTGGCGTAGAAGCGCACCAGGGGCACGGTCAGGTCGAACCGCAGGCCCAGGTCGACGAGATCCCCGACCGGGGTCCCGGCCTCCACGTCCTCACCGAGGCCCCGCCTGAGGACCTGGAAGATCAACTTCTCGTTCTCGCCGCCCTCGCCGCCCCGCAGCCGCCGGATGTCCTCCAGCGCGGGCGTCTCGATGCGGTGGTAGCCGTAGCGGTGGTAGACCTCGCTGATCCGGCCCAGGACGTGGTCACGCGCGGCGACGCGGTCCGGGAGCAGGTCACGGGTGCCACGCGGCGGACTGTTGTCGATCTTCACCTATCGGCCCTCTACGACTCGCGTTCTGCGGGTTCGCCCGGCCCGCGGCGCACTTCGGGGCACCCACCGGGGCCCGCCCCACCACGACCCGAACCGCTGAAAGGTACCCCTCCGACGACGAGCGCGTTCACCTACCGACACCGGACGGGAACGAAGGGTCCCGAGAGGACCCGAACCAAGACGTGGACCGGAATCCGGGACCCGGCCCCGAATCGGAGGTCCGGGGGCACACCCCCGGGACAAACGACGAGGCGAGGCGGTTTGCGCTCTCCGCAAACACACCCCGCCCCTCGACGAGTGGACCTGAGTACACAGCATGAGAACTCCGTTGTGGCTGCTCAGGGGCCTGAGCTGCTGATCAGGACCGTTGGCTCCCGAGACACCCACACCTGAGGTTGTGCACCTCTCCAGCCCCTGGGCTGTCTCCCCCACACCCCTGGGAGACAGCCCAGGGGCTGTTGCCACCTCCACAGGGAGGCAAGGACCCTGTTCGCCTCCCGCTTGCCGTGGTCAAGCAGAAGACTCGGGCGCTGACCCCGTCAGAGGTCTGTCACGACTGTGCAGTCGCGGAGTGACCGCACCAGTTTCGAGGCGAGGACCCAGCGGATGGCGGGGTCCTCGAAGGCGACCGGTTCACTGGTGACGGGGATGAGGGTGTCGGCTCCCTGGCGGTAGTGCAGGCCGTCGACTCCATGAATCGGGTGTTCACGTGCACGGATGACGAAGTGCCCTTCCTTGCGCAGGGCGGGGCAGACACGGGTCGCCAGATGGGCGCAGGGCAGGCAGATCGGGGGTTCGGCGACGACCATCCCTTCGGGCCACCCCGACCACTCACGGGTGCGGTCGGGAATGAGCCAGAGGGTGCCGTCGTCGTTGCGGTCGGCGGGGTTTCCGCAGACCTGGCAGAGCAGCTTGCGCATGGCGCGGCGTTGGCGGTGGACGTGGATCTGGGCGAACCTGGGCGTGCCGTGGCCGGGGTTGATGGTGGCGCGGTCCCACAGGACGCCCTGGCTGTCGCGGTCGCCGAGGATCTCGTCCGCGTAGGCGATTCCCCTCCCGCCGGGGAGCACCACCAGTCGCGGGTCCTCCACCACCTCCTCGCTCCACATGGCGATGTAGGGGACGACGAGACGTGACCTGCCCATCCCCACGTTGCCGGGGTGGTCCGGGACGCACGCTGTCAATGCTGATGGCATCAGTGCTGTTGCCTCCGTCGACATGGGTCTGTTCGGGCAGCGGGCAGGACGGGTGAGGTCAGGCGGTTCGTCGAGCGTGACCGGTGTCTTCGACATTCCCGTGCAGCGCTCTGCCGCTGTCGATGCCGGGCACCACCACTTCGGTTTCGCCCTCACGACCTCGAAGTAGCGGTCGAACCGGGCGAACACAGCGACCACGCCCGCGATGAACGCCGCACCCGGCTGGAGATCACCCGCGAGAATCCGCGTGACGGTGGAGCGATTCACCCCAATGGCCCTGGCCAGAGCAGAGTCGGATCGCAGACCAGCGGCTTCGCGGGCCCGGCACAGCTCTTCCCTGCGAAGCCGAATGCCGTACAACGAAGGTTCCACCACGTCCCTCCTCGCCGTTTTATCAGCGGATTGCGGCGGTGCTCGGCCACGGGGTCGCACCGCAGCACTCGCATTAGTTCGACACCTGCTCACGAGCGCATCCGAAGTCCTCCGAAAACGCTCATAGCGTCACCTCCCGTGTCGGAAGTGACGCTATGAGTGATTGGCCTGCGCCCGGTAGGACAGAGCGTCCTACTTTGTCCCCGATCAGGTGGTGGAGTCCACACCCAGCCGGCGCGCCAGGCCGAAAAGCGACGATGCCTTCACGCGGCGTCGCTGGTTCTCGACCAACTCGCCGACCACGAGCCGCGGCAACGTCTGGTAGCGAATCCAGTCGGGCGCCATTCTTTCCATCGTCAACAGGGTGTCGAGCGCCTTCTGATCTTGGCCGAGCCGCGCGAGAGCGCAGGCGCGGTCGGCCAGGTGCCGGGCACTGGACGCCAGTGGCAGCCGTCCGTCTCGCGGCATCTTCTTAGCGGCGTTCAGGGCGTCGGCGTAGTTCTCCGTCACCACGTGCACGTCGACGGTCTGCATGACGACCTGGCTGGGACCGAACGCCGTCTCGTAGTCGTCGCGGTCGTACCCGATCCGATCAGCCGCCTCCCCCGCCGACCTCATGAAATCCCGTGCGTCATCCACCCTCTGAGCACGTCCGGCCGCCGTCGCGGCGGTGATCAGCAGGCTGCCGAACGCGGACAGGTGCTCAGGCGCAACATCGCCGCTCGGCTCGATGCCGACCGCCGTAGCGGTCGAAACCCGGATCGACTCGTCGTAGCGACCCTGCACGAGGAGCTGCCAGGCAACCGAACCGCGCAGCGTCGCGTGCAACAGCGGATCATCAGCGCCTTGTGAGGCGGTCAGCGCCATCCGAATGGCCAGGTACGCCGGGTCCGGTTGTCCCATGTGCACCAGGGTGCAGCCTGTTACCCAGTACAACCGGGCCAACAGGTCGTTGGCCTTGCTCGACTCCGCCGGACTTGCGGCGTGCACCGTGGCGCGCACCTGGGTGAGAGCCGACGGCAGGAGCGACGCCAACAGCTCGTACCTGCCGGCCCAGTAGGCACCCCAGGCGTAATCCACCGTGCGCTTCGCCTCGTCAAGCGACAATGCATCACCCTCAACGTGCCCGAGAAGATCATCAACCGAGGTGAGTGCGTGGCGGATCGCCACAACGCCGGTATTCGGCTCCTCGGAGGGCACCGATGCCCCCTTGGCGAGCAACGAAGACGTGTCGAGATCGAGCGCACGCGCGATCTTGTGCAGGGTGCCGATCGATGTTCCCCGGCGGTTCTGCTCAAGCTTGCGGATCACATCGACGCTCACCCCAGCCCTGGCGGCCAGGTCTTGCTGAGTCATCTGCCTGCCACGGAAGCGGCGGATGCGATCTCCGATAGTGGTTTCCGGGTTCATCTGCGGAACCTCCCGTTCAGCGGACGGTACCTACGGTACGCATTACCCAGTCAGATGAGGACGCCGACGGCATGGCACCTCCCGGCAACGGAAGAGTGCGCCACAGCCCGAACCAAGCTCCGTTGCTTAACTCCAGACACCCGAATGGATTAACGTCAGTGGTCCAAGGCTGAGTGACGTAGTTGCCCCTACGCAACGTCAGAACAACAGCGCGGCCCCGAGGCCGACGAGCAGGGTCGCGAACATCGCGAGTGCGAGCGCGATCATCTGCCGGGGAGCGTCACCAAGCACG
This sequence comes from Saccharothrix lopnurensis, assembly GCF_042658445.1. Classification (NCBI taxonomy): domain Bacteria; kingdom Bacillati; phylum Actinomycetota; class Actinomycetes; order Pseudonocardiales; family Pseudonocardiaceae; genus Saccharothrix; species Saccharothrix lopnurensis. The sequence continues at coordinate 96,283 of NZ_JBHSQO010000016.1, read as the reverse complement.
AGAACCGCGATGCCGACACCGAGGGAGGTGATGCAGGCGATGAAGGGCACCACCCGATCGCCAGGGGAAGGACGAGCACCCAGACCCAGGGGGCGAGCACTTCGGTGGCCACCCTGACGATCCACCGGTGAACGGTCCTGGTGTCAGTGGACGTGGTCATGGTGGTCCTGGAACTCCTTGACAGCGGCTGTGACGAGGTCCGAGCCGGCGAAGGCGTCCGCGATGCGGACGAGCTGCGCGGCTCATCGATCTCACCGATGACGACGGGCGCGGTGGTCAACGGCGGCAGGTTCCGGCGCTTGGCTTCGAGCGCGACGGCGACGCTGAAGCCGAACCGCCAGGCGACGTAGAGCAGACCGGCGACGCTGCCCGCGCCGAGCAGCCGCAACCCGAGCCGCAGGTTCGGCCGGCTGACGTGGCGCGCCGGCCGGGACATCAGCAGGACGTCGAGCAGCACCCGGCCGAAGCAGGTCGAGTACACGGCGAGGTACCGGGTCACCCAGGGCCGATCACCGTATGCGGAGTGGACCTCGGTGATCCCGTGCTGCCGCGGACGCATATGCCAAAGGGCGGACACCGGCTTATCCGGTTCCCGCCCCTGGAGGTGTTCGTACACCTTGGTCTTCGGTGGAGCTGAGGGGAATCGAACCCCTGACCTACTCGATGCGAACGAGTCGCGCTACCAACTGCGCTACAGCCCCGTGTTCAGTTGTCGTTCCGTCGTGCGGGCGAAGCATATCAGGCCCGAGGGGGTGGTCCAGCCACCCCCCTCTACTCCCCCACCGCCCGCCGGTACGGCAGCGCCTCCGGCCCGTCCAGCTCCACGAACACCGGGTCCTCGTCGTCGGTCTCCACCACGACCGTGCCGGGGCGGACCTCGTGGCGGAAGCGCGGCTGCGGGGCCAGGCCCGCCTCGTCCTCCACCTCGCCGACGACCTCGTCCGCGTGCCGGGCAGGCTGCGGCGCGTGCCGCCGCCGGGCCTGGGCCAGGCGCGCCTGCCGCCGTGCCCGGACGTCCTCCTCGATCTTCACCTGGCGGCGCAGGTACCCGAGGTAGGACACGAGGGTCACGTCCACCGCGGCGTGCGCCCACCACAGCACCGGCAGCACCAGGCCCGCGACCAGACCCGCGACCAGGGCGAGCACCAGGAGGGCGCCGACGACCCGGCGGCGGAACGCGTACTTGGCCTGGGCCGCGATCGCCGCGCCCTCCGGGTCGTACCCGCCGCGACCGGGGCGGAACGGCCGGGGCGCGTACTCCAGGTCCGGCTCGTCGTACTCGTCGTAGTCGTCGAACTCGTCGTCGGGCATGGCGTCGTACTCCTCCTCCATGCTGCCGCGCGACGCATCGGCGCGCTTGCGAGCGACCATCGGGACGAGGACGACCAACCAGGCCACGACCAGTCCCACGACGATCAGCGAACTCGGCATCCCCGTCACCTCCCCCTACCTCGCGGCGCGCTCGGTGCGCACGCCACGCTAGTCACAACAGTCACACCTGTGTCGGAGGCTCGCCGCCCGGCATACGTACGAAAGTGTGGTGTATCACCCACTTTCGGGGTATCCGAATAAGCCTCTTGGCCCAAGATCACGCGGTTCGGACGTACCCCTGGGCGGCCAAACGGCGCACCAGACCCTCCGGCGAGGTCTCCTCGGAGGTCATCGCGAAGCACAGGTGGTCGCGCCAGGCGCCCGCCACGTCGAGGTAGCGCCGGAACAGGCCCTCCTCGCGGAACCCGGCCTTGGTCAGCACCCGCAGCGACGCCGCGTTCTCCGGCCGCACGGTCGCCTCCAGCCGGTGCAGGCCGCCCTCGCCGAAGCAGTGGTCGACCGCCAGCGCCAGCGCCGCCGTGGCCACGCCGCCGCGCGCCCGGTCGGCCGCCACCCAGTAGCCGACCCACGCCGAGCGCAGCGAGCCGCGCACGACGTTGCCCACGGTGATCTGCCCGGCCAGCTCACCGTCCACGGTGATCGTGAACGGCATCGCCTGGCCGCGCCGGGCCGAGGACTTCAGCGCCGACCACTGGGCGGGCCAGGCCAGCGCCGCGTTGCGCTCGTGCCACCCGTCGACCGCGGTGGGCTCCCAGTCCTCCAGGTACGCCTGGTCGCGCAGCCGGATCCGCGACCACGGCGAGGCGTCGAGCAGCTTCGGCGGGCGCAGCGCCACCAGGCCCGCGGCGACCCGCAGCGGTCCGAGCCGCGCGGGCCAGCCGGGGTGTCGCCCGCCCTCCCACGCCAGACCCATCTATCCCCTTTGCGCCAGGAAGGTGACCAGGACCTCGTCGCCGACCGCCACGTCCGTCACGTCCTCGTCGACCACGACCAGGCAGTTCGCCTCGGCCAACGAGGCCAGCAGGTGCGCACCCGACGTACCCAGCGGCTGCACCAGGTACTCGCCGCTCTCGGCGTCGCGCAGCAGTTGGCCGCGCAGGTAGCCGCGCCGCCCCTTGGTCGAGGTCAGCGGCGACAGCAGCCGGGCGCCGACCGCCCGCCGGTACGGGTTGCGCTTGCCCAGCGCGGCCCTGATCAGCGGCCGGACCAGCACCTCGAACACGACCAGCGCGCTCATCGGGTTGGCGGGCAGCAGGAACGTGGGCACGGCGTCCGGGCCGAGCCGCCCGAAGCCCTGCACCGAACCGGGGTGCATGGCCACCCGGGTGCAGTCCAGGTCGCCCAGGTCGGCCAGCGCGGCGCGCACCTCGTCGCCGATGACGCCCCCGACGCCACCCGCGACGACCACGATCTCCGACAGCAGCAGCCTGCCCTCGACGACCTCCCGCAGCCGGCGCGGGTCGGCGGACAGGATGCCGACCCGGCTGACCTCGGCGCCCGCGTCCCGCGCGGCGGCGGCCAGGGCGTAGGAGTTCACGTCGTAGACCTGCCCCTGGCCGGGGGTGCGGTCGACGTCCACCAGCTCCTCGCCGACGGAGATCACCGACACCCGCGGCCGGGGGTGGACCAACACCTTGTTGCGCCCGACGGCGGCCAGCAGGCCGACCTGGGCGGCCCCGATGGACGCGCCGCGGCGGACCGCGACGTCACCGGTCTGCACGTCCTCGCCGGTGCGGCGCACGTAGGCGGCGGACGGCACGGACTGCCGCACGGCCACCTTCGCCGGGTGCTCGTCGGTGTGGCCGAGGGGCACCACGGCGTCGGCCAGCGTCGGCAGGGGCGCGCCGGTCGCGACCCGGACCGCCTGGCCCGGTTGCAACCGCCGCGGTTGGCGCGACCCGGCGGGGATCTCGCCCACCACCGGGAGCGTGACCGGGTCCTCGTCGGCGTTCTGCACGTCCACGCTGCGCACCGCGTAGCCGTCCACCGCCGCCTGGTCGAACCCCGGCAAAGCGCGCTCGGCGACGACCTCCTCGGCGCAGAGCAGCCCCTGCGCCTCGGAGATCGCGACCCTCACCGGGGCCGGCCGCACCGCGGCGGCCACCACCCTGGCGAGCTGCTCGTCCACTGACCTCATGTGTTGTTGACCCTCGTTCAGGAGTTGTCGAGGCGTTCCCGCAACCACTCCCCCAGCTCGGCACCGTAGTCCGGGTGCTCTAGTGCGAAGTCAACCGCAGCCTTGAGGAAACCCCCGGGATTGCCGAGGTCGTGTCGCCCACCCCGGTGGACGACGACGTGCACGGGGTGACCCTCGTTGATCAGCAGCGCGATGGCGTCGGTGAGCTGGAGCTCGCCGCCGGCGCCCGGCGTGATGCGCTTGAGCGCGTCGAAGATCGCCCGGTCGAGGAGGTAGCGGCCGGCCGCGGCGAACGTCGAGGGCGCGTCCTCGGCCTTGGGCTTCTCCACCATGCCGATGACCTGCTTGACGTCGTCGTCACCGGTCTCGCGCACGTCGAAGACGCCGTAGGCGGAGATCTGCTCCCGGGGGATGTCGAACGCGCACAGCACGCTGCCGCCGAACTGCTCGCGGACGGCCGCCATCTTGCCCAGCACGCCGGTGGGCAGCACCAGGTCGTCGGGCAGCAGGACGGCCACGGCCTCGTCCTCGCCGGTCAGGTTGCCCTCGGCGCAGCCGACCGCGTGGCCCAGGCCCAGGGCCTTGTCCTGGATCGCGGTCTCGACGGTGAGCAGGGTGGACGCGCGGCGGACCTTGTCGAGCAGGTCGGACTTGCCGCGGGCTTCGAGCGTCCGCTCCAGCTCCGGCTGCGGGCGGAAGTACTCCGCCACCGCGTCCTTGCCGGGGGAGGTCACGATCACCAGCTTGGTCGCGCCCGCCTCGGCGGCCTCGGTGGCGACCAGTTCGATGCCGGGGGTGTCGACGACCGGCAGCAGCTCCTTGGGCACCGCCTTGGTGGTCGGGAGGAAGCGCGTGCCCAACCCCGCCGCGGGCACGATTGCTGTCTGGAAGGCGCTCATGAACTGCGAGGGTAACGGCGTGCGTGAGGTGATCTGTGACGACGTCCGGTGAACGTGACCAGAAGCTCACGCTGCGCACACGGCTGCGGGCCCTCCGGCGCAGCGGACCGGTGCCCGACATGTCGGCCGAAGTGCTGCTCGCCGTTGATGCTTTTGCCGTTTCCGCCGGTCAGACCGTGTGTGCTTATCTCGCTTCGCGGTTCGAGCCGGGGTCGTTGGCGATGGTGGGGGCGCTGCGGTCGCGCGGGTGCCGGGTGCTGCTGCCGGTGGTGGTCGGGCCGGCGCTGGACTGGGCGGTCTACGACGGGGAGCTGAGGGCCGGGGCGTTCGGGCTGCGGGAGCCGGTGGGGCCGCTGCTGGGCCCGGCGGCGGTGGGGTCGGCGGCGCTGGTGCTGGCGCCCGCCCTGGCGGTCGACCACGCGGGGGTGCGGCTCGGCAAGGGCGGCGGGTACTACGACCGGGCCCTCGGGTTGTCCACAGGTCCGGTGGTGGCGGTTGTGCGCGACGAGGAGTTCGTGCCCTCCCTGCCCGCCGAGCCCCACGACGTGCCGGTGGACGCGGTCCTGACGCCGTCGCGGGGGCTGGTCCGGCTGCCGCTGTGACGCTGACCTGTGGTGTTTGCGCGGTCTATGCCGGGTGACGCATCATTGGTGTTGGCACTCTCGACGTCCGAGTGCCAAGAGGACTCGTTGGAGGGCTTGCCGTGCCGACCTACCAGTACGCCTGCACCGAGTGCGACCACCGGTTCGAGGCGGTGCAGTCCTTCTCCGACTCCGCCCTGACCGAGTGCCCGCAGTGCTCCGGCAGGCTGCGCAAGCTGTACGGCGCGGTGGGCGTGGTGTTCAAGGGCAGCGGCTTCTACCGGACGGACAGCCGGGCCTCGTCGTCCGCGGCCGCGTCCTCCTCGAAGGGCGAGTCGAAGGGCGAGTCGAAGGGTGACTCGAAGGGCGGGTCGAAGAGCGAGTCGTCCTCTTCGCCCGCTTCGCCGACGCCCTCGTCGTCGTCCGCGTCGTCGTCTTCCTCGTCCTCGTCCGCACCGGCCTCCGCCGCGTCCTGACGTTCCCGACCGCCGCCCCCGAGTTGTCCACAGCTCGGGGGTTCGCCCTTTTCCACCCCCCGCCACCCCCCTAGCGTCGAAGCCGTGATCCTCCACCTGAGAAGGTTCCTGGCCCTGCTGCTGGCGCTGGTGGCCGCCGTCCTGGCCGTGCTGCCGGACGGCCCGCTGGTCGACGTGCTCGTGGCGGCGCGCGACCTGCCGCCGGACGTGCCCCTCACCGAGGCCGACATCCGCGAGGTCGCCATGCCACCGCCCCTGGCGCCGTCCGGGGCCGTGTCGCGGGCCGCGGCCGTGGGGCGCGGGCTGGTGGGCGCCGCGCGGGCGGGTGAACCTCTGACCGACGCGCGGTTGGCGCCGGTCGACCCCGGGGTGTCGGCCGTGGCGGTGCGGCTGGCCGACGGCGGCGTGGCCGGGTTGCTGCGGCCGGGCAGCCGGGTGGAGGTGGTCGGCGCCGGGGCCCAGGTGCTGGCGGCGGACGCCTCGGTGGTCGCGGTGCGCGACGAGGAGGTGGTCGTGGTGTCGGCGGCGCGCGCGGCGGCCCGGCGGGTGGCCGCCGAGTCGCTGGCGGGGCCGGTCACGCTGATCCTGCGCTGATCCCGCGCCGACCCCGCGCCGAGGAGTCCGGACGCGTACCCGGCACCTCCTCGGGGTAGGTCGTGGGGTCGTTACCCTCCGCTCGCCCCATAGAACTCATGCGAACAAGGAGCCGGCTCGTGATCAAGGGCTTCAAGGACTTCCTCATGCGCGGGAACGTCATCGACCTGGCCGTGGCCGTGGTCATCGGCACCGCGTTCAACGACATCGTGAAGTCGTTCACGGAAAAACTGATCAACCCGATCGTGGCGTCCTTCGGCGGCGCGAACGTGAACGGGCTGGCGGTCCAGCTCGGCGACAACGAGAAGACGGTGATGGATTTCGGCTCGGTCATCACCGCGATGATCAACTTCCTGATCGTCGCGGCGGTCGTCTACTTCATCTTCGTGCTGCCGATGAACACGATCAGGGAACGGCGCAAGCGCGGCGAGGAAGCCGGGCCGCACGAGCCGACCGATGTCGAGCTGCTGAAGGAGATCCGGGACCTGTTGGTGGCGCAGCAGGGCGGGTCCGGGCCGAGCGTGCCGAGGAAAGGACCGTTCAACGAGAGCTGACCGACGCGGCGCACCGGGCTGGTGAGCCCGGTTCGGCGCGCCTCTGGTGTCGCAGGTTCGGTGTCGCAGGTTCGGTGTCGCAGGCCGGGCACCACGGGCCTGATGCCCCGGACGGGTGCTGCGAGCCCGGGTGCCGCGAGCCCAGGTGCCACAAGCCCGGGTGCCGCGAGCCAGGTGGCACCGAGGCAGGGGTGCCGCAGGTTCGGCACCGCCGGCCGGGTCGTGCCGCGAACCCGGTCCGGCGGTGGGCGCGGGAAGGGGTTGTCCAACCGACGCGGCCGGCGGCTGGCCGTTCCCAACATCGGGCGGTCACCACCCTGAACCCATCGGAGGTCCCGTGCTCACCGCCGTCCGTTCCGCGGCCGCCGCGCCGGCTGTCGCGGCCGGTCTGACCGTCGTCACCGCGCCGGCCGCCACCGCGGCGCCCCGCGTCCTCTACTTCTCGGACCTGGACCGGTGCCGCGTGGCGCAGCTCAACTACGCCCGTTCGGGGTGGTTCATCCGCCAGGGCTGCACCGCGGACGTCCACGTCAACGGCACGCCGGCCCGCCGGCGGCTGATGGTCGAGCAGCGGGTCAGCCGTGGTGGGGCGGGCGGTTCTCCTCGTACCACTCGTCCCCCCGCGCCGCGGGGCGCGGCTCGTCCGACGACGACTCCGGCAGCACGTCGCCGAAGACCTCCGCCAGGCGCCGGCGACGTGCCGCCTCCTCCGCGTCGGCAGCGGCTGCCGGCGCGGAGGGGGCGGCGGTGTCGTCCGGTCCGGTCACGCCTCGTCCAGGCCGGACAGCTGGTCGATCACGTACGGCACGAGCGCCGACAACGTCGCCATGCCGTCGCGCACCGCCGCCCGCGAACCGGCCAGGTTCACCACGAGGGTGCTGCCCGACACGCCGACGAGGCCGCGGGAGATGCCCGCGTCCACCGCGCCCGCCGCCAGGCCCGAGGCCCGCAGCGCCTCGGCGATGCCGTTGATCGGCCGGTCGAGCACGCCCTGCGTGGCGTCCGGCGTCATGTCCCGGGGCGACACACCAGTGCCGCCGACGGTGACCACGAGGTCGACGCCACCGATGACCGCGGTGTTGAGCGCGGCGCGGATGCCCGCCACCTCGCCCTCCACCGCGACGGTGCCGTCGACGATGAACCCTGCTTCTTCCAGCAGCTCCGTGACCAGCGGCCCCGTGCTGTCGTCGTGCTCACCGTGCGCCACCCGGTCGTCCACGATCACGACCAGGGCGCGTCCGAGGCGCTGCGCGCTGCGTTCCATGCGGATCACCGTATCCGGTGCCCCGATCCGGTGGTTCCGTGCCCTTCCGGCCGTCAAGCGGCGCGCGACCGGTCCGACGCGCTCAGCGGCAGGCGCACCTCGAACCGGCAGCCCGGCCCGTGGTTGCGGGCGGCGATCGTCCCCCGGTGCGCCTCCACCAACCCGCGCGCGATCGCCAGCCCCAACCCGCCACCCACCGGCTGCCGGTGCGGCGCCCCCCGGAAGGCCACCTCGAACACCCGGGGCAGGTCGGCCTCCGGGATGCCGCCGCACGAGTCGTCCACGCGCAGCAGCGCCGACGAGCCGTCCACGTCGACGCGCACGGCCACCGTCCCGTCCGGCGGCGTGTGCCGGATCGCGTTGGACAGCAGGTTGCGCACCACCCGGGCCAGCTCGGGGTCGCTGCCGAGCACCACGGGCCAGGTCGCCGCGTCCGCCCTGAGCACCACGCCCTTGCGCGAGGCCACCGGCCCCTCCGCCGCCACCACCTCGCTCACCACGTCCGCCAGCGGCACCTCGGACAGCGTCAGCCTCAGCGCGCCCGCGGTGATGCGCGACAGCTCGAACAGGTCGTCGACCATCCCGGACAGCGCCGACGCCTCCCCCGAGATCCGGTCCGCGTAGTCGGCCACCTCCTCCGGGCGCGCCACCACGCCGTCCGCCAGGGCCTCGGCCATCGCCCGGATGCCGGCCAGCGGCGTGCGCAGGTCGTGGCTGATCCACGCGACCAGCTCGCGCCGCGACGCCTCCGCGGCGCGCTCCCGGGCCCGCGCCTCCCGCTCCCACACGCTGCGCCGCGCCAGCGCGCGCCCCAGCAGCACCGCCGTCGGCACCGTCACCACCGCGACCAGCAGGCACACCAGCAGGGTCGTCGTCAGCACCGGCGTGAACATGAACCCGCTGACCGCCAGCACGCCGCCGATGGTCGACACCACCGGCACGAGCCCCAGCACGGTCAGCGCGGTGGCCAGCGACCCGTGCGACAACCGCCGCAGCAGGACCGCGCCCAGCAGCGCCGGCGGCAGCGAGAACAGCACCGCGTACGGGAGGACGTGCCAGATTTCGACCAGCATCACGCACCGCCGCCGTACCGGTAGCCCACGCCCCACACGGTCAGGATGCGCCCGGGACGCGCCGGGTCCGCCTCCACCTTCTCCCGCAGCCGCCGCACGTGGACGGTCACCGTGGACTGGTCGCCGAACTCCCAGCCCCACACCCGCGACAGCAGCTCGGCGCGGCCGAACGCGGTGCCGCGGTGGGTCATGAAGAACACCAACAGGTCGAACTCGCGGGTGGTCAGCGCCAGCTCGCGGCCGTCCAGCCCGGCCGACCGCGCGCCCACGTCGACCCGCAGCCCGCCGTCGACGAGCACCGACGACGACCGCGCCGGCGCCACCCGCGACCGCCGCAGCACCGAGGTCACGCGCAGGGCCAGCTCGCGCGGGCTGAACGGCTTGGTCACGTAGTCGTCGGCGCCCAGCCGCAGCCCGGCGATGCGGTCCTCCTCCTCGCCGCGCGCGGTGAGCACCACCACCGGCACCGCGCCGCGCGCCCGCAGCCGCCGGCACACCTCCAACCCGTCCACGCCGGGCAGCATCAGGTCCAGCACCACCAGGTCCGGCTCCCGCTCGGCGAACCGGCGCAGCGCGCCCTCGCCGTCACCGACCAGCTCGACCTCGTGCCCGGCCAGCTCCAGGTACCGGCGCACGACGTCGCGCACCGTCACGTCGTCGTCCACGACGAGCACCCGTCCGACTGCTTCTTCCACCAGAGCCTCACCAGTTGGTCGACAGGAGGTGGTCGACCGCGGGAGCGATCACCGCTCGCGCCGCGGGCCGCGGTCGTCGCCGGCACCACCGACCACATGGTGGACGACAGCCGGGTCCGCTCGACCCCGGCCTTGCCCGGCCCGGACACGTCGGCCGGCCGGATCGCCGCCGAGAACAGGAGGCCGCACGCCGGCAGGTGAGGGGCGGCCTGCCGGTATGCGGCCTCGGTACCGGCTCGGGGCACGTGAGCCGGGGTCTTCGGGTGTGCCGGTCAGCGCACCTCGACGGGCTGGCCGCCGAGGGTGACCTCCACGGTGCGGCCGTCACCGGTGGTGAGCTGCACCTTGTCGCCGGGCGCGCGGGACCGGACGGCCGCCACCAGGGCGTCGGAGCTGTCGATGGGCCGGTCGCCGAACCGGGTGATGACGTCGCCGTCCCGGATGCCGGCCGACGCGGCGGCGCTGCCCGAGGTGACCTCGCTGACCTGCGCGCCACCGCGGGGCGCGTCGGTCACCTGCACGCCCAGCACGGTCTGGGTGGCCTTGCCGGTCTCCGCCAGCTCCTTGGCGGTGCGGCGGGCCTGGTCGATCGGGATGGCGAAGCCGATGCCGACCGAGCCGGCCTGCGACTGGCCGGTGTTCGGGCTGTAGATGGCGGAGTTGATGCCGACGACCCGGCCCCGCATGTCCACCAGCGGGCCGCCCGAGTTGCCGGGGTTGATCGCGGCGTCGGTCTGGATGGCGTTGAGCACGGTCGCCTGGCCGCCGCGCTCGCTGCCGGCGCTCACCGGGCGGTTCAGCGAGCTGACGATGCCGCTGGTCACCGTGCCGTTGAGGTCGAACGGCGAGCCGACGGCCACCACCTGCTGGCCGATCCGCAGGTCGCCGGAGTTGCCCAGCTCGGCGGTCGGCAGGTCGGAGACGTCCTCGGCCTTGACCACGGCCAGGTCGGACGTCGGGTCGCGGCCGACGACGCGGGCGTCGAACGCGCGGCCGTCCTGGAGCTGCACCTGGATCGCGCCGCCGTTCGCGGCGGACTCGACCACGTGGTTGTTGGTCAGCACCAGGCCGTCGGAGCTGAGCACGAAGCCGGAGCCCGCGCCGCCCTGCACCTGCACCTGCACCACGGTGGGCAGCACCCTGGCCGCCACCTGCTCGATGGAGCCGTCGGGCGAGCTGCCGGTCTGCTGGGCGGGCGGCACCTGGTTGAGCGCGTTGACCACCGGCCCGGACCGGTCGGCCGCCTCGTAGCCGACGTAGCCGCCGACCCCGCCCGCCACCCCGCCCACGGCGAGCACGAGCGCGGCGATCCCCGCGACCACCTTCCCCCGGCCCCGGCGCGGGGCGGGAGCGGGTCCGAGCGATCCGGGTGGCGCGTAGTAGGGGCCGGGCGAGCCGGGTCCGAACGGCGGCATCGCGCCCGAGGGGGTGGGCGACGACGCGCCGTGGTCCGCGGCGTGGGTCTGCGAACCGGGGTGGGTCTGCGAACCGGGGTGACCGGGGTGGAAGCCTCCCTGCCAGGCTCCCGCCCCGGCGCCCGGCAGTCCGGCGCCGCCCTGCACGGCGCCGAACGAGCCGGTCCCCGTCTGACCGGTGCCGCCCTGCGCGGCACCCGTCGAGTCGAAGTCGGTCCGGCCGGGGTCGCCCTGCACGACCCCGGCCGAACCGGAGGTGGTCTGACCGGCGTCGCCCTGCACGCCACCGGTCGAACCGAACGGGCTCTGACCCGAGCCGCCCCGCGCGGCACCCGCCACACCGGGGCCGGGCTCGTCGGATCCGAATCCACCCGGGCGGCCGGCGCTGCCCTGCACAGCGCCCGCCGGCCCGGTGTCCGACCGACCGGTCCCTGCCACCGGTCCGTCGGGGTCCGGCCGACCAGCACCCTGCTGCCGGTGACCGGAGTCCTCATGACCTCGCTCGGCGCCGCCGCGGGCCCAGGGGCTCGACTGCTGGGGATCGCGCGGCTGCTCGCTCTCGGTCATGTCCACAACTCTGCGGTTTCCGCCTGAGAGGAGCCTTAAACGAAACTGGGCATCAGTTGTGAAGTCCTCGGGCGGACCCCTCGGGGGTTCACGCACCGTGACGGCCACCCGCTGGGACCATTGGGCCCATGCGCGAGGTCCAACTGCCCGAACCCCGGTGGATGCGGGCGCGGTGGGCCGCGTTCGCCGCCGTCTGCGCCGCTCGCGGCTGGGGCGACAACTGCCGCGCCGCCGGCCCGCGGTGGCACTACGACGACGGCGGCGGCAACTGGGCGGACCTGGTCCACATCGACGCGGACCGGGCCGTGCTGCTCGGGCACGACCACGAGTACTCCGAGACCTACCACGGCCGGGCCGCCGAGTACTTCGGGGAACCGGAGACCGACCTCCTGGCCGGCGCGCCCGACTGGTGGGCGGGCCCCGTGCGCGCGGCCGAGGCCGACGGGCTGTGGGTCGGGTTCGCCTACGGCTTCCGGGACGGCTGGCTGCGCGCCGACTACGACGCCGACGACGGCTTCGACTCGGTGAACCCGCCGTTCGCCGACGAGGCCCGCTGCCGCGGGCTCATCGACGAGTACACCGGCGGGCACGCCACGACGGCCGCGGTCGACGCGCTGATCGCGGCCGACGCCGACGTCACCGGGGAACTGGTGGCCGCCGTCGTCGGTCCCGGGCTCGACGCGCGGGCGGGCGCGGCCGCCGCGCGGGCGTTCCTAGGCGCGTAGCCGCTCCGCGATCTGCTCGGGCGTCGCGTCGTTGATCCACACGCCCATGCCGGACTCCGAGCCGGCCAGGTACTTGAGCTTGTCCGCGGTGCGCAGCACCGAGAACACCTCCAGGCGCAGCCACGCCAGGTCGCGCCCGGTCCGCACGGGCGCCTGGTGCCACGCCGCGATGTAGGGCAGGGGCCGGTCGTACAGGGCGTCCAGCCGGTGCAGCACGGTCAGGTACAGCGCGGCGAAGTCGTCCCGCTCGGCGTCGGTCAGCGCGGGCAGGTCGGGCACCTGCCGGTGCGGCACCAGGTGCACCTCGACCGGCCAGCGCGCCGCGGCGGGCACGAACGCCGTCCAGTGCTCCCCCTCCGCGACCACGCGCGTGCCCGCCGCCCGCTCGGCCGCCAGCACGTCGCCCACCAGGGGCCGGCCGTGGGCTTCCCGGTACCGCCGCGACGCGGACAGCACCCGCTCGGTCCGGGGCGTCACGAACGGGTAGCCGTACACCTGCCCGTGCGGGTGGTGCAGGGTCACGCCGATCTCCTCGCCCCGGTTCTCGAACGGGAAGACCTGCTCGACGCCCGGCAGCGCGCCCAGCGCGGAGGTGCGGTCCGCCCACACGTCCACCACGGTGCGCACCCGCGACACCGGCAGCCGCCCGAACGAGCTGTTGTGGTCGGAGGTGAAGCAGACCACCTCGCACCGGCCGCGCCCGGCGGCCCGCGCCACCATCGGCATCCCGTCCACCGCGGCGGGCAGGTCCGGCACGCTCTCCGCGAAGGACGGGAACCGGTTCTCGAACACCGCCACGTCGTAGGACGGCTCGGGGATCTCGGTCGGCTTGCCCGGGGTGGACGGGCACAGCGGGCACAGGTCGGCCGGCGGCTTGTACGTGCGCGTCTGCCGGTGCGCCGCCATCGCCACCCACTCGTCGGTCAGCGGGTCGCGCCGCACCTCCGAGAGGGGCTGCGCGCGCGGCAGGTCCCGGGTGTCCACCGCGTCGCGCGCCGGCGCGTCCGGGGTGTCGTCGAAGTAGATGATCTCCCGGCCGTCCGCGAGCCTGCCCGTCGTGCGCCTCACGCCAGTTCCTCTCCCCGCCCCGGCACCCGCGCCAGGACCAGTTCACCGACCTGCTCCCCCAGCACCACCCGGGCCTGCTCGGGCAAACCCCCGTCGGTCACCAGCACGTCCGCCTCGTCCAGCGCGGCGATGGTGGAGATGCCGACGGTGCCCCACTTGGTGTGGTCGGCCACGACCACCACCCGGCCCGCCGCGTCGACCAGCGCGCGGTCGGTCTCGCTCTCGTTGAGGTTGGGCGTGGTGAAGCCGGAGCGCTCGGCCATGCCGTGCACCCCCAGGAACACCACGTCCAGGTGCAGCGACCGCAGCGCCTGCACGGCCACCGGCCCGACCAGGGCGTCCGACGGCGTGCGCACCCCGCCGGTGAGCACCACGGTCCGGTCGGTGCGCCCGCTCTGCTGGAGCACGTCGGCGACCCGGATCGAGTTGGTCACCACGGTCAGGTCCGGGATGTCGTCCAGGAACCGGGCCAGCGTCCACGTGGTGGTGCCGGCGGACAGGCCGATCGCGGTGCCGGGGCGCACCAGGCCCGCGGCGAACGCGGCGATGGCCTCCTTCTCCGGCAGCGAGCGCACGGACTTGGCCTCGAAACCGGGCTCGTCGGTGCTGCGGCCGACCACGGAGGTGGCACCGCCGTAGACCTTCTCCACCAGGCCGCGGGCGGCCAGCACGTCCAGGTCGCGGCGCACCGTCATGTCCGAGACGCCCAGCCGCACCACCAGGTCGCTCACCCGCACCGCGCCCGTCCGGCGGACCTCTTCCAGGATCACCGCTTGCCTCTGCCGCGCCAGCACCTCACACCTCTCCCCTGACCACGACCACGCCGCCGGCGGGCACCACCACGCGCCCGGTCACCCGCTCACCGGACAGCAGTTCGACGCCCGCCGCGGGCAGCTCCGCGTCGCCGCCCCCGTGGTTCACCGCGACCAGCCACGATACGGGCGCGCCCGCCCGCTCCCCCCGACGGCGGACGACCTCGACGCCCTCGGGCCCGCGCGGCACGCCCGCGTGCGCCAGCACCCCGCGGACCAGCCGGTCCAGCCCGTCGCCGGTCAGGCCGCACGCGAGGTACCAGGCGGCGCCGTCGCCCCGGTCGTTGCGGGTCACCGCGGGCACGCCGGCCAGCGGCCCGTCGGCGTAGGAGGCCAGCACCTCCGCGCCCTCGGTCCGCAGGTCCTCGGTCCACACGCGCGCGGTCGAGCCGTCGTCCAGCGCCACGGCCGCGCCCTCGCCCAGCGGGTGGAACTCCTCGGTCCGCACGCCCAGCAGCTCCCGGAACGCGCCGGGGTAGCCGCCGAGGTGGACGTGGCCGCGGCCGTCGGTGATGCCGGACAGGTAGGTCACCAGCAGCCGGCCGCCGCCCTCGACGTAGCGCTCGTAGGGGGTGGCGTCGTCCACCAGGTACAGCGCGGGCAGCACGGCCGCGGCGTAGCCGGACAGGTCCGCGCCGGGCGGCACGAAGTCGACCGTCACCCCGGCCCGCCACAGCGCGCGGTACAGCGCCAGGGCGTGGTCCTGGTAGGAGAAGTCGGCCGTGGGGTGCGCGGGCTGCCCCAGCGCCCACCGCGACTGCCAGTCGTAGACCAGCGCCACCGACGCCTCGACGGTCGAGCCGACCAGCTCGGCCAGCCGCGCGTACTCCGCGCCCACCCGCTCCACCTCGCGGAACACCCGGGTGTCCGGGCCCGCGTGCGGGACCATCGCCGAGTGGTAGCGCTCCGCGCCCGCCCGCGACTGCCGCCACTGGAAGAACAGCGTGCCGTCCGCGCCGCGGGCGACGTGCTGGAACGAGTTGCGCCGCAGCTCGCCCGGCTCCTTGGCGAGGTTGCGCCGCTGCCAGTTCACCGCCGAGGTCGAGTGCTCCATGAGCAGCCACGGCCGCCCGCCGGCCAGCCCGCGCACCAGGTCCGCGGAGAACGCCAGCTCGACGTGCCGCTCCGGGTCCTCGGCGCGGGTGTAGTGGTCGTTGGACACGAAGTCGACCTCGGCGGCCCACCGCCAGTAGTCCAGCGCGCCGAACGTCCAGGTCACCATGAAGTTCGTGGTCACCGGCACGCCGGGGGTGACCTCGCGCAGCACGTCCCGCTCGGCCGTGAACAGCTCCAGCAGGGCGTCGGAGGAGAACCGGTCGAAGTCCAGCAGCTGCCCGGGGTTGCCGAGGGACGGCGTGGCGCGCGGCGGCAGGACCTGCTCCCACGAGCCGTAGCGCTGGCTCCAGAACGCGGTGCCCCACGCCTCGTTCAGCGGCTCCAGGTCGCCGTACCGGGCCCGCAGCCACGCGCGGAACGCCACCGCGCACCGGTCGCAGAAGCACCGCGACACGTGGCAGCCGTACTCGTTGCCCACGTGCCAGGCGGCGAGCGCCGGGTGCTCCCGGTACCGCTCGGCCAGGGCGCGGGCCAGCGCGACGGCCTTCTCCCGGTAGACGCCCGAGGAGGGGCAGTAGGACTGCCGGGAGCCGTGGGAGAGCCGCACGCCCCCGGCGGTCTCGGGCAGGACCTCCGGGTACGCGGTGGTCAGCCAGGGCGGCGGCGAGGCGGTCGCGGTGGCCAGGTCGACCCGGACGCCGCCCTCGTGCAGCCGGTCGAGCGCCCGGTCCAGCCAGCCGAACTCGTAGCGGCCCTCCTCGACCTCGATCAGGGCCCAGGAGAAGATGCCCACGCTGACCAGGTTCACCCCGGCCCGCCGCATCAGCGCGACGTCCTCCGCCCACACGGACTCGGGCCACTGCTCGGGGTTGTGGTCGGCGCCCCAGGCCAGGCCGCGCACACCGGTGGGCCACGTCGTCATGCCGTCAGGGTGCTCGATCCAGAGCGCAAACGTCAACACAGTCCAACAAGAGCACTCGTCGGAACCGGCGGTTTTCCCGACGATCACCACACCCTGGTGAGTCTTGTTTACTGTGTGTTCGGTCTACCGGCTTGCGTCACCCGACGAGTGGTTGACCGGGTGCGCCAGCGGCGTCGGCCGGCCGGGCAGCCGCAGCGCGAACAGCGCGCCGCCCTCCGGGGCCCGCCCCACGTACGCGGCGCCGCCGTGGCGCTCCGCGACCTGCTTGACGATCGCCAGCCCCAGCCCGGAGCCGGGCAGCGTGCGCGCCTCGTCCGAGCGGTAGAAGCGCTCGAACACGTGCGGCAGGTCGTCGTCCGCGATGCCCGGACCGGAGTCCGCCACCTCGACCACCGCGCTGCCGTCGCCGAGCTGCCGCAGCCCCAGCCGCACCACGCCCCGCGCCGGGCTGAACTTCACCGCGTTGTCCAGCAGGTTCAGCACCGCCCGCTCCAGCGCCGAGGAGTCGCCCAGCAGGGACCACGGCTGCGCGTCGACGACGAACCGCACGTCCGACGCGCGGCGCCGGGCCCGGTCCAGCGCCCGCTCCACCACCTCGACCAGGTCCACCGGCTCGTGCACGACCTGCGGCGCGTCCTCGCGGGCCAGCTCCACCAGGTCGCCGATCAGCGTGGTCAGCTCGTCGAGCTGGGCGCGCACGTCGGCGTGGATCTCGGCCTTGTCCTCGTCGGCCAGCGTCGGCGAGCCGGGCCGCTCCGAGGCCAGCAGCAGCTCCAGGTTCGTGCGCATGGACGTCAGCGGCGTGCGCAGCTCGTGCCCCGCGTCCGCGACCAGCCTGCGCTGCCGCTCCTGCGACTCGGCCACCGCGCCGAGCATCGCGTTGAACCGCTGCGACAGCAGCGCCAGCTCGTCGTCGCCGGAGACCGGGATCGGGCGCAGGTCGCCGGTCAGCGCGACCCGCTCGGTGGCCTCGGTCAGCCGCTGCACCGGCCGCAGCCCCGTGCGCGCCACCGCCGTGCCCGCCACCGCCGCGACCAGCACGCCCAGGCCGCTGATCACGAACAGCACCACGGCCAGCTTGCCCAGCGTGGTGTTGAGCGGCTTGGTGGACTGGGCGATCAGCATCGCCTGCCCGTCGCCGTAGGGCAGGGTCAGCACCTGGAACCCCGACCGGGTGTCGACCCAGGAGTTCTCCAGCGCCACCCCGCGCGCCACGTCCAGGTCGGCGGGCTGGGTGGGCGGCGGGCTGGTGCCCTTCGGGTAGTAGATCTGGCCGGAGGTGTCCAGCACGCCGATCCGGATGTCCCCCGCCGCCAGGAAGGCGCCGGGGATCTCCGTCACGTCGTTGTTGACCTTGGGCGCGGTGACCGCCGCCTGCGCCCGCTGCCGGAGGTTGGACTCCAGCTGGTCGTGCAGGTTCCGGCTCACGGTCATGTAGGCGCCCAGCGAGACGACGGCCACCGCGCCCGCCACGCAGAACGCGGCGAGCAGGGTGACCCGGGCGCGCAGCGAGACCCGCTGCAACCGCCCGTTGGCGGCGTCGATCACGGAGGGGTCTCCCGCAGCACGTAGCCCACGCCGCGCACGGTGTGCAGCAGCCGGGTCTCGCCCTCGGCCTCGGTCTTGCGGCGCAGGTAGCCCACGTAGACCTCCAGGGCGTTGCCCGAGGTCGGGAAGTCGTAGCCCCAGACGTCCTCCAGGATGCGGCCGCGCGTGAGCACCTGCTTGGGGTGCGCCAGGAACAGCTCCAGCAGCGCGAACTCGGTCCTGGTCAGGCTGATCGGCCGCTCCCCGCGCCGCACGTCGCGCGTCCCGGGGTCCAGCTCCAGGTCCGCGAACCGCAGCACCGCGGCCGCCGACCCGTCCCTGGGGTCGTCCGGCGTGGCGCGCCGCAGCAGCGCCCGCAGCCGGGCCAGCAGCTCCTCCAGCGCGAACGGCTTGGGCAGGTAGTCGTCCGCGCCCGCGTCCAACCCGGACACCCGGTCGGACACGGCGTCGCGGGCGGTGAGCACGAGGATCGGCAGGTCGTCGCCGGTGCTGCGCAGCCGGCGGCACACCTCCAGGCCGTCCAGGCGGGGCATCATCACGTCCAGCACCATGGCGTCGGGGCGCTGGTTGACGACGGACTCCAGGGCCTGCTGGCCGTCGCCGGCCAGCTCCACCTGGTAGCCGTTGAACTGCAGCGAGCGCCGGAGCGACTCCCGCACGGCCCGGTCGTCGTCGACAACGAGGATGCGCATGGGATCAGTTTTGCCGGTGGTCCTGAGAGCCGCCTGAGAAGCCCGTGTGAGCTACCCGTCAAGTTTTCCGGGCACCGGGGCGTTCCAGTCGCGCCACAGGGCGAGCAGCCGCAGGCCGACGATGAGGGCCGACCCGACCGGGCTCACCAGCGCCGCCGGCAGCCCGAGCTGGTGGCCGACCACGACGACGACCGCGCCCACCAGGGCCGCCACCGCGTAGATCTCGCGCCGCAGGACCAGCGGGATCTCGCGCAGCAGCAGGTCCCGCAGCGCGCCGCCGCCGATGCCGGTGGTCATGCCGACCAGGCACGCCGCGTACGGCGGGGCGCCCAGGGCGAGCGCGGTGGCGGTGCCCCCGGTGACGAACAGGCCCAGGCCGACCGCGTCGAGCAGCAGCACGGCCCGCCGGAGCCTGGCCACGGTCGGGTGAGCCCAGGACACGACCAGCCCGGTGCCCCCGGCGACGGCCAGGTAGGGCCAGTTCACCAGGGCGGCCGGCGGGTGCACGCCGAGCAGGACGTCCCGGATCGTGCCGCCGCCCAGCGCCGTGGTCAGGGCCAGCACGACCACGCCGAACACGTCCAGCCGGGCGCGCACCGCCGCGACGGCCCCGGAGGCGGCGAACGCGGCGATCCCGACCAGCTCCAGCGCGGCGAGCAGCACGGGTGGTCAGGTTAGAAGAAATCCGCCAGGCGGGGGACACCCGGTGCGCCGACCAGCCGATCGAGCACCCGGCCGTCACCGTCCAGCAGGCCCGCGCGCCGCAGCGCGGAGCTGTCCTGCATCCCGCTGAACCAGGGCCCCAGCGCGCGGGCGTGCAGCCGCACGTCGCCACCGCCGCCCGCCTCCACCCGCACCCGGCCGTCCTCGACCACGAGCCGCCGCCGGCCCGCGTGCCACGGCGCGTGCTCGTCGACGACCTCCAGGTCCACGGTCGTGGTCAGCCCCTCGGCGGCGGGCCAGCCGCGCGCCGCCACGGCCGCCGGCAGGTCCACCACCCGCAGCAGCCAGGCGGACGCGGTCGTGGTGAACCGGATCGCCTGGTCGGTCAGCAGCCCGGTGGTGGCGGGGTCGGTGACCCGCACCGCCACCCGCTCCAGCACCCCGGCCCAGCTGCGCAGCTGGGCCAGCAGCCCGAGCTGGGTCGCCGCGTCCCGGGCGACCAGGTCGTGCACCCGCAGCCCCTCGGCGTCGCGCTCGGCGGTCAGGTAGCCGCGGACCTCGCCGTCGTGGCCGGGCACCACCGACACCACGGCGCGCTCCAGCACGTCCGCCGCCCGGAAGGCGGGTGCGGCGCGGTCGAGCATCCCGTTGACCGTGGACGCGAGGTCGCAGTAGCAGGCGTGCAGGGCCGCGAGGTCGCCCTCGACGGCCGGGCGGGTGTCCGCGCGGGCGCCCGCGGGTATCCGGTCCAGCGGGAAGTCCAGGCGCTCGAACACCCCGGACCGCTCCCACCCGCGCGACCGGTACAGCGCGGGCACGGTGGCGTACAGCACCGACAGCGCCTGCCCGCGGTCGCGCATGTCGCGCAGGGCGGCGTCCAGCAGGGCGCTCGCCACGCCACGACCCCGCGCCCACGGGTCGACCGCCACCCCGCCGATCCCGCCCGCGGGCACGGTCGAGCCGCCCCAGAACTGGTGGAAGTCCGAGATCGCGAGCGCGCCCGCGAGCCGCCCGTCCAGCTCGGCGGCCAGCCCCCGCGTGCCGGGGCGCGCCTCGACCGGGTCGGACCGGCCGAACGCGACCCGGTGCAGCCGGCCCAGCGGCTCCAGGTCGTCGGGGGTCAGCTCGCGGATCGGCACGGGTCCCCGCCTACCAGGTGAAGAAGCCGCGGCCGGTCTTGCGCCCGAGGTGGCCGGCGGCGACCTTCTCCCGCAGCAACGCGGGCGGCGCGAACCGGGGGCCCAGCTCGGCGGCCAGGTGCTCGGCGATGGCGAGCCGGACGTCCAGGCCGACGAGGTCGGTCAGCCGCAGCGGTCCCATCGGCCAGCCGTAGCCCAGGCGCATCCCGGTGTCGATGTCCTCGGCGCTCGCCACGCCCTCCTCCAGCATCCGGATCGCCTCCACCCCGACGGCGACCCCGAGCCGCGAGGTGGCGAACCCGGGCGCGTCCCGCACCTCGATCACGGTCTTGCCCAGCTGCTCGGCCCAGGCGCGGGCCCTGGCCACGACCTCGGGCGACACGCCGTCGTGGTGGACCAGCTCGACCAGCTGCTGGACGGGCACGGGGTTGAAGAAGTGCATCCCGAGCACCCGCTCGCCGGGCAGGCCCGAGGCCAGCGCGGAGATCGAGAGCGACGAGGTGTTGGAGGCCAGCACGGCGTCGGGGCAGGCGCTCGCGGCGGCGGCCAGCACGCGCCGCTTGAGCTCCACGTCCTCGGGCACCGCCTCGACCACCAGCGCCGCGGCCACCGGCTCCAGCCGCTCCGCGACCACCAGCCGCGCGAGCAGCTCCTCCGGGTCGGCGTCGAGCCTGCCCCGGTCGGCGGCCTTGCCCAGCGACGCCGCCACGGCCCGCCGGGCGGCGGGGACCCGGTCCGCCCCGGACTCGACCAGCACCACCTCGTGGCCGCCGGCGAGCAGGAGGTGCGCGATCCCGGCGCCCATCGTGCCGCCACCGATCACCACGGAGATCATCGGACCGCCTCCATGTAACACCCGAGGGCTGGTTTTCCGGCGAACTGTAACACCGGGGCCGGGCACCATGGTCCCGTGAGGATCATCCTGCTGCGCCACGGCCAGAGCCTGGGCAACGTCGACGAGCTGGCGTACTGCCGCATCCCCGACCACGCCCTCCCGTTGACCGAGACCGGCGAGCGGCAGGCCCGCGCGGCCGGCTCGCGGGTCAGGGGACTGCTGGGCGGGAACCCGGTCGCGGTCTACGTGAGCCCCTACACGCGCACCCGCAACACCCTGCGGCTCCTGGACCTGGGCGCGCAGGCCGAGCGGACCACCGCCGAGCCCCGGCTGCGCGAGCAGGACTGGGGCAACCTCCAGGACCCGGTCCAGCAGGAGGTGCTCAAGCAGCAGCGGCACGCGTTCGGCCACTTCTTCTTCCGGCTGCCCAACGGCGAGTCGGGCGCGGACGTGGACGACCGGCTGGCCGCGTTCCTCGTCGACCTGGAGGCGCGGATGCGCGAGCCCGGCCACCCGGCCGACGTGCTGGTGGTCTCGCACGGCCTGACCATCCGCCTGCTGTGCCGGCGGCTGTTCGGCTGGAGCATCGAGCTGTTCGAGTCGCTGTCCAACCTCGACACGTGCGAGGACCGGGTGCTGACGGACGACGGCGGCGGCTGGCGGCTGGACCGGCCGTTCGAGCAGTGGCGCGACTCCCCGGACGGCGAGGTCCAGGGACCGCTCGGCTAGGTCGTCACAGCTCCTCCGGCCCGGAGCGCGCCAGGCCGCCGAGCGAGGCGGTGCCCGCCACCGCGAGCACCAGCAGGGCGTGCCAGTCGGGCGCCAGGTGGCCCTCGTCGCCCACGACGAAGCCGGCGTAGAGGCCCCAGCACTGCGCCGCCGCCAGCAGGGAGCCCGCCGGGGTGGTCCACCAGGAGACGACGAGCACCACCACGACCAGCAGGGCCAGGGCCGGTGCCGGCCAGCGGCCCACCACCGCGGTCACCACGACCCCGCCGGCGAACCCGAGCGCGGACCCGTGCGCTGTGCCCATCATGACCGGGCATTCAACGCCCGGCTGAGACGCACACCACCCCCGTCGACGAGGAGTTCACCGGATCGCGTGAGGCACGATCGTCCGAATGAGGTTCTACGACGTCCTGCACCGCCGGAGGGACACCCGGGGTGAGTTCACCGGCGCCCCGATCCCGCCGGAGGTGCTGCGCCGGGTGCTCAGCGCCGCGCACGCCGCACCCAGCGTGGGCCTGTCCCAGCCGTGGGACTTCATCGTGGTGCGCGACGAGCGCACCCGGCGCGCCTTCCGCGACCACGTCCAGGCCGAGCGCAGCGTCTTCGCCGCCGAGCTGGACGGGGAGCGCGCGGAGCTGTTCGACCGGATCAAGGTCGAGGGCGTCCTGGAGTCCACCCTCGGCGTCGTCGTCACCTACGACCCGGAGCGGGGGTCGCCGGCGGTCCTGGGCAGGCACGCCATCGCCGACGCGGGCCTGTACTCGGTGTGCCTGGCCATCCAGAACCTGTGGCTGGCCGCGACCGCCGAGGGGCTGGGCGTGGGCTGGGTGAGCTTCTACCGCGAGGACGTGCTGCGCCGGCTGCTGGACGTCCCGGCGCCGCTGCGGCCGGTGGCCTGGCTGTGCCTCGGACCGGTCGCGGCGCTGCCGGACACCCCCGACCTGGAGCGGCACGGTTGGCGCAACCGGATGCCGCTGGAAGAAGTCCTGCACGAGGAGCGGTACACCCGGCGTCCGGGCCGGTAGCCTGTGGTAGCCGTGCCGGCGGCGGGCGGGCTCCGCGTACCCGTCCCGCCGAGTCGGAATGGGGTGTCAGCACGAGTGGAGCAGCGAGAGCCACCGGCCTCGGAGCAGGCGTCGCAACCCGACCACGAGGTCAGGGAGTTGCTGAACGCCGGTCGGCTGGCGGAGGCGAACACCCTGTTCGACCGGGTGGTGAACCACGCCCCGGCCGGGCAGGACCGCTGGGAGCGCTCCGCGGTCCTGGTCAACCGGGCCAAGCTCGCCTGGCGGCTCGGCCGCATCCCGCTGGCCCTGGAGCTGGCCGCCGAGGGCTGGACCGACCTGGAGGGCGAGCCGAGCGACAAGCCGGCCGCCGCGCAGGCCATGCACGCGCTGGGCTACCTGCTGGAGGGCATCGGCAACCGGCGGGCGGCCGTGGACATGCTCCGGCTGTCGGTCCAGGTGGCCCGGCGGGCGGCGCGGGCGTCCGGGT
Source organism: Saccharothrix lopnurensis (assembly GCF_042658445.1). Lineage (NCBI taxonomy): Bacteria > Bacillati > Actinomycetota > Actinomycetes > Pseudonocardiales > Pseudonocardiaceae > Saccharothrix > Saccharothrix lopnurensis. Next base: position 73,013 of record NZ_JBHSQO010000016.1, on the reverse strand, counting down.
CGGCCACCGAGGTGCTCGCCTACTGCCTCCAGGCGCTGGGCGGCACGCTGAACTTCCGCGCCATCTCCTCGCCGCCCGAGCTGGCCCCGGCGATCTTCGAGGAGGCCCGCGGCTACCTCGGCGAGGGCCTGGAGCTGGCGAAGGACGAGCAGATGCGCCGCGCGCTGCTGGGCGCGTACAGCCGGTCGCTGGCGGGCGTCGGCGAGCTGGAGCAGGCCGAGGAGCACGCCCGGGAGACGCTGCGGCAGGCGCGCGAGGCCGACGACAAGTGGGCGCTGGCGGTGGCCAACTGGGTGCTGGCGGTGGTGTGCCGCGAGCAGGACCAGCTGGTGCGGGCCCGCACCCTGGCCAGCCGGGCGGTGGCCGCGTCCGAGGCGATCAACGACCCGTCGCTGCTGCTGCGGTTCTCCCTGGACCTGGCCGACATCTGCGCGCGGATGAACGACCACGTGGGCGAGGCGGCGGCGCTGCGCTGCTCGGTCGCGGCGGGCCGGACCGCCACCGAGACGCTCCAGGAGGGCCTGGCGCAGGCGCTGGAGCAGCGGCGGGTGGCGGTGCAGGCCCAGCGGCTGGCGGTCGCCGCGCAGGAGGCCGCGGCCCGGGACCCGCTGACGGGCCTGGCGAACCGGCTGGGCCTGGAGCGCTCGGCGCCCGCCCTGCTGGAGGGCACGGCCGCGAAGGGCCGCGTGCCGTGGCTGGTGCTGGTGGACGTGGACCGGTTCAAGGGCGTGAACGACGACGCGGGCCACGCGGCGGGTGACGCGACGCTGCGCGAGATCGCCCAGCTGCTGCGCCGCGAGTGCCGGGCCGACGACCTGGTGGCGCGGTGGGCGGGCGACGAGTTCGTGGTGCTGCTCGGCGACGCGGGCGGCACCCGGGACGTGGGGCCGGCGGTGGCCGAGCGCATCCGCGCGGCGGTCGACGACCACGACTGGACCGTGGTGCTCGGCCCGGTGCGGCGGCCCACGGTGAGCGTCGGCGTGGCCGCCGGCCCGGCCGCACTGGACCAGCTGTTCGCGGCCGCGGACATGGCGCTCTACCGCGCGAAGCGCCACGGCCGCAACCGCGTCGAGGTGGAGCCGCTGGTCTCGGGGCTCGTGAGCGGGAACTGAGCCGGCGGGGTCGGTTTTGTTGACCGACCGTTCCATTATGGCTAGCGTGGCGACATGGCCAGGACGAAGGAGTTCGACCCGGACGCGGCGCTGCGGGCGGCGCTGGACCTGTTCTGGCGCAAGGGGTACGAGGCGACCTCGGTGCAGGACCTGGTGGACCACCTGGGGGTCGGCCGGGCCAGCCTCTACGCCACCTTCGGCACCAAGCACGAGCTGTACCTCCGGGCGCTGGACCGGTACTGCGAGGAGACCGTCGGGCGCTCGGCCTACCTGCTGTCGCCCGCGGGTCCCGCGCTGCCCGCGGTGCGGGCGCTGATCCGCTCGTTCGCCGAGGACGCGCTGACCGACCCGGACCGCCGGGGCTGCTTCGTCACCAACACCGCCGTGGAGTGCCTGCCGCACGACGAGGCCGCGGGCCGGCGCGTGGACACCGGCCTCAACGGACTGGAGTCGGCGATCGCCGGCGCCCTGGTCCGGGCCCGCGACCAGGGCGAGCTGGGCGCGGACCGGGACCCGCACTCGCTGGCCCGGTTCCTGGTCACCCTGGCGCAGGGCCTGCGCGTGATCGCCAAGCGCCCGGACCCGCGCCGCCTGCGCGACGCCGTGGACCACGCGCTGTCGCTGCTCGACTAGCGCTCGCCGCGCCCTCTTCGGCGTTCGCACTGCCCCAATAATAGAACGATCAGTCAAGAATGGATGCCATCGTGGACCGACGAGCACTGCTGGCCTCCGGCCTCGCGACCGCCGCCCTGGCCGCGACCGGCCCGAGCGCCACCGCCTTGGCCGACACCTCTTTGACCGACACCTCTTTGGCCGACACCGCCGGCACGCCCTCGGACGCGGCGCTGGCCCGCTCCCTCGGCTTCCGCAGCGCCCACGCGGAGGTCAACGGCACGCGCCTGCACCACGTCACGGGCGGAGAGGGGCCGCCGCTGGTGCTGCTGGGCGGCTGGCCGCAGACGTGGTGGCAGTTCCGCAAGATCATGCCGCCGCTGGCCCGGCGGCACCGCGTGGTCGCGGTGGACCTCCGCGGCATGGGCGGGTCGGCCACCCCGGCGGGCGGCTACGACAAGAGGACCATGGCCCGCGACGTGCTGGAACTGGTGCGGGAGCTGGGGCTCGGCCGGGTCGACGTCGCGGGCCACGACATCGGCGCGATGGTCGGCCACAGCCTCGCGGCCAACCACCCCGGGGCGGTCCGCAGGCTCGCCCTGCTCGACGTGGCCCACCCGGACGAGAGCATGTACGACCTCACCCTGGTGCCCCGCCCCGGACAGCCCCTCTTCCTGTGGTGGTTCGCCTTCAACCAGGTCCGGGCGCTGCCCGAGCAGCTGCTCGCCGGCCGGTACCGGCTGCTGGTCGACCACCTCTGCGCGATGCTGCTGAAGGACCAGAGCGCCATCACCGACCGGGACCGGGCGATCTACGCGGCCGCGTACTCCTCCCCCGACCACGTCCGGGCGGCCAACGGCTGGTACCAGACCTTCGGCCAGGACGTCGAGGACCACCGGGGCTACCCGCGGCTGGCGCTGCCGGTGCTCGGGCTGGCGAACGAGGACGCGCCGGAGTACCTGGCGGAACCGCTGCGCCGCCACGTCGTGGACCCGGAGCTCGTGGTCGTCCGGGACAGCGGGCACTACCTGGCCGAGGAGCGGCCGGAGGTCGTGACCCGCGAGCTGCTGGCGTTCTTCGGCCGGTGACGGCGGGGCGCCCGGCCGGGGGTCGTCGACCGGGCGGGCGTCGCCCGGGACCTAGGCGATCAAGCCGCCGCGGAAGGCGACCAGCGCCGCCTGCACGCGGTTGACCGCGCCGATCTTGCCCAGCACCGAGGAGACGTACCCCTTCACGGTCGCCTCGGACAGGTGCAGCGTGCCGCCGATCTCGGCGTTGGACATGCCCTGCCCGATCAGGACGAGCACCTCGCGCTCCCGCTCGGACAGCGAGGCCAGCAGCCGGCGGGCGGGTTCCGCGGCCCGCTCGCCGTCCGCGACCGCGGCCAGCACCCTGGCCGCCACGCCCGGGTCGAGCACGGCCCCGCCCAGGGCGAGGTCGCGCACCGCCCGGACCAGCTGCTCCGGTTCGGTGTCCTTGAGCAGGAAGCCCGAGGCGCCCAGGCGCAGGGCCTCGGACACGTACTCGTCCACGTCGAACGTGGTCAGCATGGCGATCCGCGGCGGGTCCGGCATGGTGCGCAGCTTGCGCAGCGCCATCAACCCGTCGGAGGAACGCATCCGGATGTCCAGCAGCACGACGTGCGGGCGGTGCTGGCGCGCCAGGTCGGCCACCAGGTGCCCGTCGTCGCACTCGGCCACGACCTCGATGTCGCCGGCGCTGCTGAGGATCATGCGAAGGCCGGACCGGACGAGGTCTTCGTCGTCGGCCAGCATCACCTTGATCACGACGCCTCCCCGCGTTGGCGTTTCGTGTTCGTACCCGCCCAGCATCGCGCACGAACACGCAAGCTGACGTTAATTCACCGTTATCTCACCACGGAACCACACGGTCACCGCCCGTTGACAGTTGCCAGGCGGAAAGCGAGGTCAGGCGGGTACTCAGGGTAATTTCCGCAGGCTAACGCGAAGGACTTTCGCGAATCTTTACTTCTGAGTAACGTGCGTCACACGACCCCTGCCTGGAAGGAGCTTCGCGTCATGCGAAGAGCCGCCCGATCGCTCGCCGTCGTGCCCTTGCTGGCCGCCGCCCTCGCCGTGCCGCCCGTCTCGCCCCTCGCGGCCGCCGCGCCGCCCGAGCAGGTCCGGACCGCCGCGTTCGCGCCCGACGACCACTGCCTCGGCCAGTGCCACGACGTGCTGCCGCCCGGCCAGAACGGCAACGCCACGCTCACCGACATCCTCGCCCACCAGGTGTTCGGCACCCGGCCGGCGCACTCCGCCGACCAGCTCGGCAAGTACGACGCCCTGCCCTCCGGCTACGGCGGCCTCACCAACGAGCAGCTGGGCGCGTTCTTCAACGACGCCTCCTTCGGCGTGCCCGCCGACCAGGTGGAGAGCACGATCCGGCCGCGCGAGGACGTGACCATCGTCCGCGACAAGACCCTGGGGATGCCGCACATCCACGGCACCACCCGCTCCGGCACCGAGTTCGGCGCCGGGTACGCCGCCGCGCAGGACCGGCTGTGGCTGATGGACCTGTTCCGCCACCTCGGGCGCGGGCAGCTGTCCGGGTTCGCGGGCGGCGCCGAGGGCAACCGGGCGCTGGAGCAGAGCTTCTTCGGCCAGATCCCCTACACCGAGGCCGACCTCCAGCGCCAGATCGACCAGGTGGCGACCCAGGGCCCGCGCGGCGCGCAGGCGTTGCAGGACGTGCGCGACTACATCGCGGGCATCAACGCCTACCTGGAGGACGCGGTCGAGGGGCGGTACTTCCCCGGCGAGTACGTGCTCACCGGCCACGCCGACGCCATCACCAACCGGAACGACATCCAGCCGTTCCAGCCGACGGACCTGGTCGCGATCGCCGCCGTGGTCGGCGGGCTGTTCGGCGCGGGCGGCGGCGGCGAGGTGCAGAACGCCCTGGTGAAGCTCGCCGCCCAGAACCGCTACGGCGCGGTGGAGGGCGAGCGGGTGTGGCGGTCGTTCCGCGAGCAGAACGACCCGGAGGCCGTGCTGACCCTGCACGACGGGCAGCGGTTCCCCTACGCCACCACGCCCGCCGCCCCGCAGGGCGTGGCGCTGCCCGACGACGGCGCGGTGACGCCGGAGCGCATGGTCTACGACGAGACCTCCTCCCGGGCGTCCACCGTGGACGTGCCGGACGGGCTGGAGGCGGTCGAGGGCCTGTTCTCCGACGGCGTGCTGCCGCGCGACCTGCTCAGCCGCAAGCAGGGCATGTCCAACGCGCTGGTCGTGTCCGGCCCGCACACCGACAGCGGCAACCCCATCGCCGTGTGGGGACCGCAGACCGGGTACTTCGCCCCGCAGCTGCTGATGCTCCAGGAGCTGAACGGGCCGGGGCTGCGGGCGCGCGGCGTGTCGTTCGCGGGCGTGTCGATGTACGTGCAGCTGGGCCGGGGCCTGGACTACTCGTGGAGCGCGACGTCCTCGGGCCAGGACATCACCGACACCTACGCGGTCGAGCTGTGCGAGCCGTCCGGCGCGCCCGCCGCCGCGGGGTCGCTGCACTACCGCTACCACGGGCAGTGCCTGCCGATGGAACGCCTGGAGCGCAAGAACTCCTGGAAGCCGACCGTCGCCGACCCGACGCCCGCCGGCTCCTACACGCTGGTCGTGCACCGGACGAAGTACGGGCTCGTGCAGAGCCGGGCGCGGGTGGGCGGGAAGTTCGTCGCCTACACCTCGCTGCGGTCGACCTACCTGCACGAGGTGGACTCCATCATCGGGTTCCAGGAGTTCAACGACCCCGACGCGATCCGGTCCGCACCGGACTTCCAGCGCGCCGCCGAGCGCGTCGGGTACGCGTTCAACTGGTTCTACGTGGACTCCCGGGACACCGCGTACTTCAACTCGGGCGCGAACCCGGTGCGCGGGTCGACCGTCGACCCGCACCTGCCGGTGAGGGCCGAACCCGCCTACGAGTGGGAGGGCTGGGACGCCGACCGCAACACGGCGACCTACGTGCCGTTCGCGCAGCACCCGCAGTCGGTGAACCAGGACTACTACATCAGCTGGAACAACAAGCAGGCGCTGGACCACTCGGCGTCGGGCTACGGCATGGGCTCGGTGCACCGCGGCGACCTGCTCGACGACCGCGTGCGGGCGCTCATGGCGCGGGGACCCGTCACCCGGGCGTCGCTGACCAGGGTCATGGCCGAGGCGGGCCTGGCCGACCTGCGGGCCGAGCAGGTGCTGCCGGTGCTGCTGCGGGTGCTGGACTCCGCGCCGGTGACCGACCCGGCGCTGGCGCAGGTCGTCGCCGGGCTGCGCGAGTGGCAGCGGACCGGCTCGCTGCGCACCGAGACCAGGCGCGGGAGCAGGGCGTACGCGCACGCCGACGCGATCCGGGTGCTGGACGCCTGGTGGCCGCGGCTGGTGGAGGCCCAGTTCAAGCCCGGTCTGGGCGACGCGCTCTACGGGCAGCTGACCCGGGCGCTCCAGGTGGACGAGGCGCCGTCCGACCCCAACGGCACCACGCCGCACAAGGGTTCCGCGTTCCAGAACGGCTGGTGGAGCTACGTGCACAAGGACCTGCGGTCCGTGCTCGGGGACTCCGTGCAGGGCCCGCTGGGCGGGCGCTACTGCGGCGGCGGTCAGCTGTCGGCGTGCCGCCAGGTGCTGCTGGACAGCCTGCGTGCGGCGGCGGCCGTGCCCGCCACGGCGGTCTACCCCGGTGACGGCACCTGCGCGGCCGGTGACCAGTGGTGCGCGGACAGCATCGTGCACCGGGCCATGGGCGGCATCACGCACGACGAGGTGAACTGGCAGAACAGGCCCACGTACCAGCAGGTCGTGCAGTTCCCGTCCCGGCGCGGGGCGGACTTGCGCAACCTGGCGGCCGGCGCCACCGCGACCGCGAGCAGCTACGAGAAGGGCTGGTACAGCTCGCCGCCGTCGAACGCGGTGGACGGCAGGTCCGACACCCGCTGGGCCAGCGACTGGTCGGACGACCAGTGGTTGCAGGTCGACCTGGGCTCGGTGCGCCGGGTCGGCCGGGTCGTGCTGTCCTGGGAGGGCGCCTACGCCAGGGCGTACCGCGTGGAGCTGTCGACCGACGGTTCCCGGTGGCGGACCGCGTACGAGACGACGGCGGGCGACGGGGGAAACGACGTTGCGCCGTTCACACCCGATGAGGCACGATTCGTACGAATGACGGGTATCCAACGGGCCACGAGTTACGGATACTCGGTTCACGAGCTTGAGGTCTACGTTTCGTAGACCGGTCCGCAGGAAGACCCCGGTCCACCCCCAGGGACCGGGGTCTTCCGCCTTTTCCGGGCCTCTCCCCCGGCTCGTGCGGGCTCAGGGCAGGGGCCAGGCGCCGTTGGCGGGGTGGGTCCCGTTGCCCGGCGTGCCGTTGTTCCGGACCCCGTTGTTCTGCGCCGCACCGCTGCCGTGCGTCCCACTGCCGCTCGGCGTGGCACTGCTGCTCGGCGTCGAGCCGCTCTGAGTCCCGCTGTTCGGCGTCGCACTGCTCTGCGTCGCACTGCTCTGGGGCAGCTCGTGGTGCTCGTGGTGGTGGACCGGCAACCCCACCTGCTCGGCGAACTCGGTGGCGACGTTCGAGCCCCCGTACACGCCCAACGCCTTGGCCAGGTGCAGCCGCACGTCGGCGCGGCTGCCGTCGTCCAGGCGCGGGAGGGCGTTCTCGAAGCTGGTCACCAGGGTGTCCGCCCAGTGCCGGTCGCGGCGGTTCGCGGCGATCTCCACCAGCTCCGCGAGGTGCCTGCTCAGCGCGACGGCCTGCTCGACCTGGTAGCCGTTGCGCGTGAGCCACCAGACCGTGGCGCTGGACAGGTCGCCGAACACCTCCTCGCGGAGGTACGCCATCTCGGCGCGCTCCGCGTCCCGCTCGGCCTGGCGCATCGCGCTGGTCTGCAACAGCTCGATGTGCTTGCGCGCCACCGCCAGGTCACCCTCGGCCACGCTCAACACCACCCCGTCGGCACGGGCCCACACGTGCGTGCCGTCGACCTGCCGTTCGGCCGCCAGCTCATCCCCGAGCTGGTGCTGGAGCGGGACGTGGTGCACGAGCATGGTCCGCTCGGTCAACCCCCTGGCCCGCTGGATGATGTCGTTGACCGCGGCGTTGCGCGGCGAGTTGTGCCGGGCGCCGCTCGTCAGGTCGACCCGCCAGTGGATCGTCATCTTGACGTGGAAGTCCAGCCCGTAGACGGCGCTGGGCAGCGGCGACTCGAACTGGTGCTGGTGGGTCGTCGAGGCGGGCACGAACGTGTACTCGTCCGCGTCGGCCCGGTTCCGGCGCCACCAGGCGCGGGTGGAGGCGAGGGGGCCGGGACGGAAGTCGGGCCAGGGTCGACTGGTCATGGAGTGGCTTTCGTCAGAGGGGAGGTGCCCTCTCTGTACCCCACCGGACGCGGGCGGAGAAGATGGTCCGCACCACTTCCCCCGGACAGCCGCAGTGCGGAGACCCCGGATCTCACCGGGGGTGCACAACGCTGCCCCCAGGCGGGTGACACCCCCGTCGGCCGGAGCTCGGCGGGGGACGCGGTAGGATACTGCACGCGCCCTCGTAGCTCAGGGGATAGAGCATCGGTTTCCTAAACCGTGTGTCGCAGGTTCGAATCCTGCCGGGGGCACTCACCTTTCGCCGGGTGAATCAGGCCCTGAGCTGCGGCAACGCGCTCGGGGCCTGATCTTTTACCTCAGTCGTCGTCGGTGGGAATCTGCCCCTGTTTGCCGCCGTTCACGGACTCACCACGGACTGATCTTGGACGTGACGAAGGCCCTCGAACGTGGTCCGAGGGCCTTCCGACTCGCCTGGCGATCACTCGTCGAACAATCCTTCGATGGTCCTGTTCACGGTCTCCCGCTGCCCGTCGATGCACTTCGCGTAGACCTTCAGCAGCACGTCGACCGAGTGGCCCGCGCGCTCCGCGACCTCCGGGGCGGGAACGCCTCCGTTGAGCCACAGGGAGACCGCCGCGTGCCGCAGGTCGTAGGGCCGCCCGGCGAGCGGAGAAGCCGCCTGAGCGGGCGGCAGGGCGTAGCGGCGCGCTTCTTCCCACACGCGGGAGTAGGTGGACGAGGACACCACCCCACCGCCCGGCGAGCGGAACAGCCTCCCGTCAGGACCGGTGCCGTACCGGTCGAGGTGGTCCCGCAGCGCTCCAACCAGGACCGGAGGAATGGGCACCGGCCGGACCTCCTTCCGCCCCCGGTGCTTCAGGCCGCGCCGGTCGTGCACCTCCCCCGAGTCCGTCCACCGCTTGCCCGCCGCCGGACGTGACTCACCGAGCATCAACATCCCCCAGCCCTCTTCCGGAAGGGCGCAGTCGTCCACGCGGAGCGCCAGGCCCTCAGCCGGTCGCGCCGCCGCGTAGTAGCCGGTCGCGAAGAACGCCGCCAGGTGCGCGCCCCGTTCCCGGTTCCGCCGTCCCACGTAGGTCACCGCCGTCCGTCCCGCGTGGTCGGGGGCAGCAGAGGTACCGCGACAGCACGCCCCGCAGCTCCGCCACCTCAGGCCGCCCGATCCCGTCCCGGACGAACGCGGCCCCCGCCGTCGCCAGGGCCTCCACGGTGCTCCCCCGCGTCGTCGCAGCCGCATCCGGTCACTTAATGTCTACATAGGACTGTGAGAACTCCAGTAAGGACAACGAGTTGCGCCGCCGGAGTTCCGAGACAGGAAGCCCGGAGTCCACGTCGAAAGGCTCGCCGTTCCGCGCCGCCCGGGTCAACTCGGACAGCCGACCGGTGGCCAACGCCTTGGTCGCGTACCACTCCGAGTGCTCCCGCTTGTCCGTCAGCCACCGGACCGGGTAGGGCCGCTTCCGCCCCGCCCGCTTCTTGACCTCCCAGAACTTGACCTTGAACGTGGTGCTCATGCCGCCGCCCCGTAGAGGTCGTCGAGCCACGTCAGGAAGTCGGTCCGCCTGCACCGCAGCTCACCGTTGGGCAGCGTGAAGCAGCGAGGCCCCTTCCCCGTCTGCCGCCACTTGTAGAACGTGTCCCGCGAGACCTCCCCGCCGAGGGCTTCCAGCATCTCCGGGACGGACATCAACTGACCCAGCTCACGCACCTTGCCGTTCATCGTTTCCCCTATTTATGCAGCTTGAGCGGTTGCCGAACTACTGGGAGGACCGGCCGAGGCGAGCAGCGCCGCCGTGTACTCGGCCTTCCACCGACGCCGCTCCGCGACCGCCCGCAGCAGCAGGTGAGGTCGTGGGGGCACGTTCGGGTCACCGGGCTGCACGTTGTTCCAGACGACCCGTTTTGGCTGGTCGTCCGGGGTGATCCCGACATCGGCCAGCAGTTGCCGAACGAACTTCACCCGGTCGTGCTCGTGGTCGGCCAGCGACTTGCCCGACCACTTCCGCGACACCAGCACCCGCCGCCCGGCCACGCCGAGGGTGGAGCGCTTGTGCGCCTTGCCCTTGCAGCGGCCGGGTTCCATGGACAGCCGAGCGCCCTTGGGTTGGACGCCGTAGAGCAGCCACACCGGGCACTGAGGCGAGCACGGGGTGACGGCCAGCTCCGCGCACAGCCGCTCCGCGTGCTGCTCCTGGCGGGCGGTCTTCGCTTCGAAGCACTCCCCGATGCTCTTGGTCAGGTACTTCGTCAGGTAGCCGATGTGCCGCCCGGCCTCTTCGGTCCCGCCGAGGATGCCCTTCGCGTGGACCTGGACGCCGAACCGGGCGACGTGCGCGGGCGCATCCACCTGGTCGAGGGCCTGCTCCCAGGTGGGCAGCGGTTCGCGGGTGGCCGGGTCGACGAACCCCTTGGCCCGCGCGTCCCACACCGGCCGGTGGTCGCCGCCGTACTTGATCTCGTCGTGGGCGGGCCACCACACCTGGTGGTAGGTGGCTTCCGCGACCGCCCGCAGCTCCGCCCGCGAGACCGAACCACGGATCGCGGCGTGCCAGTGCGGCGCCAGGCGGCGCTGGGGTTCGACGGTGGAGAAGTACTGCGCCTCCCAGCCGACGCAGCGGCGCAGGTTCTGCACGAACCGGTCCAGCAGGGCCGCGAAGTGCACCGCGTCCCGAGCCGCCCGCCGGTAGTCGTAGGTCGTCGGGTCGACCGGGGTGCCGTCGCTGCGCACCTTGCCGTAGCTGTCCAGGGTCAGCGTGAGGAACGTCGAGGGCTGGTACCTGCCCCCGAACACCCGTCCCACGGTCCGCTTGCTGACCGGCCGTCGAGGCAGGTTCGGCGCATCCTGTCGCCGCCTGGTCGACCGCTTCCGGGCAGCCCGGGACCGGGCCCCCAGAGCGGGGAGCGCACCGCGGACCCCGAGTTGCCGCAGCTCCTCATCGACCCCGGCGACCTCGTCGCGCACCTCGTCCGCCCCGATCTCGTCGTCCTCATCCACGGCCGCCCGGTACGCCTTGACGAGATCGGCCCGGTAGGCGGTCAGCGCCCGCTGGTCCTCACTCGGGGTGTTCGGCGTGAAGTCGGGTTCTTCGGCCAGGTGCCAGCCCTCCCGGCACTGAGCCATCCGCAGCCGCCGGTTCTTCTCCGCACAGGTCGGGCACACGCTCGCGACCGTCGAGCCGCACGGCACGGGCACGATGTCCACGCGCCCGGTGTCCAGGTCGATCCGCTCCTTGGCCAGCGGCCGGACGCACCCCCGTGTTCCTCCGCCACCGCCCGAGCCACGTCCAACGCCGCCGGCTGCCTCATCCGGTCGGCACGGGTCAGGTACTCGCTCACGCCGCCACCTCCCCCGTACCGCCCGGCCGGGTCGGGAAGTCGTGCACGGTGGCGTCAGCCAGGAACGCGCCCAGCTCGACAAGGTCGGCGTCGGTGACGTGGAAGGCCCGAGCGCGCTCCGGCTCCCGCTGCCCGTCCTGCTTCACCCAGGCGACGCCGGGGGTGTTCTCGCTGATCTCGTGCGCTGCCGCGCCGCGCTGCCGGACGCCGTCGCCCAGGACCATGTCGACCTGTTGCGGTTCGTCCAGGCGCAGGGCGACCCGCGTGGTGAACAGGTGCCGGAAGCCCACGACCTCCTTGCGCGGGTCCTGGACCAGACCGACCACGGCATAGCCGGGTGCCCGCCCCTGGGAGGTGATCGTCTGGATGGCCCGTGCCGCCCGTTCCCGTAGCTGCTTGTCCGGCTGGTAGGCGATCAGGTCCGCCAGCTCGTCGACCACCAGGACGGTGAACGGCTCGCCGGTGGAGCGTGCCCACAGGCGTCGGACGCCCCGGTAGCGGGTGGCGCGTTCCTTGACCTCTGCGGCGATTTCCTCAAGCAGGGCAACGGCTTCCGGCCCGTTGTCGTAGACAGCGCGGTCGAAGGCGTCGGGGCACTGGCCCAGCTCCATCCCGCCCTTGGGGTCGATCCCCACGAGCCGCACCAGGCCCGCGCGGATGGCCGGAGCGAGCTGCCACACGATCGACCACAACACCGAGCCCTTACCCGCGCCGGGTACACCGACCACGAGCACCTGAGAGCCCAGCAGCCGCAGCCGCCACGGCTTACCGGTCTCCGTACGCCCGACCACCACCCGCTTGAGGTCGACTTCAGCGTCAGCCAGCGCAGGCACCCGCAGTGGACGGTTGAGCGGGTCGCGGTGGACGAAGTCGAGTTCGATCACCCTCGGCCGGATCACCCGGACCCGGCAGGACTGCGCGTGGAACGAGTGCGCCAGGCCATCCCGCCGCAGCTCCCAGACCTCCGGCGACTGAGCCGGGACCATCCGCACCCGAACCCGATCCCGCCACCCCTCCAAGCGAACCCGCCGCAGCTTCGGCCGGTACTCGCGGCCCCGATCACGCTTGGCCAGGTCCGCCAGCCGCATCACCGACCGCCAACGCGGCACGTACACGACCGCCCGCCGCCACTCGGTGACCAGCCTGAACCAGCCATGCCGCAGGAACGACGCCCGGTCATACCCCGCCACAACAGCAGGAGCGCGACCAGCGTCAACAACGTCAGCACCAGCGGCGACAAGCCGAAACGCCACCAGCACCAGGCCCCCGACACCGGCACGACTATGGCCACCTGGTACCGAACCGCGACGAGCACCAAGCGCACGACGCCGAGGACCACGAACCACACCAGTGCTACCAACGCGGCCAGCCACTTCGCCTTGCCCGGAACCAGCGCCCACCAGGGCAGCCGGGGCCGAGCGCCCTCGAACGGAGCCGGATCGACCCACTTCCCGCCGTTCACCGCACACCCCCTACGGGGGCGAAAATCAACGGCAGCCAACCCAGACACGCGCAACAAACAAGCTGGTTGGGCGCATAAACACCAAACCGCTTGCACGCCCCACAGGGGCGACCATTGGACAGCTTCCACGCACTCGGGGCAACCGCACGACTTGACGCACGTCCCCCGTCAACAGATACCCTCGACATGACCGGACCTCTTTGGCTGAAGTATGTGGAACGGTCACGTGAGTCGCCGGGAGACAGTCCAACGCCCGCCAAGACTGCGGACTGCTTCCGGCGACCCACACCAACCGAAGAACAGTGGCTCAGTTCCCAGAGCCGTCGAGCCTGTCCACCTCATCGGCCAGGCCCGCGATCAACTCTCGCGATCGCTCCGCGCTCAGCGCGTTGTCCAGAAGCAACTCTGCCGCCCTCTGGTACTCCCCGGTTTCCCGAGGCTCATCGAGGAAAATGCTGCACGTCATGACACCGATGTGGACCACCGGACGAAATTCCGGCGACTGCATCAACGTGAACGAGTAGCTTTCCCAACAACCGGCCGGGGCATCACACGCGATCACGCGCACCTCAACGTTCCCGCTATCACCCAACCAAATCAGGTTCATCAACTGGCCCCACGCCACCTCCGGGTCAGACCCCAGGTGCCGCAACACCAGCTCCCGCACCATGAACGTGTACCTGGCCGACAGCCGCCCGCCCAACACCGCCTGACGCTTGCCACGGGCGGTCACACGCCGCTCGATCTCCGCGTCACAGCCGAACACCTGCCGCACATAGTCATCGGACTGCACCAAAGCCGGTACCGATGCTGCCTCGTAACAGAAGATTTCGTGCGCCGTCGCCTCGTGGCCGAGCACCACCGGCACCTCGTCCACACCACCCGGACCGTGCTCCCACACCAGGACACCGTCATCCACATCCCGGCACAGCCCCATCACCCGGTCGAAGGTCTCGGAATCCACCCGGTAGAAACCCAACAACCGGGCGACGTTGCGCGCATCGGTCCGCCGGTTACCCGTCTCCAACTTCGACAACCACCCGGGGGAAACACCCAACACCTCCAACAACGCGGCCACCTTCAGCGACAACCTACGCCGCGCCGCCCGCAACTCCGCACCCAACGCCCGACTGCGAACAGTCGAACCCAACCGCACATCATCAACATCAGCCACGACAACCCCGAGTATTTGGGCACAGCTCTCCCGTGTCCCGAATCCAACAAACCGACAGCACCCTACGAGCGACAGCTCACGATCTCGAACAAATCGTCGAAGGCCATCGGAGCCAACGCCGTCAACGCACCACCGATGAACGCCGGACCAGGCCGAAGAGACCCCGCCCGCACCCGCAACACCGTCGACCGGTTCACCTTCATCGCCCGCGCCAACGCAGAATCCGACACGAACCCCGCCAACCGCACAGCCTTGCCGAACGCCTCACCACGAAGCCGAACCGAATAACACGGCGGGTCCCTACGAACAACGGCACGACGACCCGAACCCCTCAACGCGCCACGCCCGGTCACCCGCCCTCACCATCCCCCGACGACCGGGCCGCAAGAGCACGAGCGATCTCCTCACCCTTCTCCCGCTCACGCTGCACCCAGTACAACGCCTCGTGGTGATGCCCCCGGTCGACCTCCGCGACCCGCGCGTACACCTCCACCGACACCCGATAGAACACCTGCCACCGCGACAACTCCGCATCCGGCGCAGGCATCACCCTCCCCAACGCCTCATGCGCGCCCATGAGCGTCGTAGCCGCCCGAGCCGCCGCCCACCGATCGGGCCGCTTCGGCTGCGCCATCACGCACCCCCGGTTCCCGGGACGGCGTCCAGCGCGGCTCGCCCCTCCGCGACGGCCTGAGCCAACCGTGGCAAAGCCTCGCCGTCGACCACGAGCACGGCCGGGAAGGCATTGCCGAGCCGCAGCTCGATCCGCCCGGCGAAGACCAGGGGCTGGACTCGGATAGGTAGGTCAGCGGTGAGATGCAGGCGCACGAGGTCCGCCACCGGGCTCACGCAGCCTTGGCGGACTTGGCGATCACCGACGTCATGCCCGAGGCCCGCAGGCTGTACCCGAGCTTGGCCCGGCACCGGTGCCGCTCACCCCCATGAGCACCCCGGCACGCCTTGTCATCGATCCACGGCGTCACCGTCAGCCCTTCGAACACCACCGGTCGTACGTCCGTCCCCGGGATCGCCTCCGGCGGCACCGGCTGATGCGGAGCGGCGATCTTCACCGTCACCACCGCGTCGGCCTTCCGCTCCGCCGCCTGGTCGATCGCCAGGACCGACCACACCAGCAACCCGGACTCCTTGTCCGTCTCCTGCTGGGGCGGCAGCCCCTTCGCCCGTTCCTCCGCCGACTGGAACCGCACCACCGGCTCCACACCCATCACCAGAGCCCCACGCGGAAACACGAAGTCGTGCGTCGTGGGGAGCCTGCTCCCACCCGTGATCGCCACAGCCGCTCTCCTACCTCAGCGTCGGCCGGACCCACTGTCCGACACCTTGACACCGATCACTTTCGGCGGAAAACGGGGACGTCAGCACCGCATGGCGGGACATCTAAAGACGTCCTTGTTACCGTGAAGACGTCCCGAGCCGTGATACGGGGGTACTCATGCCCAACCAACGCCTACGAGACTCGTTGCTGCGCAACGGTTTCGACCTCAACGCGGCAGCAAAGGCCACCGGCGTGGACCCCAAGACGGTCGAACGCTGGATCAACCAGAACCGGATTCCCTACCCCCGCCACCGCCAAGCCATCGCGGCGATGGTCAGGGAGCCCGAGAGCTACCTCTGGCCGGACGCGCTCGCCCCGGAAGCCAAGAAGGAGATCACCAAGTCCGAGGTCGTGCAGGTCTACCCGCACCGCCACTCGGTGCCCCAGGAGCTGTGGAGCCAACTCATCGACCACGCCCGGATGAACATCTCCGTCCTGGTCTACTCGGGCATCTTCCTCACCGACAACCCGAGTCTGATCAAGACTCTCCGCGCCAAGGCCGAGGCAGGCGTCAAGATCCGCCTGCTCCTGGGCGAACCCACCAGCCGCGAGGTAACCCGCCGCAGCGAAGAGGAAGGCATCGGCCGGGGCACCCTGGGCGCCAAGGTCCGCAACGCCCTCGCGTTCTTCAAGCCCCTGGCGGACACCGGGCACGCCGAGGTCAGGTGCCACCGCACCACGCTCTACAACTCGATCTACCGCTTCGACGACGAGATGCTGGTCAACACCCACGTCCACGGCTT
Organism: Saccharothrix lopnurensis; assembly: GCF_042658445.1. Taxonomy (NCBI): domain Bacteria; kingdom Bacillati; phylum Actinomycetota; class Actinomycetes; order Pseudonocardiales; family Pseudonocardiaceae; genus Saccharothrix; species Saccharothrix lopnurensis. Next base: position 56,885 of record NZ_JBHSQO010000016.1, on the reverse strand, counting down.
CATGGCAGCTCACGCCCCGGTCCTGCACCTGCGCCGCCTCTCAGGAGGCGACCTCTTCGAGACCTACGCGGAGAGCTTCCAAGGCGTCTGGGACGACGCGAAGCCACCCAAGTGGTAGGCAAGAGGCCATGGCGCGCACAGACCACTACAACGACCCGAACGCCCCCAAGGCGACCAACATCGTCGTCGCGGTAACCGCGTTCGTCCAAGACGACCAAGGCCGCCTACTGATGATCAGGCGCACCGACAACGACCTGTACTCGATTCCTGGCGGAGCCCAGGACGTAGGCGAAACCATCGGCCACACCGTCATCCGCGAGGTCAAAGAAGAAACCGGCATCGACGTAGAGCCAACCGACATCATCGGCGTCTACTCCAACCCGTCCCACGTCATCTCCTACACCGACGGCGAAGTCCGCCAAGAGTTCTCCATCTGCTTCCGCGCTCGCCTGGTCGGCGGCGAGCTGCGCACAAGCAACGAGTCCAGCGAAGTCCACTGGGTAGCCCGCGAAGACCTTCAAGCTCTCAATATCCACCCATCGATCCGACTCCGCATCGACCACGGCTTCGCCAACCGCACCACGCCTTACTTCGTCACGTGACCCAACCTAGCCGCCCGCAACCGCTCCTCAGTCCGCTCCACGGCCCCTACCAAATCATGGGTGGCTTGTCGAATGAAGGTCGTGACCAGATCATCTGGCCCGTACCTCTCCTCGATCTCCGCGATCCGATCGTGCACATTGGTTGACTCACCATCTGGCGTTGTCGTCATGTCGGCCCACCAGAGCGCATCCCGCAGAGGACTTTTCTCGTCCTCCCACTCACTCAACTCATCCGTCATCACACGAAGCCTTGCTTCACGGTACGAGCAGGAGTGGTGCGCGACGAGCGCACAGAGTCTTTCCGGATGACCAGAGTCGCGCAAGTAGCGCGCCCCATCCAACGGATGGAACCCGGTCAACGCCAAGTCCGGAGCGTAACCAATGTCATGCAGTACCGCTGCTTCCACAAGGATTGACGCCTCGCCGTAGGGAAACAGCGCCGAGACAGAACGTGCTCGCTCCGCTACGCCCCGGACATGCGCCCATCGACGCGGAAGCGGTGCTTTGAGCAGGCGCTCCGCTAGCTTGAAAGCCCATACCGCCATGCCTACACCCTAGCCACTCCCGAGTTGGGGACGCCAACACCCTTGCGGTAACGCTCGCCGCACAGCGGCCGATATGAGATCCAACCGGTCAACACAATGCACAGGCGGATCAGATGCTACGACGATTCTTACTCTGCTCTTTTTTAGTTTTGACGGCGACCACAGGCTGCGGCAGTGGGACGACGATTTTATCACCTGCATCTGATTCACCCACCACCGATGGCCCCTCGAAAGCGACGACAACTACGACCACGACTTCACGCGTCAATACATTCGACTCGTCCATAAATGACGTGATCGACCAGATCAACCTACAACTGCCGATTCTAGCGGATGAATCTTCACCTCTCCCGACGACAGTTGTAAAGCAGGGAATTTTCGGCGGCAAGGTTACACCCGTCACCGAAATCTATCTTCTCCCGGAAAGCAGCGCATTTAGCAAGACTCGCGCTGTTACCGTGTACGTAAAGGGAAGAAATGGCACAGTTCAGACTCCCGCTCGCTTGTTGAGCGGCATCGGAGCATCACTAAACACGCTCTCCAGCGAAGCGGTTGAAGCATTCCATAAGGACGCACTACCGCAACTTTCGATGCTGACGAAGGTACGCACCACCATTACCGTAGGATCGTTCTACGATTTAACCATCTTGGTGCGCAGTTCGACCTCACTCACCTTCATCTACACGCCGGTCGGAGCCACACCTCCATCTGAAGCTGAAACGCTCGGGCTGTAGAACGCGTAAGCAGCCACTGCAAGAAGCGGCATCATCTGCCGAATTCAGCTCTACAGGATCAAGGCGCGCCGCCTGCGGCAGCGCGCGGGCGGGCAGTCACCGCGTTGGCACCGACTCCCCGCATCACGGCACGCCGGGCTCCCGCTCCGCTCCGCCCGGCGGCCGTGCGCGGAGTCGGCGCACGTGGTCCGGTGGCGGCGCGCTGAGGCAGGGTCGAGCTGGAGGCCGAAGAGTCTTGCGGCTTGCCGGTCGGGACGATCGCGCGGTGACGTGGCTAGGGTGGGCTGGGCGCGGCGATCGGCTGCCGCGACGGCTGCGCCGTCTTGCCATCGGGTCATGAGGCAGGCCGACCGGCACCGGGACAGCGGCTACACGCGGACTGCGGACTCCTCACGGACTGAGGCTGCGGCGCATCGAGGCGGAGTGCAGCGTTCACGCTGGTCAGCGGACATGGGCCATCGTGTAGCCCACGCGCCTTCCTAAACCGTGTGTCGCAGGTTCGAATCCTGCCGGGGGCACTTACCTTTCGCCGGGTGAATCAGGCCCTGAGCAGCGACAAAGCGCTCGGGGCCTGATCTTTTCCACCAGTCGCCGTCAGCCGGGATCTGCCCCGGTTCACCGAGGTTCACGGACGTGCTCCCCGATTCCTCGCGGTCGGGCCAAGCCCCTTCACGTCCACGTAGGACCGGGCGAACTCCCGGAAGGACAACGAGTCGCAGCCCGTCAGCCACGCGGGTTCACCCGCACCGCCACTCGACCCTCTGTGAGTCGCCAACCCAACTGGTAGGCAGGAAGGCATGGCACGCACGGACCACTACCACTACCACGACCCCAACGCCCCCGAAGCGACCACCATCGTCGTCGCGGTGACCGCGTTCGTCCAGGACGACCAGGGCCGCCTGCTCATGATCCGCCGCACCGACAACGGCCTCTACTCGATCCCCGGCGGGGCCCAGGACGTGGGCGAGACCATCGGCCACACCGTCGTCCGCGAGGTCAAGGAGGAAACCGGCGTCGACGTGGACCCCACCGACATCATCGGCGTCTACTCCGACCCCGCCCACGTCATCTCCTACACCGACGGCGAAGTCCGCCAGCAGTTCTCCCTCTGCTTCCGCGCGACCCCCACCGGCGGCGAACCCCGCACCAGCGACGAGGCCGGCGAGGTCCACTGGGTCACCCGCGAAGACCTCGACGCCCTCGACATCCACCCCTCCACCCGCCTCCGCATCGACCACGGCTTCGCCGACCGCACCACGCCCTACTTCGCCGGGTAACCGGACCCGGTCAACGCCCGGCAGTGCCGCTTCCCCGCACCACGGCCCGCCCACCTTCCCGCCCCACTCCACCCGGCAGACGTGCACGTGGTCCGGAAGTGGTGCGCCCGCGCAACAACCCGACAGGGAGCGCGGAAGCAACAACGGCCACCCGGGACGGAACCGCGGGCCGAAAAAACCCGCGGCCGGGCACACCGGTCGGCCGGGGTCGTGCGGGAGTGGGGCGAACACCGGCCAGGCGGGAACGGGGGTTCGCACCGCGGAGGGCCGAGCGAAGACCACCGGCAACGGCGGAAAGGGGATTACCCGCTCCTCTCCACCATCAACGTATAGCGCACCGGGGGTCTTGCCACAAGCCCCCGGCAGTGCCGCAGAATTCCCGGCCGAAGCCAAGACCTGCGGAAACGGGAGTCACCGGATGCGTGTGCTGTTGTCGACCTACGGATCACGCGGGGACGTCGAACCGCTGGTGGGGCTCGCGGTGCGGTTGCGCGAGCTCGGGGCGGAGGTGCGGGTCTGCGCCCCTCCCGACGAGGACTTCGCGCGGCGGTTGGCCGGGGTCGCGGTGCCGCTGGTGCCGGTCGGGCCCTCGGCCCGCGCGTTGACGGTCGCGGCGCCGTCGCCGGCCGACCTGCCGCGCCGCGCGGCGGAGTTGATCGCCGACCAGTTCGCCACGCTCACCGCGGCGGCCGAGGGGTGCGACGTGGTGGTGGCCACCGGGATGCTGCCCGCGGCCGCCGGTGCGTTGTCGGTGGCGGAGAGGGTGGGGCTGCGCTCGGTGTCCGTGACGTTCCAGCAGCTCACCCTGCCCTCGCCGCACCACCCGCCGCTGTCCTACCCGGGTCGGCCCTTCCCGCCCGGGGTGACCGACAACCGGGTGCTGTGGGAGCTGGACGCCGAGAGCGTCAACGCCCTGTTCCGCGAGGCGCTCAACGGCAACCGGGCCTCGGTCGGGCTGGCGCCCGTGGCGGACGTGCGCGACTACGTGATCGGGGAACGGCCGTGGCTGGCCACGGACCCGGTGCTGGACCCGTGGCGGCCGGCGGATTTCGACGTCGTGCAGACCGGCGCCTGGACCCTGCCCGACGAGCGCCCACTACCCGACGGGGTGGAGGCGTTCCTCGCCGCCGGGCCGCCGCCGGTCTGCGTGGGCTTCGGCAGCATGCCCCTGCACGCCGCGCGGGACGCCGCCGCGGTGGCCGTCGCGGCGGTGCGGGCCCACGGCCGGCGCGCGGTCGTCCTGCGCGGGTGGGCCGGGCTGGGGCCGGTCGACGGCGGGGACGACTGCCTCGGCGTCGGCGAGGTCAACCACCAGGCGCTGTTCGGTCGGGTGGCGGCGGTCGTGCACCACGGTGGCGCGGGCACGACGACGACCGCCGCGCGGGCGGGCGTGCCGCAGGTGGTGGTGCCGCAGGCGGCGGACCAGCCGTACTGGGCCTCGCGGGTGGCGGAGCTGGGCATCGGGGTGGCGCACGACGGGGCGGTGCCCACCACCGCGTCCCTGTCGGCCGCGCTCGGGGTGGCGCTGGACCCGGGAACCTCGGCACGGGCCCGCGAGGTGGCCGGTTCGGTCCGCGCCGACGGGGCGGCGGTGGCCGCGGGGATGCTGCTGGCCGGGTGAGCGGAACCGCGTGGCTTGACACGGGGTGGACAATAAAAAATTGGCGTGCTCTCCACTGATAAAATGGAAAACCCGCCTTAAAGTAATTTCAGGTTAGCCGTTGTGAGGGGCATGTGTCAACTCAGGGGTACGAAGAGGAACTGCGGTCCGAGCGCGCCTACATCGCCGGGCTCTACGCGCGGCTCGACGCCGAGCGCGCGCGGGTGAAGGGCGCGTACGACGCGGCGCTGCTGGGCACCGGCGGGACCCCCGTGGAACGAGACTCCGAGGTCCGCGCGCTGGCCGCGACGGCGAAGCGGCTGGACGTGGCGGACAACGGGCTGTGCTTCGGCCGGCTGGACACCGCGTCGGGCGAGCACTCCTACATCGGCCGGATCGGGTTGTTCGACGAGGGGGACGGGTACGAGCCGGTGCTGCTCGACTGGCGGGCGCCGGCGTCGCGCGCCTTCTACGTCGCCACCGCCGCGAACCCGGAGGGAATGCGCCGCCGCCGCCAGTTCCACACGCGCGGGCGCCGCGTGGTCGAGTTCACCGACGAGGTGCTCGGCCGCCCCGACGGCGACGAGCGGGGTGACGCGGCCCTGCTCGCGGCGGTCAACGCGCCGCGCGGCACGGGGATGCGCGACATCGTCGCGACGATCCAGGCCGAGCAGGACGACATCATCCGGCTCGACCACCCCGGCGTGCTGGTGATCGAGGGCGGTCCGGGCACCGGCAAGACCGTGGTGGCGCTGCACCGCGTCGCGTACCTGCTCTACACCCAGCGGGAGCGGATGGAGCGCCACGGGGTGCTGGTGGTCGGGCCCAACCCGGCCTTCCTGAACCACATCGGCCGCGTCCTGCCGTCGCTGGGCGAGTCGGACGTGGTGTTCACGACCCCCGGCGACCTCGTGCCCGGCCTGCGCGTGACCGCCGAGGACGAGCCGGGGGTGGCGCGGCTCAAGGGGTCGCTGGAGATCCTCGACGTGCTCGCGGCGGCCGTCGCCGACCGGCAGCGGCTGCCGGCGTCCCCGCTGCCGGTCGAGCTGCGGGACGTCGCGCTGCGGATCGACGCCGGGACCGCCGAGTGGGCCCGGGAGGAGGCGCGCGCGAGCGGCCTGCCGCACAACGAGGCCCGCTCGGTGTTCACCGAGATCGTCACCTACGTGCTCACCGAGCGGGCGATCGCCCGGATCGGCCGGGGCTGGCTGACCCGGGAGGACCGCGAGGCGTGGGAGCAGCTGCGCGCGGACCTGCTCAAGGACCTCGCGGAGGACGAGGCGTTCACCGCCGCGCTCGACGAGCTCTGGCCGGTGCTGACGCCCGCCGCGCTGCTGTCGTCGCTGTACTCCTCCCCCGAGCGGCTCCGCGCGGCGGGCGGCGACCCGGCGCTGGCGCGCGTCGACGGCGAGGCGTGGACGGTGTCGGACGTGCCGCTGCTCGACGAGCTGGTGGACCTGCTGGGCCGTGACGGGACGGTCGACCGGGCCGCCGAGCGGGAGCGGAAGAAGGAGGCCGAGTACGCGGCCGGCGTGCTGGACACCATGGTGGACCGCCGGGACATGATGGACGACGAGGACCACCTGTTCGCGCAGGACCTGCTCTACGCCGAGGACCTGGCGGAGCGCTTCCTCGAACAGGACACCCGCGAACTCGTCGAGCGCGCCGCCGCGGACCGGGACTGGACCTACCGGCACGTCGTGGTCGACGAGGCCCAGGAACTGTCCGAAATGGACTGGCGGGTGCTGATGCGGCGCTGCCCGGGTCGGTCCTTCACGGTGGTCGGCGACCTCGCCCAGCGCCGGTCGGCGGCCGGGGCGACCTCGTGGGGCGCGGTGCTGGAGCCGTACGTGCCCGGCCGGTGGGTCTACCGGTCGCTGACGGTGAACTACCGCACCCCGGCGGAGATCATGACCGTCGCCGCCGCGCTGCTGGCCGAGTTCGCGCCGGGGGTCCGGCCGCCGGAGTCGGTGCGCGCCTGCGGCGTGCGGCCGTGGTCCAGGAGGGTCGACGGGGACGGGTGGGCCGCCGCGATCGAGGAGTTCACCCGGGACGAGGCCGGGCGCGAGGGCACCAGCGTGGTGATCGGGCCGCCGGGGGTGCCGGGCACGGTGCCCGCCTCGGGGACGAAGGGCCTGGAGTTCGACGCCGTCCTGGTCGTGGCGCCGGAGCGGATCCTCGCCGAGGGCCCGCGCGGCGCGGCCGAGCTCTACGTGGCCCTGACCCGGGCCACCCAGCGCCTCGGCGTCCTGCACCGGGACCCGCTGCCGCCGGCCCTGGCCGGGCTCGTCGAGGCCGGGGAACCGGTCCGGTCCGGGGACCGGCGGCCGGTGTGACGCCGTCGCGGTTCCGGCGGGGGGCCGGAACCGCGACGGGCCCCGGGGCGTCCCGCGTCCCGGTCGGCCGTGGCCGGCGGGGCGTCCCGGGGCGTACCCGCGGCCACCGCCTCGACCCGCGGGCCGGACACCGCGCGTGTTCGGGCTCGGCCGGTGACCGCTGGTCCACAGAGGACCCGGCGGGACGTCAGTCCCGGGTCCGCTCCAGCCGGCGGGTCAGCTCGGCGACCAGCTCCTGGTCGGTCAGGTCGGCCGGGTCGGGGCGGGCGCGCTGGAGCCGCGCCTCCTCGTCGGTGATCAGCTCGGCCGCCACCCACGCCTCCAGCGGGCTGACCTCGAACAGGCGGGCCACCGCGCGGGCCGTCTCCAGCGAGACGCCCCGGCCCCGCTTCCACTCGCTGATGCGGCTGCGGTCGACGCCCGTCACCCGGGTCAGGTCGCCCGTCTTCAGGCCGCGGTTGCGGAGGTTGGTCTCGACGTACTGCCACCAGCGCGTGGTCACCCGGCGATATTAGTGGCCCGGACGCAACACGCGCCACGCGCGGCCAACACGGTGAAGTGCGTAGTTGTTGGCGCACAAGGAAAACCGTCGTTGCGTCGAGGAAACCGAGCTAATGTTGTGTTGCCACACCGGACGGTGTGCGCACACGACAGAGTCCGAGGCCGGCCATGCCCCACACCATCAGGCTCCGCTCCGAAGCCTTCTCCAAAGCCGTGCGACTCGCGGGGTTCCGGTCCGACTACGCCCTGGCCCGGGCGATGGACGTCAACCGCTCCACGGTCACCCGCGTGCTCAGCGGCGCGCTCCAACCCGGTCCGGCGTTCATCGGCGGCGCGCTGGTCGCGCTGACGCCGATGCAGTTCGATGACCTGTTCGAGATCATCCGCGTGCCCCGCTGACCACTCTCCGTGTTGTTCGCGGGGGTCTTTTCAGGTACGCGGAGGCGTAGGCGAGTGGAGTGCGGGAGCCCGTGATGTGGAGCCTCACCCGAATGCGTGACACTAGAAGCGTGGGACCGATCTGACTCGATGTGACCATTGGCCAACGCTCGAGGTTCGGCGGCGGAAGGACAGCGGCAGGTGAGCGACGAGTCGCGGCACGCGGCTTCGGCATTGCGCCGGGACCTGGGGGACGCCCTGCGCGCACCCGACCCGCGGGCCTGGTTCGACGCGAACCACGAGCGCGTCGTGGACGTCCTGCGCGCGGCGGTGGACGAGCCGGAGGCGGCCGCGGCGCTGCTGGCCGAGGTGTGGCCGGCGGTGCCCGCCGACGCGGACGAGGACTGGTGCCGGGCGCTGCACGAGGTCGGCGCGCGACTGGCCGGGGCGCTGCCCACGTCGCTCGTGCTGGCCACGGCCTTCCGCCGGGGCGCGCGGGCGCTGCGCGCCAGGGGGCTGCTCCCGCTGGCCGCCGCGCAGGGGATGCGCGAGCTGGCCGTGCACCGGACCCGCGACGACGACCCGGCCGCCACCGCGGACGCCCTGCGGGACCTCGCGGCCACCTACCGGGCGCAGGGGCGGGTGCACCGGGTCGTCGGTTGCGCCGACGAGGCCCTGGAGACCTTCTTCCGGCACGGCGACCGGGTCGGGGCCGCGCGGGCGCTGACCCACCTCGGCGAGCTGATGACCGAGGTGGGCAGGCTGGACGCGGCGGTCCGCTACCTGACCCGCGCGGACCGGGTGTTCGGCGAGGTGGCCGCGGGGTTCGGCGCGGAGACGGGCACAGGGACGGTCGCAGGGGCGGGCACAGGGACGGTCACAGGGACGGGGTCGGCGGTCGGCTCGAAGGTCGGCGCGGCGGCCGGCGCCGGGGCGAACGCCGCCGACCGGGCCGCGGCGCTGGCCCCGCTGGGGCGGGCGCTGTGGCTCTCCGGCGACCGGGCGGCCGCCCACCGCGCGTTCAACCGGGCGCTGGCCCTGCTGATCGGCGTGGACGACGCGGCCGCGCAGCGGGTGCGCGACCTGGCGGCGGAGCTGGAGCTCACTCCCGGAACAGGGTGACCAGCGCCAGGACGACCTGGATCAGCAGGCCGGTGGCGAACCGGGGCCCGGCCGGGCCCCCGGAGCGGTGGCGCGACCGGCGGCAGCGGGCCCGGTGGCAGGCCGGGCGGCGGCAGGGGCGGGTCGGGGGTCCATCGGGCTCGTTCATCACTTCGGTGTGGTCCCTGGTGGTCGCGGGGTCAGAACGCGGCGGTGGTGTCCGGGTGGTCGGCGAGCAGGTCGAGCACGTCCCGGCAGAGGAACACCCGGCGGTAGCCGCGGAACTCCCACGGGACCAGGATGCCGAGCTCGACGAGCCGGTTGGTCAGGTCGGCGGCGGCCCTCTTGCTCACGCCGTGCCGCTCGCACAGCCCGGGGTGGTCGACCACCGGGAAGCCGATCAGCTCGGCGGCCACGCGCGGGAGCCTGCCCTTGTCGGGTAGCCGGCGGGCGTAGTCGGCGGCGAGCGCCTCCAGGTGGTCGATCAGGCGCAGCTGGGCGAGCGCCTGCTCGCGCAGGCCGGTGGTGAAGAACTCGACCCAGCGGTGGACCAGCCCGGTGTCGACCACCGCGCGCAGCTGCCGCCGGTAGTCGGGCATGGCGTCGTCCAGCCACACCGACAGCGGCAGGACCTGGTCGCGCAGCAGGCCGGTGCGCACGAGCTCCAGCAGCGAGAACAGGCGCGCGACGTGCCCGTTGGCGGTCGGGAAGGGTTGCAGCACCTCCAGCTGGTAGTGCGCGATGGCGATCCGCGCGCTGCGGGGCTGCCCGTCCTCCTCCCGCGACCACGTCGACCACTGCTCCAGCGACCCGACCAGGTGGGCGCCGGTGGCCGTGAGCAGGTAGGCGCCCTCCGGCCCGGCGCCCAGCCGGCCCGGCGCGTCGCGCAGCACGTCCCCGGGCCGGTCCGGGGAGCGGCCGGCCATGATCGCGGCCATCTGCCCGACCAGCGCGACGTCGGTGGGCTCGTCGGGGCGGACCCGCCCGACGCCGTGCTCGTAGGCCCGCCGGTAGGGCGCGACGGCCTCGTGGGCGGTGCCCTCCAGCGGCGCCGCGCCCCGGGAGGCCAGCAGGTCCACCGCGAACGCCTCGCGCAGGCCCACCGCGATCCCGGCCAGGCCGGCCGAGCTGTTCGCGTCGCGCACCTGCGTCGCCCGCACGAGCGCGGAGCGCGCGCCGAGCCGGTCCGCCGCCTCGTCGAGCCTGCCGAGCGCGTGCTCGGCGTCGGCGCAGGCGCGGTAGGTCGACACGGGCAGCCGCAGGTCCGAGGGCAGCGGCGGTGGGAGGTAGGCGCCTTCGCGGAGGAGTTCCCCCGGAACGCCGGGCTGGTGGGGGACCGGCACCCATTGACCCGGCGGCAGAGGCCGAAAATCCATGGCGGGAAGCATCCACGAAGAACACCACCTTGGCAATAGTTCAACGAAGTGAAGTCAGATGGCAGTTCTCTTCTCTTTACCCAGAGTGCCCGGACCGGGCTGCCCGGGACGGAGAGCTGCTCCACCCGGGTCACCCGCATTTGTGCGGATTCGCCACCGGTGACGGGGAAATGATAAGCCCAGTTCACGAATGGTGGAGCGGGCGATCCGAGTGGACCACCGGTCAATTCTCGGCGGATCCGGTCCGACCAGCTTTATTCCACTCGACGGGAAGCGCCGGCGCCGGGCCCGGCCGAAAACCCGCCGGCCCGGCGACCGCTCCCCGCCCCTCACCCGATCGAGAAGCGCCATTTCCACGACCCGGCCCGCGGGCCGCGCCACCGGAACCGCCGCGTCGAGCGGTCCGGACGGCGCCGGGCGGCGCTACGATCCCGGGCGTGCGCCCCCTGGCCCCCGGAGTCCACCAGCTGCTTGGTCGGCCTCCGCACATGATGAACGCCTACCTGGTCGAGGACGTGCTGGTGGACGCGGGCACGCCCGCCGCCCGCAAGCGGATCGCGCGCCAGCTCGACGGCCGCCGGCTCGCCGCCCACGTCGTGACGCACGCCCACCCCGACCACTTCGGCTCCAGCCACGCGCTGTGCGAGCGGTACGACGTGCCGCTGTGGGCAGGCAGCCGCGACGTCGAGGCGATCCAGGACGCCCGCCCGGTGCCCGCGCCGGGCCTGCTCCCCGCACTGCTGGCGAAGATGCCGATGCCCGACCCGCACCCGGTCGCCCGGGGCCTGGTCGAGGGCGACGAGGTCGCCGGGTTCACCGTGCTGGACGCGCCCGGCCACTCCCCCGGCCACATCGCCCTGTGGCGCGACCACGACGGCGTGCTGATCTGCGGCGACGTGTTCTTCAACGTGCTGCGCCCCGCGCCGCCGCCCCGATTCCTCACCCACGACGTCGAGCGCAACCGCGAGTCCATGCGCCGGCTCGCGGAGCTGCGGCCGAAGCTGGTGCTGTTCGGCCACGGCCGCCCGCTGCGCGACCCCGACCGGCTCCGACGCCTGGTCGGATGAGCGCCCCGGCGCCGTCCGGACCGCCGGTGGCCCCCACCATCTTCTCGAACGCCTGTTCGATCCGTCCACACCTGGGGACAGACCTGTGGACAACTGGGTCTTACCTGGTCAGCGCCTGTGCATGAGCGAGCAGTTCGTCCACGGTCCACTGGTCGTGGGCGTGCTGCCCGCGCTTCTCCGCGACGATCCGCCCGTCGGGGGAGATGAGGAAGTCCGCCGGCAGCCCGAGCCGACCTCCCGGCGGGTCGGGCAGCGGGCCGAGGATGTCGCTCTACCGGTACGTGGCCGACCGGGGCGAGCCGGAAGCGCTCGCCGCGGAACTCGTGCTGTCCGAAGTGGACACCTCACCACCCCGCACGCGTTGTGGGACGAGCAGGTCGCGGTGCTGGTGGAGCGGGTGCGCGCGGCGGTGGGGAAGCACCCCAACGCGGTGCCGCTGACCACGGCGCACCGGCGCCGGTGCCCGAGCGTGCTGCGCTGGTCCGAGGCCGTGCCGGGGGTGCTGACCCGGGCCGGGCACCGCCGCGATGACGGGGCTGGGCGCGGAGTTCCGGCGCGGCCTGGCCGTGGTGCCGCGCGGGTTGCGGCGGCCCCGGGAGCCGGCGGTCGCGGGGTTTGGCCGGTGCGGGGACCGAAGCCGACCTCGGTCCCCGCACCGAACGCGACGAACACGGAGTTGCGCTCCGAGCGTGGTGTCGACGTGGGCGCGGCCGACTCCCGCTGCGTCTCCAGGTCAGGTTCGCCGAAGAGGGACCGGGTGGTCCCTCACCCGTCCACCACCGCGGACGCGGACGGGACATCGTCGGGCGGTCCGAACCGCGGGGGAAGCGGGTCGGTCACGCGATCCGGTCATCGGGCAGGTCGAGCAGCTCGTCGAGCACGTTCGTCGCGGGGCCGTGCGCGCGCCAGGAGAAACGGCTGGGCGCCAGGACGTTCACCTCGTCGGCGGGCATCCGCATCGCGATCGCGTCGTCGGCCGTGTGCAGCCGCACGACGTCGATCACCGCGTCGTGGGCGCGGACGCCGACCACCGCCGCGATCTCACCCCGGGCGTCCCGGGGGTGGAGGAACTGGAAACCGCGTGCGATGAGTTCTCGCAGTTGGCGGGACGTGCGGTTGGCCGTCTGGTCAGCCCACGAGGTCATCGAACTCCCCGTCCCTGGCCCCGGCCACGAAGGCCGCGATCTCCGCCCTGGTGTAGACCAGGGCGGGGCCCTCGGGGAAGCGGGAGTTGCGCATCGCGACCGAGCCGTCGATCAGCGCGGCGAGTTCGACGCAGTTGCCGAGCGCGCCGCTGCGGGCGCTCTTGCGCCACGCCACACCGGCGAGATCGGCAGCGGACATACCGTTGTGGACCTCGGCGGTCATCGACATCACCCTCCAACCCCGGACGACGCGTCGTCGCGGTGATGCATCTGCACGTGCATTCGACTGTGCACGGACCGTAGCACCGGCCCGCGCACGGGTAAATGCACGTGCAGATGCAGAGCGCGAACTTCCCCCGTACGGACGAAGGGCTACAGGTCCGCTCGGATCTTGCTCAGCAGTTGCCTGCTGCGGTCGGGGGTCTCCGCGTCCACGGTGAGCCGGTCGAACACCCGGCTGTAGACCTCCAGCTCATCCAGTTTGTCCAGGTAGAGGGCACCGGCGAGGTGTTCGAGGTACACGATGTCCGGCAGGTCGGGCTCCCCGAAGCGCAGCATCGTGAAGGCGCCCTCCGCCGCGTAGCCGCTCAGCTGGTAGGGAACCACCTGGAGGGTGATCGAACTTTCCCTGGTCACGCTCAGCAAGTGCTCGACCTGCGCCAACAGCACGCGCCGCCCGCCGATGGGCCGGTGGAGCACCGACTCGTCGATCACCGCCCACAGCCGCGGGGCGCCCGGCCGCTGGAGGATCTTCTGCCGCTGCATCCGCAGCGCCACCCGCCGCTTCACCGCGGGACCCGCCAGCTCGGGACGGCCGTGGCTGGCGATCGCCATGGCGTAGTCCTCGGTCTGGAGCAGGCCCGGGATGAACTGCGTCTCGTAGGTGAGGATGCGCGAGGCCGCCTCCTCCAGGCCGACGTAGTCCTGGAACCAGTCGGGCATCAGGTCGGAGTAGCGGTGCCACCAGCCCGGCGAGTTCGAGCGGCGGACCATGTCGAGGAACTTCGCGCGGACCTCGTCCTCGGTCACCCCGTACATCGTGAGCAGGTCGTTCACGTCGCGCTCCTTGAGCCCGACGCGGCCCAGCTCCATGCGGCTGATCTTCGACTCCGAGCCGCGGATCGCGTAGCCGGCGTCCGCGCGGCTGATCTCGGCCGCCTCGCGGAGCCTGCGCAGCTGCGCGCCGAGCACGATCCGCAGCGCGGTCGGCCCGCTCTCCCGCTCGGGGGTCGGCTCACCCGTGACCACCGTGGCACCTCCCGACCGTCATGCCCCTGAACCACTCCCGGCCCACTGCCGGTCGACGCCCACCCGGAGCCGTCCACCCGAACAGCGGTTGCGCCCGAACGGGGCCAACTCGCATCGTCACTGAACGTACACCCCCGATCTTGTCGCGCCAGACGTACGCGGTCCGCTCACGCGATGGGCCCATACGCTTACGCTGAGCGGACTGTGACGCGGTGCACGGAAACATCGCCCTTCTCCCCCCATTATGCGAGGTCATCACAATGTCGGGTACGTCCTCGGACGCCGCCACCCCCGTCTACATCGACACCACCAAAGCCAGCATCGCCAGGGTTTACGACGCCTTCCTCAACGGCAAGGACAATTACGAGATCGACCGCGAGGTTCTGCGGCGGGTCCAGCAGGTCGCTCCGGAGGCGGCGACGCTGGCCGTGGACAACCGCAACTTCCTCATCCGCGCCACCCGTTTCGTCGCGAGCCAAACGGGGATCACGCAGTTCCTCGACTGCGGCTCGGGCCTGCCCACCGCCGAGAACACCCACCAGGTGGCGCAGCGGATCAACCCGGATGTACGAGTCGTGTACGTGGACAACGACCCCGTGGTGCTGGCGCACGGCCGGGCGCTGCTGGAGGAGAACGACCAGACCCACTTCTCGGCGGCGGACATCTTCACGCCGCAGGAGATCCTGAACGACCCGGTGGTGCGCAAGCACATCGACTTCTCCGAGCCGGTGGCGTTCTTCCAGATGGGGACGCTGCACCACTACAACGGCACCTCGCCGACGTCGGCGGAGATCATGGCCGAGTACGTCGAGGCCCTGCCGTCCGGGTCGTTCGTCGGCATCTCGCACTTCCTCGACCCGGAAACCGAGGAGCACTCGGCCATCGCGCGGCGGATGGAGGAGACGTTCCTGCACTCGCCGATGGGGAGCGGGCGGTTCGCGACCATGCGCGAGCTGGAGGGGCTGTTCCACGGGTTGGAGCTGGTGGACCCGGGGATCGCGATCTGCGCGGAGTGGTGGCCGGACGGGCCGCGGTTGAAGGAACTGGACGCGGTGAGCTACTGCATCGCGGGCGCGGTGGGGCGCAAGCCCTGACGATCTTCGGTAGCCTCGTGCGCCGCGGGGAGGGCACGAGGCTGTCCGTGGGGTCTGCCGCTACACGATCGAGTGAATATCGCCGGATGATGTACGGAAACGGTGTTCCCGATCATCGGTAGAGGAGAAATCGACGGCCGAGCGACCACCCCGCTCCGGGCCGACGGGGCTTCGGGCCGACGGGGCGGTGCGCGTGACGACGGGGCGGTGCGCGTGACGACGGGGTGGTTGCCCGGCCGGGGTGGTTGAGTTGGGTGGGGTGGTCGAGTTGGGTGGGGGTGGACGGGTGCGGGGAGCGGGTTGCGGAGGACGGGCTGTCGCCGCGAGGTGAGCCGAGGATGAGCCGAGCAGCGGGCCGAGGATGAGCCGAGCGGCGCGGTGACCAGGGGCCGGTGGGGACGGTCAGCCGGTGAAGAAGCCGGTCAGCACCGGGGCCGTGACCTTGGCCTTCACCATGTGCGTCTGTCCCGGTAGGACGACCAGCTCGCCCTTCGGCAGCGCCGAAGCCAGGTACCGCTGGGCGTTGCGCATGTACTCCGGGCTCTTCCCGCCCGCGATCACCAGCGCGGGCACCGCCGCCCCCGACCACCGCCCCGCGGGCGGCGGGGTGCCGTGCTGGTACTCGCCCACCACGGCCAGGTCGTTCGGCAGCGTGTGGGCCACCCCCTTGAGCTTCTTCCACGGCGGCATGAGCTGGAGCGCCACGACGAAGAACCCGGGCGTGCCGACGTAGCGCATGAACAGCTTCACGGCGTCGCCCCGGCGCTCCTCCGCGATGGCCTGGGCCACCCGCGCCGGGAAGTCGGGTTCCATCGGCCGGTGGGTGTCGTCGATGATCATGGGCGACTCGTAGATCGCCACCCGCTCCGCCGCGACGCCGCGGTGGACCGCCTCGGCCACCAGCGTCCCGCCCGACGACATGCCGAACAGGTGGGCGGTGCCGCCGGCCTCCTCGATCAGCGCGGCGATGTCCTCGACCTCGCGCCCGACGTCGTACGGCCCCGCGTCACCGCTCTCGCCCCGGCCCCGCCGGTCGTAGGTGTAGACGGTGAAGTCGGACGACAGGGCCTTCGCCAGCTCGGTGGCCGGGCCGAACTCGCGGTAGCACATGGCGCCGTCCACGATGATCAGCGCCGGGCCCGACCCGGTCCTGCTGTACGCGATCCTGGTGCCGTCCGCGGACACGACGTGCGTCATCTTGCTCGGTTCTCCTCAAGCTGGTCGGGGTGCGGTCTCGCGGACCACGAGCGGACCACGAAGGGGGACCCGGCGCCCGGGACTGGGGCCGGAGCGGGCGACGACACGCCTGCCGGCGCGATGACCGGCGGGCGCGGGCTTGGCTGATGGGTGCGGGCTCGGCGGGCGCGGGCTCGACCGGCGGGCGCGCACGGCCGGCGAGCACGAGCACGGCCGGCGAGCACGAGCAGGGCCGGCCGGCGCGCGTTCGACCAGCGTCCCCCGGACGTGTCCAAGGGGCATGGCGCGCGGTCAGGACAGGTCGGTCAACCAGTCCGCCCAGGCGCGCTCGTCGCGGTCGTCCCCGGCGAACACGTGGTGCATGGCGACCAACCCGCCGGGCCGGCCGCGGAAGAACCGGTACATCGCGTCGGACGTGCGGACGCCCGCGGTCTGGGAGTTGGCGAAGTACACGGTGCCGGGGACACCGTCGAGGGTGACCTCGTCCCCGGTGCGCGGCGCGCGGTCCAGGCCGAGGCGGCGGCCCAGGCCGGTCCACGTCGCGGGCCAGTCGTCGACCGGCGGGCCGAAGGCGGTGACCGGGCGGGCGGTGCGGCCGGTGAAGTGGCGCAGGTAGGTGACGAGCGTCCACCGGAACATCTCGCCGCCGACCCCCATGGCCTCGAACTCGTCCGCCCAGTCGTCGCCGGGCAGGAAGCCGCTGGTGACCATGCGCAGCACGGTGCTGCCCCGGTCGCGCCCCTCGATCAGGAACTCGTAGGCGATGAACCGGCCGTCGGGGGCCTGGTCGCCGCCGTAGGCGAGGCGCTTGCCCGGTTCCCAGGCGGTGACGGGGTGGCTGGGCTCGTACCCGCCGAACGCCTGCCGCACCGCGGTGCCGGGCTCGACCTCGTTGCCGCCCATGAACCAGGAGTCCAGGCCGGGTCCGGTGGCGATCGCCTCCCAGACCTGCTCCGGCGTCACGTCGGCCAGCTCGACCTCGTCGGAACTCTCGAACGCGTGGCCCATCGTCACTCCTGGGGGATGCCGGGGTGGACGGCGACGACGACGCGGTGCGCGCGCCCGCCCTCCGCCGACTCGTCGTGGTACTTGGCGACCAGGCCGGTGACGGCGGCCGCGAGTTCCTCGGCGAACGCCGCGCGTTCGGCCGCGGAGGCGAAGCGGACCTCGCCGTCGAGCGCGAAGGTGGCGACCCGCTTCCCCGCCTTGGTCGCGCCGGTGATGAGGTGTCCGACGTCGCGGACCGTGCGGGCGGCGACGGCCAGCAGCCAGCGCGCGGACAGCCGGTCGGGTGAGCGCGCGGGATCGGGCTGCACGGCGGCCAGCGCGACGGGCGAGATGACGTAGGACGCGGCGGTGGCGCGCATGACCCGCTCGGTCATGTTGCCCCTGCGGCGTTCCTCGGCCAGTTCGACCAGGCCGTGCTGCTCCAGTGTGCGCAGGTGGTAGTTGACCTTCTGCCGCGGCAGCCCCACCTTGGCCGCCAGCGTGGTGGCCGAACCCGGTTCGACGAGTTCGGCCAGCAGCCTCACCCGTACCGGGTCCAGCGTGACCTCGGCGGTCGCCGGGTCCTCGATCACTGCCACGTCAAGCATGGGGGAACCCTCGCACCGACAACTTGAGTTGTCAAGACAAACTTTGTTGTCGGCGCAGGGCTGGAGAGGGTGGCCCGCTTGGGGAAAGGGGTGGCCCTACGTGGAAAGGGGTGGCCCTACGTGGAGAGGGGCGGCCCCACCTGGGAGGCCGCCCCACCCGCAGAAGGGCCGGCCTGCCCGGCTCAGAGCGGCAGTCGGTCCTCCTCCGCGCCGCGCTCGAAGTCGAGCAGCTGCCGCTTGCGCGCCAGCCCGCCGCCGTACCCGGTGAGGCCGCCGGTCGAACCGACGACGCGGTGGCACGGCACCACGATGCCGACCGGGTTCTTCCCGTTGGCCAACCCGACCGCGCGCGCCGCCGACGGCCGGCCGAGCAGCGCCGCCAGCTCCCCGTACGACACGGTCTCCCCGTAGGGGATCCCGCACAGCGCCTGCCACACCGTCCGCTGGAACGGCGTGCCGATCAGGTCCAGCTCCAGGTCGAACACCGTGCGCTCACCGGCGAAGTACTCCGCCAGCTGCCCGATCGCCCGGCCGAAGGGCGCGGGGTCCTCCGGGCCGAACGTCTCCTGCGCCGGCCGGTGCCGCTGGTCGGTCATGTAGACGCCGGACAGCGCGTCGCGGTGCGCGACCAGCGTCAGCGGGCCGACGGGGCTGTCGACCACGGTGTGGGTCATCGATCTCCTCCTGTCACGCGGGCATCCGGTTGACCGCGTGGTCACCGGTCGCCCAGAGGTGCTGGACGGCGTAGGCCCGCCAGGGGCGCCACGCCCGAGCCCGCCGCACGAGGGCGGCGGGGGTGCCGGGCAGTCCGAGGTCGCGGGCGGCGACCCGGATGCCCAGGTCGGTGGGGATGAACGCGTCGGGGTCGCCCAGCGCGCGCATGGCGATCACCTCGACGGTCCACGGCCCGAAGCCGGGCAGCGCGAGCAGGTCCGCGCGGGCGCGGTCCCGGTCGGCGCCGACGCCCAGGTCGAGCGAGCCGTCGGCCAGGGCGGTGACCAGGGCCCGGAACGCGGTGCGGCGCGACCCCGGCACGGCGAGCACGGCCGGGTCCAGCTCGGCCAGCGCCCCGGGGGTGGGGAACAGGTGGGTGAGGCCGACGTCCTCGACCGGGTCGCCCACCGCCCGGACCAGCCGGGCCGCGTGGGTGCGGGCGGCGGCGGTGGAGACCTGCTGCCCCAGCAGGGCCCGCACGGCGAACTCGTCGGCGTCGACCGTGCCGGGCACGCGGCGACCAGGGGCGCGGGCGACCAGGGGCGCCAGCAGCGGGTCGGCGCCCAGCTGTTCGTCGACCGCGACCGGGTCGGCGTCGAGGTCCAGCAGCCGGCGGCAGCGGGCGATGGCGATCGACAGGTCGCGCAGGTCGCTCAGCGACAGCCGGCACGCCACGTGGTCCGGTCGCGGGCTCAGCGAGACCACGCCGTGCCCGTGCGGCAGGCGCAGCGTGCGCCGGTACGCGCCGTCGCGCCACTCCTCCACGCCGGGCACGCCGGTCGCGGCCAGGTGGCCGAACAGGTTGTCCGGGCACAGCGGCGCCCGGAAGGGCAGCCGCAGCGACAGCACGCCGGGCGTGTCCGGGGCGGGGCCCCGGCGGGCGCGCAGGTCGGTCGGCGACAGGGCGAAGACCTCGCGCACCGTCTCGTTGAACGCGCGCACGCTGGCGAACCCGGAGGCCGCCGCGACCTCGGCCATCGGCAGCGAGGTGGTCTCGACGAGCAGCCGGGCGGTCTGCGCGCGCTGCGCCCTGGCCAGCGCCAGGGGTCCCGCGCCCAGCTCGGCGAGCAGCAGCCGTTCGAGCTGGCGGACGCTGTAGCCGAGGGCGCGGGCCAGGCCGGGCACGCCCGCGCGGTCGACCACGCCGTCGGCGATCATCCGCATCGCCTTGGCCACGGCGTCCGCGCGGTGGCTCCACAGCGGCGAGCCGGGAGAGGCGTCGGGGTGGCACCTCTTGCACGCCCGGAATCCCGCTTGTTGCGCCGCCGCGGCACTCGGGTAGAAGCGCATGTTCTCGACCTTGGGCGGCGCCACCGGACAACTCGGCCGACAATAGACACCGGTGGTGAGCACCGCCGTGAAGAACCAGCCGTCGAACCGGGAATCCTTGGACCGGACGGCTCGGGCACAGCGTTCCGCGTCTTCGTGCACCGCACCAGCATCCGTCAACGGCGGGCCGTTGGCCGGCGGAAAAGCGACATCGGGTTGCCGGGCCGAGCCGAACCGCGCGGTGCGCGTCCGCCCGGTCGGACCGGGAGGAGGGACGCGGTCAGCCGCGCGGCGGGGTGACCAGTCGGGCGAGCAGGTCCAGCCTCACCTCGGCCCGGTCCCGGCCGTGGGCGTCGGCGGCGGTCCGCAGGATCGGGCAGACCCGTGCTTCACCGGGGAGTCCCCGGTCCTCACGGGCCGTGACCGGCGGCGCGCCGGTCGGATCGCCGTCAACCGCGGTCGGCATGGCGGGTCGCCGCGCCGTTCCACCGACCGCGGCCGCTGGGCGCGCACCGTTGAGAAGACCCCCAGGACTCCTCAACCGGGGCCGCGCCGCCAGGGGCGTCGGTTGCCTGCAGAACCACTTCGACCGGTACCTCCGCACCACATCCGTGACGTCACCGGCAACGTCCGGGCCAGCTTGGCACCGGAACTGGTTAGGGTGGACCGCCTGCTGCTCCACCGGTCCACAAAAGACCTGTTCACGCGCTCACACCGGTTTTCCGGTCCGGAAGAACGGCCCGAGGAGGCTCGCCGCGGATGACTGCTTCCGGCCGGGGTTCGGGTCCCCGGGCCCTGTTCGCGGAGCGGTTCGCCCTGCTCTACGCCGAGGCGGGTGACCCGCCGCTCAAGCGGGTGACCGAGTCGGTGGGCCGGGCCAGGCGCACCGACGAGCGGGGCAGGCCGGTCCGGGCGAGCGCCCAGCGGGTCAGCGACTGGCGTCGCGGGCGCAACGTGCCGGCGCGGTTCTCGGCACTCTCGGTAGTCCTGGAGATCCTCATCGGGGAGGCGCGCAAGATCCGCCCGCAGCCGCCCGCGCCCGACCTGTACGACCTCGACGCGTGGCGGGCGCTGTGGGAGGAGGCGCTGGCCAGCCCGGCGTCGCCGACCGAGGACGAGGAGCCGCCCAGCTCCGACGAGATCGGCGTGTGCCCCTACCGGGGACTGGCCGCGTTCCAGTCCGAGGATTCGAGTTGGTTCTTCGGCCGGGAACGCAGCACCGCCGCATTGGTGTCGCGGTTGGGCAACGCCGCGGAATCCGGTGGAATCGTGATGCTGGTCGGCGCTTCGGGCGCCGGGAAATCGTCACTGGTGCGCGCGGGCGTCATTCCGGCGGTGCGCTCGGGCGAGTTGGCCGTGGACGGTTCCGGTAAATGGCCCGCGGTGGTCGTCACGCCCGGCGCGGACCCGATCGGGGAACTCGTCCGGCAGGTCCCGGAGCTGGCCGACGTGCTGGCCCTGGCGCTCGGCCCGGGCCGGGTGGAGCGGGACCCGGGGGCGGGCGGACCGGCCCCGGACACGTTCCTGGGGCAGACGCTGCTGGGGGTGATGCGGTTCGCCGGGCAGATCCGGGCCGCGTTCGCCGCGTACGCCGCGCGGCACGGCGGCGACCGGGTCGTGGTGGTGGTCGACCAGTTCGAGGAGGCGTTCACGCTCACGCGGGACGAGAACCGGGTGCGGGTGTTCGTGCAGGCGCTGCACGTGGCGAGCACGCCCGCGGTCCCCGGCGGCGAGCCGGCCGCGCTGGTGCTGGTGGGCGTGCGGGCCGACTTCTACGGCCGCTGCCTGGCGTTCCCGGAGCTGGCCGACGCGCTCCAGGACCGGCAGATGGTGCTGGGCCCGATGACCTCGGCCGAGCTGCGCGAGGCGGTGTCGCGGCCGGCGAGGGCGGCGGGGCTGCAACTGGAGCCGGGCCTGGTCGAGCTGATGCTGCGCGACCTGGGCGTGCGCAGCAACCGGTCGCCGTCGCGCACCCGCCAGGACGCCTACGACGCGGGCGCGCTGCCGCTGCTCTCCCACGCCCTGCTGGCCACCTGGCAGCGGCGGCAGGCGGGCAAGCTGACCATCGCGGGCTACCGGTCGGCGGGCGGCATCCAGGGCGCGGTCGCGGCCACCGCCGAACGCGCGTGGGCCGACCTGGCGCCCGAGGCCCAACAGGCCGCCCGGCCGCTGCTGCTGCGCCTGGTCCGCGTCGGTGAGGACACCCAGGACACGCGCCGCCGCTCCACCCGGCACGAGCTGGTCGAGCAGACCGCCAACCGGACCGCGGGCGAGCAGGCGCTGGAGACGCTGGCCCGCGCCCGCCTGGTCACCCTCGACGCGGGCTCGGTGGAGCTCACCCACGAGGCGCTGCTCCAGGCGTGGCCGCGGCTGCGCGGCTGGATCGACCAGGACCGCGAGGGCCAGCTGCTGCGGCAGCGGCTGGAGGAGGACGCGGCGGCGTGGGCGGCGCAGGACCGCGACTCGTCCCTGCTCTACCGGGGCGCGCGGCTGGAGACCGCCCGGCACTGGGCGGGCGCCGCCGGACCCGGCGGGCTCACCGGCACCGCCCGGGACTTCCTCGCCGTGTCCACGCAGCACCGCAGGCGGGCCGCGTGGGCGGTGCGCGCGGCGGTCGCGTTCGTCGTCGTGCTCGCGCTCATCGCCGCCACCGCCGCCGTGGTGGCCGTGCGGCAGCGCGACGACGCGGTGTTCCGGCAGGTCGTGGCCGAGGCCGACCGGTTGGAGGAGAGCGACCCGTCGCTGTCGGCGCTGTTCGACCTGGCCGCCCACCGGATGCGCCCGGACGACGCCGAGGTGCGCACCCGCCTGCTGTCCACGCAGACCGCGCCGCTGGCCACGGTGCTCACCGGGCACACCGGCCCGGTGTACCTGACGTCGTTCTCCCCCGACGGCAGGACGCTCGCCACGGCCAGCTACGACCAGACCGTGCGGCTGTGGGACCTGCGCGACCCCGATCACCCCCGGCCGCTCGGCTCGCCGCTGCCGGGGCACCGCAGCTGGGTGTCGTCGGCCGTGTTCAGCCCGGACGGCAAGACCCTCGCCACCGCAGGCAACGACCGCACCCTGCTGCTGTGGGACGTCAGCGACCCGGCCCGGCCGCGCTCCCTGGGCGAGCCGCTGGGCCGCGACCACGACACCATCTACCTGCTGGCGTTCACCCCGGACTCCAGGACGCTGGTCACCGCCAACGCCGACCACACCGCGCAGCTCTGGGACGTGACCGACCCGGCGCACCCCGAGCGGCTGGGCGAGCCGCTGCGCGCGCACACCGGGCAGGTGCGCTCGGTCATGTTCAGCCCCGACGGGACCCTCCTGGCCACCGCGGGCGACGACGACGCGATCGCGCTGTTCGACGTGCGGGACCGCACCGCGCCCCGGCTGCTCGGCACGCCGATCACCGGGTTCGACGACGACGTGCACTCCGTCGCGTTCAGCCCCGACGGCCGGGTGCTGGCGGCGGGCAGCGAGGACTGGACCGTGCGGCTGTTCGACGTGACCGACCCGACCGCCCCGACCCCGCTCGGGCGCCCGCTCCCCGGCCACACCGGCGGCGTGTGGTCGGTCGGCTTCGCCCCCGGCGGCCGGGTGCTGGCCTCCTCCGGCGCCGACGGCACCACCCGGCTGTGGAACATCACCGACCCGGCCCGCCCGCGCTCCCTGGGTCCGCCCCTGACCGGCCGCAACGGCACCGTGTACGCGGTCGGCTTCAGCCCCGACGGCCGCACGCTGGCCACCGGCAGCCACGACTCGGCCGTGCGGCTGTGGTCGATGCCGGGCGGGGTGCTGGTCGGGCACTCCGCCGGCACCACCGACCCCCGGTTCACCCCGGACGGCCGGCGGCTGGTGACGGCCGCCGAGGACGAGGTGATCCGGGTGTGGGACGTCCGGGAGCCGGGCTCGCCACGCGCCACCGCCGCCGTCCGGCACGGCGCGGCCGTGTGGGCGCTGGCGCTGAGCGACGACGGGCGGACGCTGGTCAGCGCGAGCGACAAGGTCGTGCGGCTGTGGGACCTCACCGACCCCGACCGGCCCCGGCCGCTGGGCGGCCCGATCGAGGTCGGCACCCGGTACAGCTCGCCGGTGGCGCTGCGCCCGGACGGGGAGGTGCTGGTGACCGGGCACGACGACGAGTCCGTGCAGCTGTGGGACATCAGCGACCGCGAGCACCCCGAACGCCTCGGGGACCCGCTCGTCGGCCACGAGGGCTACGTCTACTACGCCGGGTTCACCCGGAACGGCCGGACGCTCATCACCGGCGGCGCGGACCAGACCGTGCGGCTGTGGAACGCCACCGACCCGGACGCCGCCCAGCCGATCGGGCAGCCGCTGCGCGGGCACAGCGGCGCGGTGCGCGCGGGCGACGTCAGCCCGGACGGGAAGGTGCTGGCCACCGCCAGCGACGACAAGACCATCAGGCTGTGGGACCTGGGCACGCCGAACCGGGTCAAGCCGATCGGCGTGCCGCTCACCGGGCACGTCGAGGGCGCGGTCACGGTCGACTTCAGCGCCGACGGGCAGTACCTGGCCGCCGGGGGCGAGGACCGCACGATCCGGCTGTGGGACGTGCGCAACCCCCAGCGGCCCTCGTCGCTCGGGGACGTGCTGGGCGGGCACGAGGGTCCGCTGCGCGGCATCGCGTTCGGCCCGGGTCGGGCCACCACGATAGCGTCCGCCAGCACGGACGGCACGGTGCGGTTGTGGGACCTCTCGCTCGACCACGTGATCCAGCGGATCTGCGCCAAGACCCGGGGGACGCTGACCGAGGAGCTGTGGCGCGAGCACCTGCCGCAGTTGGAGTACGAGCCGCCCTGCTCGTGATGCTCTCGCGGGATCGGGGTGGGCGGCTCGCGCTGGGTGGGGAGTGGTGTCCCGCCGGCGGGTGGGGCAGGGCTCGGGGGACGGGGAGGACCGGGCTCGGGTGAGGGCAGGGCTTGGGCGAGGACCGGGCTTGGCGAGGACCGGGCTTGGGTGGCGGGTGGCAGACGACCGGCGGGCCGGTTTCCGGACGGCTGACTGCGGGGGGCGGGCGGTGAGGCGGGCTGCCGGGCGGTGAGGCGGGCTGCCGGGCGGTGAGGCGGGCTGCCGGGCGGTGAGGCGGGCTGCCGGGCGGTGAGTCAGCAGCCAGCGGCGGGCGGCCAGCGGCGGGCGGGAGCTGCGGCGGGCACCAGGCGGCGGGTGGCGGGTAGCGGGTCGTCCGCCGACAACCCCGTGGACTTCCGGCGGATTCTGGCTATGTTGCGCTACATGCGTTTTCTCGCCCGGGTGGGGAGCCCGCAGACCGCGATCGCGGCGCTGACCGGCGTCACCGCGCTCTACATGGCTCTCGTGGTGTTCGGCAACATCACCGACTACGAGACCAACCACGCGTTCGTGCGGCACGTGCTCGCGATGGACACCACGTTCGGCTCGCCCAACACCTCGTGGCGCGCCATCACCAACCCGACCCTGGTGACCACCGCCTACGTGCTGATCATCCTGTGGGAAGCGGTGACCGCCCTGGTGCTGATCGCGGCCCTGGTGTCCTGGCTGCGGCGCCGGGAGGACCTGGCGCGGCGGCTGTCGTCCACCGGTTGGGTCATGCAGGCGCTGCTGTTCGGCGCCGGGTTCATCGCCATCGGCGGCGAATGGTTCGCCATGTGGCAGTCCAAGGAGTGGAACGGGCTGACGCCCGCCTTCCAGAACTTCGTCATCGCGGGCATCGGCCTGGTCCTGCTGCACGCGAGCCGGCGCGACTGACCCCGTCCCGGACCGCCCCGCTCCGGACCGGCCGGCCGGCCCCGGAACGGGTGGGAGCCCGCCCGGTCCGCCTACTCGTCCTCCCAGAAGTCGAGCCGGTGCGCCGCCCGGAAGTCAACACCGGTGATCGCGCCCGGCGCGAGCGTCTGCACGTGCTCGCCCTCGGCGAAGCCGGGCCACGCCGGCAGGCCGTCGCCGTTCGGGTCGCCGGTGCGGGCGAAGTTGGACCAGTACTCGATCATCACCTCCGACAGTTCGCGTTGACCACCGGTCAACTCCTCGTCCGGGAACAGGTACCCGATGTCCGTGCTGTGGCTCGCGCCCAGTTCCGAGGCCGCCGGGTCGGCGAACTCGAACGCGAACGTCGGCGTGTGCGCGGCCAGCAGCCGGTGCTGCCGGAACGCCGGTCTCGCCCACACCCGGTCCGTGAGCACGGTCGCCCACGCCCGGGTCGCGTCGTCGAACGCGTGGAGCGGGTACTCCCGCTCCACCTCGGCGGCCCGGTCGCCGAAGGCGAGCGCGAGCAGCCGCGGGTAGTCCTCGGCCCCGACCTCGCCGCGGAAGGTCGCCACGATGCCGCGGTGCTCGTCCCGCGTGGTGCCCGTCAGCACCGGGACCCGCGCGAACCCGCCGGCCCCCAGCGCCTCGGCGGGCACCACGGGCAGGTCGGGGTTGCCGTAGCCGTAGGGCTGGAAGATGTTCATCACCATCGGGTGCCCGACCACCCGGGCCGCGGGCAGCCCGCGCAGGCAGGCGATGTCCGCGCAGCCCAGTTCCCCGGCCACGACCTGCCCGGCGGCCTGGACCTCGGCGGTGTCGCGCCAGCCCAGCCACGGCAGCGCGGGCAGCTCCGGGTACCAGGTCTCGGCGGGCAGGTCGGCCAGCGCGAAACCGCTGTGCATCACGGCCTTGTCGAACAGGCCGCGCGACTTCGGCGAGACCAGGTGCGCCGCGATCGAGGTAGCACCGTAGGAGACGCCGAACAGCGTGACGTTGCCCGGGTCCCCGCCAAAGCTCCCGGCGTTGCGCCGCACCCACTCCAGCGCGGCCCGCTGGTCCTGGAGGCCGAACGTGCCCGAACCCTCCAGGCCCGGCAGCCCGAAGCCGCCGAACACGCCGAGCCGGTAGTTCAGCGTCACCACCACCACGTCGCCCCGGGTCGCCAGGGCGCGGGCGTCGAAGTGGTGGCCCGCGCCGACCGCGCCGTCACCGTGCACCCACACCAGGACCGGCCGGCTGCCCTCGGTGCCCGGGGTGGTGACGTTGAGGAACAGGCAGTCCTCGTCCGTCGCCGCAGTGTCCGAATAGGACGATCCCACCTGCGGGCACGGGTTGCCCGGCCTGGTCGCGTCCCGGACCCCGCCCCAGGGCAGCGGGAGCCCCGGTGCCCGCCACCGGAGCTCCCCCTCCGGCGGCGCGGCGTACGGGATGCCCTGGAAGACCACGCGGTCGGCGTGCGCGGTGCCCCGGACCTCCCCGGTCTCGACCCGCACCACATCGGCCCGCACCACATCGCCTCCCGCTCGCGCTCCCCCGTCGCCGCCGCACGCCGTCGCCAGCAGTGCGGCGGTCAAGACCAACGTCCCCCGACGCATGTGCCTACCCCCTCGTCACGGCGAGCCCCACCAGGGTGATCAGCTCGCGTTCACAGAGGTCGAGGTCGACCTCCGCGTGATCGGCCGCCCGTGCGAGCACCCCGTTGCGCAGGGCCAGGACGAAGATCGCCATCGCGTCCGCGTCGAACTCCCGGAACTCCCCCGCCGACCGGCCCTCCCGGAGGAGGTCGGCCATCTTGCGGTGGTCGTCGTCGGCGTTGTCCGCGGCGGAGACGTGCGGCCGGACCTGGAGCAGCGCCACCGTGTCGGCCCGGTGCGCCGCCATGAACCGCAGGTTGGCCCGGAGGAACGCCTCCAGCTCGCCCAGCGCGGTGCCCGACCGGTCCACCCGGTCCAGCACGAACGCGGTGAACCGGCGGTGCACCTCGGCGTAGACCTCGTCGACCAGCTCCTGCTTGCCCTTGAAGTGGTACGAGATCAGGCCCGTGCTGCTGAGGCCGGCGCGGGCGGCGATCTGCTTGAACGACGTCGCCCCGTAGCCCAGCTCGGCCAGCGTGGCGATCGCAGCGTCCACGATCTGCGCTCGACGGGCCTGCTCGGTCAGCGACTTTGCTCGCATGAGCAAAATTTAGCACGCTTGAGCAATGAGGTGGGGACGAGAAAGTCGCGGAGCCGAGGATCGGCAGGTGGGAGGTGGTGGAGTGGAGGCTGGGTGGAGTTCGCATGACTCCATGTTCGAACCGTTGTTCGAATGGCGCAAGATCACTTTAGAGTGATCAACCGACCAGGTGGCCGGCTGGGGGGATGGATGGCGGGCCGATGGCGGGATGGCGGGGCGGCGGCAGGGCGGCGGCGGGTGGCGGGCCGGCAGTGGGACGGCGGCCCCGCGGCGGGATGGCGGGCAGCCCCTCAGCCGACGATCTGGCGGAGTTGTTCCAGCAGCTCCGCCCGGCTCCCGCACCCGAGCCGCTGCCTCATCCGCGCCACGTGGTGCTCGACCGTCTTCGCCGAGATGAACAGCCGGTCGCCCACCTGCTTGTACGTCAACCCGCCCACGACCAGCTCCGCCACCTCGCGCTCCCGGTCGCTGAGCTTGCCCGCGTCCGACTCGGCCACCGGTTCCGACTGCTTGCGCCCCGACCCGGCCCCCGGCCCCGCACCGGCCCCCGCACCACCACCGGACCCCGCGACCCGCCCCTGCAACAACCGCGCGCAGTCCAGCAGCCGCACCATCGCCTGCCGGTCGGACGTCCGGATCGCCGCCTGCCCCGCCAACCGCGACGCGTCCCACCACTGCCCCACCGCGTGCAACCCCCGCGCCGCCCCCTCGACCCGGTCCGCGTCGACCTTGCCCGCCAGCACGTCCAGCCAGCTCTCCGCCGCCGCCGACACCACCGCCGCGTACCGGCTCCGCGACGCGCACGCCGCCAGCGACGCCGCGTGCTCCTCGGCCACCGACGTCTCCTCCGCGATGATCGCCGCGTGCAGCGCGCTCCAGTGCAGCGGCACCGCCCACAGCGGCGGATCACCCAGCTCCCGCAACAGGTTCCGCGCCGCGCCCAGGTGGTGGGCCAGCCGGTGCTGGTCGCGCAGCCGCGCCGCCGCCGCCGCGAACTCGCCCAGCGGCAGGAACGCGAACAGGTCGACCGGGTGCCGCAGCACGGCCTCGCACGCCTGCTCCCAGGTGCGCTTCAACGTCGCCAGGTCGCTGTCGCGCCGCGCGATCCCGACCTCCAGCGCCACCGCGAACAGCCAGTCCCGCGCCTCCAGCGGCCGCCCGGCCCGGCGCAGCGCCAGCAGCGCCTCGCGCGCCGAGCCGAGGTTCCCGCGCAGCATCGCGGCCCACGCCCGCAACAACCGGTGCCGCACGACCATCAGCGCCCCGCCCAGCGACGTCGCCACCGCCCGGTCCAGCACCGACTCCGCCACCGGCAGCTCACCGCCGTGCAGCGCCACCAGCGCGGCCAGCGCGGCGGGCGTGTCCGGCAGCAGCACCGACCGCCCGGCCGGCTCCAGCAGCCCGGTCGCGCGCACCAGGGTGGACAGCGCCGACGTGGCCGGCCCGGTGACCGACTCCACCACCCCCTGCGCCATCAGCGAGGCCGCGCCGTCGAGCATCGTCGGCGGGGCGGGCGGCAGCGCGGCGGACGGCAGCCTCCCCGTGCCGACCTGCCCGATCACCGCGAACGCGCCGGAGGTGGCGCTCGGGGACCACCGGTGCAGCTCGGTGCTGCGGGCAAGCTGCCCCCGGTGCGCCAGCGCGATGGCGGCCACCTCGGCGGCCGCGCCCCGGTGCGCCGAATCCCCGGCGATCACCTGGTCGGCCAGCCGCAGCGCCGCGTCGAGGTCGCCGGCCATGGCCGAGGCCACCGCCCGCCGCACCGCGACCTCGGCGGTGGGCGTGCCCACGGCGGCCAGCAGCCGGGCCGCCAGCGCCGGGTCGGACGGCAGCGCCTCGACCGCCGCCGCCTGGAACGCCTCCGCCATCTCCGGGCCCGCGACCCCGACCAGGGGGCGCACCAGCTCCAGCACCGGGCCGCCGGAGCGCAGTTGCAGCTCGGCCAGCCGCTGCCGCACGGCGATGCGCCGATCGGTCCGGCTCAGCGCGGCCACGGCGGCGCGCGCGATCGGCAGCAGCGCCCCGTCGGGCCCGAGCAGGCCGGTGGCGCGGGCCGCCTCGATGACGTCGCCGACCGCGTCGCCGTCCAGGCCGAGCAGCCCGCCGAGCAGGTCCAGCCGCAGCGCGGCCCCGGCCTCGGCGGCCAGCAGGAACTTCCGCACGTCCGGTTCGAGCCAGTCCAGGTCCGCCCGGAACGAGGCGATCACCTCGGCGGGCACCTCGGGCGCGGTGAGCCCGGACAACCGCGCCACGAACCTCGGCACGCCGCCGGTCTGCCGGTGCACGAACTCCGCCAGCCCCCGCGCGGGCGCGGGCAGCACGGCCCGCACCTCGTCGCGCGTGAGCGGTTCGGGCATCAGCGCGGGCCGGACCCGCCCCAGCGACTCGGCCAGCGCCGCCAGCGCCCGCGGCCTCGGCCACGGCCGGTGGGCCACGACGACCGGCCGGTCGCCCCGCTCGACCGCGGCGCGCAGCTCCAGCAGCTCGCCCTCGGGCAGCAGGTGCGCGTCGTCCACGACGACCGCCTCCACGCCCGCGTCCTCGAACGCCCGCGCGAACTCCCGCAGCACCGCGCTCTTGCCGTACCCGCCGGGGGCGACGACGCCGAGCCGCACGGCGACGCCGGACGCGATCTCCTCCAGCACCCCCTTGACCTGCCCGGACAGCAGCGGTGGCGACATCATGGCCTGGTTCAACGACCGTCCTCGTGGTTGCGGGTGCGGCGGTGGCCGCCGATCGGGGCGAGGCCGCGCACGACGCGCTTCACCGAGCGCCGCTCGGGCAGCTCCAGCGGGGGGATGTCGACGGGCGGCCGGGGCGGCGGCGGGGTGAACTCGACGTCGGCCGGGTCGGCGCCGCCGACGGGGAAGCGCAGCAGCGGGTCGTCGTCGCGCAGCATCACGGAGGTCTCGATGGGCTCGGGTTCCGACCCGGGCCCGACGACCAGCCGGCGGGCCGCGAGCGCCGCGCCCTTGACCACCGAGGTCTCCGGCGCGGCCTCCACCAGCACCGGGCCGGGCAGCGACGCGGCGACCAGCGGGATGCGGGCGCTGCCGCCGACCAGCACGGTCGTTCCCACGCCGGTGGCGAGGCGCGCGTGCAGCGCGGCGGCGTGCTCGACCGCCGGCCGGATCAGCTCCTCGAACCGGGCCCTGGTCAGCGGCACGTCCACCCGCCCGGACGGCAGGTGCACCGGGATCGAGGTCTCCGCGGTGCCCGAGAGCAGCCGCTTGGCGGCCTCGCAGTCGCGCCGCAGCCGCGCGAACAGCGCGCGGGCCCTCGGGTCCTCGGCGTCCGGTTCGGCCAGCTCCCGCCCGAGGCAGGCGCGGACGTGCGCGAACACCGCGTCGTCGAAATCGGCGCCCGCGTCCTGGTCGACGCCCTCGACGGCGGCGACCAGCTCGAACCCGCTCCCGACGACGGCCGAGGAGAACGCGTGGCTACCCAGGCCGAACACCCCGAGGGTGCCGGTGAACGGCCGGTTGAACGCGTGGTTCTCGGCCGCCGCGACCGGTTCGGGCACGAGGGACGCCTCGACGCCGGCGGTCCGCAGCGCCCGGTGCAGCAGCCCCTTGGCGTGCCCGCCCCAGCCGGGCGGGTGGGTGACGACGACGTGCGCCGGGTGCTCGCCCTCGCGGGCGGCGACCTGGTTGACGACCCACTTGACCAGCAGCGCGGTCAGCTCCTCGGGCGTGCACCGCTCGTGGCCCAGCACCAGCGGCACCGGGTCCCCGATCCGCCGGGCGAACCCGGTCGCCGTCCACGCGGGGTCGCCGGGCTCGCCGACGAGGACCGTGCCGTCCGCGGTGAGCTGCACCGTCGTCGCCACCCCGCCGCCGGGGCCGCCCAGGCCGACCGGCTCGGGCTCGCCGCGCCCGCCGCCGCCCAGCCGGCACACGGCCGCCGCGGTGCGCGTGGTGCCCACGTCGACCCCGAGGACGTACGGCAACGCGACGCCTCCTTCACTCGCCCGATCGAAGTACGGCTCTCCCTACACGGGTCACGGGTAGGTCACAAGGCCATCCCCTAATCCCCTAGGGAGTGAACGAATACCACCCCATAGTGGATGCGGGATCTACAGGGAGTAATCCCCGATGGCCGCTCGATCCCCCGGCGATACGGTGATCACCACACCGACCCCACCCCTGCCAGGTCGGCTCACCGCGTCCTATCTGACCAGGAGAAATCCACCATGGGCACCAGCCCCAACACGCTGCACGACTTCGTCCTCGACCTGCTCAGCGACCCGACCGCGCTGGCCGACTTCCAGGCCGATGCCGCGGGTTCCCTGGCACGGGCCGGTCTGGGCGACATCAGCGCAGCTGACGTGCAGGAGGTCATTCCCCTGGTCCTCGACTACGTGCCGACCGGGAGCCTGCCCGCCCTCGACGGCTCGCTGCTCGACGACCTGCCGCTGGACCTCGCCGACGCCGGCACCGCGGCGGCGATCTTCCGCCTGAAGGTCGTCACCGACCAGCTCGCGGTGTCCGGCGCGACCGGCGCGTCCGACCTCAAGGCCGCCGTGGCGGGCACCCTGAGCGCGGACGCCGGCGGCCTGACCGTGTTCGGCGGCGTGTCCAGCTGGGACCTCCTCGACGCGTCGGCCGCGGCGAAGCTGACGGTCGGGGGCGACTTCTCCGCGGTGAACGACGTGACCGCCACCCTGGACGGCACGCTGCACACCGCCACGGGTCAGGCGCACGACCTGACCGCCACGGCGACCGGCTCCCCGGACGGCGCCACCGCGGGTGGGGTCACCGGCGCGTTGCCGGACGCGGGGAGCCTGACCAGCACCGCGTTCGGTTCCCTCGACACGCTGACCGGCGTGGTCGACGGCGTGACCGGTGGCCTCACCAGCACCCTGCCCGGCGACCTCGGCGGCGTGACCCGGGTCGTCGACCTCGACATCGAGGCGCACGCGGCCGGGCAGCACCACTCCTTCGACACCGACGCGCCCCTGGTGACCGTGACCGAGACGGTCGCGAGCACCGCGCACACCGTCGGCGTCGGCGGTGTCGTGAGCAACGTCACCGACGCGGTGAGCGACGTCGACCTCCCGGTCGTCGGCTCCCTCGGGGTGGACGACCTGCTCTTCTGAGACTGATCCACTGCCGGAGAGCCGGTCCCGTCCGACCAACGGGACCGGCTCTCACTTTCCCCCGGGTGGGATTTGGCGGCACACTCTGACGGGTGATGTCCGCGCCTTGGCTCGACGTGCTAGACGACACGATCCGGGCTTGCGCCGCGCACCACCGGCCCGACCTGGCCGAACGGTTGCGCGACAAGCGCGCCCGCCAGCTCGACCCCAAGCTCCGGGTCCTCGTGGTCGGGGAACCGAAGCAGGGCAAGAGCCAGCTGGTGAACGCGATGGTGAACGCGCCGGTGTGCGCGGTGGGTGACGACGTCACCGGCACCGTGCCCACCTTCGTGCAGCACGCGGAGACACCCTCCGCGGCGCTCGTGCGCGGCGCGTCCCCGGCGAACACCCCCACCGAGCGCTTCTCCCCCCACCACGTGCCCACCGAGCGCATCCCGGTGCCGATCGACCAGCTGGCCAGCCAGGTCAGCACCGGCCAGGGCGACCTGGTCCGGGCGGAGGTCGGCATCCCGCGCGCCCTGCTCGACTCCGGCCTGGTGCTGATCGACACCCCGGGCGTCGGCGACCTGCGGCCCGCGCACACCGCCAGCACGTTCACCGCGCTGCTCCAGGCCGACGCGGTGCTGATGGTGTCCGACGCGACCGCCGAGCTGACCGACTCCGAGCTGGAGCTGCTCAAGCAGGTCATGACCTCCTGCCCGAACGTGGTCGTGGTGCTCACCAAGATCGACATCGCGGCGCAGTGGCGGCGCGTGGTCGAGGGCAACCGGGCGCGCCTGGCCCGCGCGGGCGTGACCGCGAAGCTGATCCCGGTGTCCTCGGCGCTGCGGCTGCGCGCGGCCAAGACCGGCGACACGGCGCTCAACGCCGAGTCCGGGTTCCCCGAGCTCATGGCGTGCGTGCGGCAGGACATCCTGGCCGCCGCCGACCTGCTGGCCCGCCGCTCGGTCGCGGTCACCGCCGCCTCGGCCATCCGGCAGCTCGTCGTCCCGGTCCGCGAGGAGCTCTCCGCGCGGGCCTCGCACCGCGCCGAGGACACGATGGCCGCGCTCAACGAGGCGCAGCGCCGCATCGACGAGCTGCGCCGCCGGTCCGCGCGCTGGCAGACGGTGCTGGCCGACGAGATGGCCGACCTGGTCTCCGACATCGAGCACGACCTGCGCGACCGCACCCGCCGCATCCTGCGCGAGGTGGAGCGGACCTTCGAGACCGCCGACCCGGCGCTGGGCTGGGACGAGTTCGAGAGGTGGCTGGAGGACAACCTCACCGAGGCCGCCACGACGAACTTCGCCTGGCTGCTCGACCGCTCGGAGTGGGTGGCGGAGAAGGTGGCCAAGAGCTTCCCGGTGGCCCGCGACGACCTGCTGCCCGGGTCGGTGTTCCCGGACGACGTGCTGGACCGGCCGGCCCCGCTGGACAAGCCGCTGATCGAGAAGTTCGGCCTGGCGCAGAAGGCGTTCACCGGCCTGAAGGGCTCCTACGGCGGCGTGCTGATGTTCGGCCTGGCCACCAGCCTGGCCGGGATGCCGCTGATCAACGCCATCTCGCTGGGCGCGGGCGCGCTGTTCGGCGGCAAGTCGATCCTGGACGAGGGCGACCAGCGGCTGCGCCGCCGCCAGGCCGCCGCCAGGGCCGCCGCCGCGCGGCACGTGGACGACTTCTTCCTCAAGTTCGGCAAGGACTGCCGCGACGCGGCCCGGCACGTCCAGCGCAGCCTGCGCAACCACTTCACCACGCTCGCCGAGGAGCTCCAGGAGACGCTGCTGGAGTCCGCCCGCAGCGCGCGCCGGGCCGTGCAGGAGGACGCCACCGAGCGCGAGCGCCGCACCCGCGAGGCGCGGCGCGAGCTGGACCGGCTGGTGACCCTGTACCAGCGGGTGCAGGCGCTGGC
Organism: Saccharothrix lopnurensis; assembly: GCF_042658445.1. Taxonomy (NCBI): domain Bacteria; kingdom Bacillati; phylum Actinomycetota; class Actinomycetes; order Pseudonocardiales; family Pseudonocardiaceae; genus Saccharothrix; species Saccharothrix lopnurensis. The sequence goes on along the minus strand of NZ_JBHSQO010000016.1, from coordinate 22,203 downwards.
GGGCGGGCAGGCGCCCCCGCTGGGGATCAGCGCCTGATGGCCGTGGAGGACGAGGTCCGGGCGCTGCTCGCGGACGCCCTGGCGGTCTACCGCGACAGCCCGCGCGCGGTCGCGTGGCTGCGCGGGCACCTGGAGCGGATGGACGAGCCGGTGCGGGTGGCCGTGGCGGGCGCGCCGCGCTCGGGCAAGTCGACCCTGGTGGGCGCGCTGGTCGGCGAGGAGTTCGCGCCGCCGGCGGCGACCACGTGGTACCGGGACGGGACGCGGGCGCGGGCGTTCGCGGGCCAGTACGAGGTGCCGGTGGGGCGGCGCGGCGGCAAGGCGTTCGTGGACGCGCCGGACGCCGAGCGGGTGGTGGTCGAGTGGCCGTCGCGCGCGCTGCGGGACCTGGTGCTCGTCGACACCGCGGCGGGCGCGCCGGTCGAGCAGGTGTGCGGCGAGGCCGACGCCGTGCTGTACCTGACCAGGCACGTGCACGCCGACGACGTGCGGTTCCTGCGGGCCGCGCACGACCACCCGGTGGCGCGGGCCGCGCCGGTGAGCACCGTGCTGGTGCTCGCGCGCGCCGACGAGATCGGCGGCGGCCGGATCGACGCGCTGTCCTCGGCCAAGCAGATCGCCCGCCGCTACCGGCGCGAGGCCGCGGTCCGGCCGCTGTGCCAGAACGTGGTCGCCGTCGCCGGGCTGCTCGCGGTGGCCGCCCGCACGCTGCGGCCCGAGGAGTTCGCCGCGCTGGCCGCGCTCGCGTCGCTGGCCCGGACCGAGCTGGAGGACCACCTGCTGTCCGCCGACCGGTTCGTGGGCGAGGACTTCCCGGTGCGGCTCGACCCGGAGGTGCGGCGCGGGCTGGTGGACCGGTTCGGCATCTTCGGCGTGCGGCTGACCACCACGCTGGTCCGGCAGGGCTTCGACACGCAGGTCAAGCTGACCGGCCAGCTGGTGCAGCGCAGCGGCCTGGGCGAGCTGCGCGACTCGATCGGCGTCTACTTCACCGAGCGCCGCGGGGTGCTCAAGGCCCGGTCGGCGCTGCTGGGCCTGGACGTGGTGCTGCGGGCCGAGCCGCGCCCCGGCTCGGCGGGCCTGGTCACGGCCGTGGAGCGGGTCCTGGCCTCCGCGCACGACTTCCGGGAGCTGCGGCTGCTGGCCGCGCTCCAGGGCGGGCGCACCCGGCTGCCCGGCGAGCTGGACGCCGAGGCGTCCCGGCTGGTCGGCGGCCTGGGCACGGACCTGCTGACGCGGCTGGGCGTGGAGGACGACGTGGACCCGGGCGAGTACGGCGCGGACGAGCTGCGGCACGTCGTGCTGGACGCGCTGGTCCGCTGGCGGGACCAGGCGGTCAACCCGGCGCTGGACCACGCGCAGCGGCGGGCGGCGGCGGTGGTGGTGCGCAGCTGCGAGGGGGTGCTGGCCGGGCTGGAGCGGACCGGGCCGGAGCGGACCGGGCCGGAGCGGACCGGGCCGGAGCGGACCGGCTGATCGCGCCGACCGCCTCCACCACCGCCCGCACCGCCGCGGACGGCGTGCGGCGCGGATCGGAGACCAGGAACAGCGTGGTGTCGGGCAGCCCGCGCACGCGCCGGAGCGTGCCCGCGTCCAGCTGCTCGGCCACGGCCACGCGCGGCAGCACGGTCCGGCCCAGGCCCGCCACCACGCACGACCGGACGGCCTCGATGCTGCCGAACCGGGTGATGCCCGACGTGGCGGGCAGCCCGCGCACGAACCGGTCGCTGTAGGAGCAGCCCTCCTCCAGCAGGAAGTACCGCTCGTCCGGCACCGCGCCGGGCGCGGCGACCAGCTCGATCGGCTCGACGCCGACGGCGGTCGCCTCCAGGCCCGGCGCGACCACGGACTCCTCCAGCACCAGGGCCAGGTCCAGGGTGCCGTCGCGAACCCCGGCCAGCGCGCCCCGGGTGCCGGCGGGCGACAGGTGCACGGTGATGCCGGGGTGCCGCAGGGCCACGGCGGCGATCCGCTGCGGCAGCCGGTAGGCGCACACGGACTCCGGCGCGGCGACCCGGACGTCACCCTCCACGGCGGTGCCGCCGCGCACCGCGTCCCGCAGGCGCTGCTCGGCGGTCAGCACCTCGCGGGCGTGCTCGACGGCCTGCCGGCCCGCCCCGGTCAGCCGGGCGCCACCGGGCAGCCGGTCGAACAGGCGCGCGCCGAGGTCCCGCTCCAGGGCCTTGACCTGGCTGGTCACCGTGGACTGCACGAGGTGCAGCTCGGCCGCGGTGGCGGTGAAGCTGCCCGTGCGCGCGAGCACCAGGAGGGTGCGCAGGAGGCGGGTGTCCACCCCATCGACACTACCGATAGGACCGATCGCCGGGAATCGTTGGACTCGATGACCGCGGACGGGGGACGCTCAAGCCATGACCGCAGAAGTGCTCCGCTACAGCGCCTTCACCACCGACCCCGCGGGCGGCAACCCGGCCGGCGTCGTGCTCGACGCCGGCGGCCTCGACGAGGCCGCCATGCTCCGCGTCGCCGCCGAGGTCGGCTACTCCGAGACCGCGTTCGCGTTCCCCCGCGCGGCGGACGGGGAGTTCGACGTGCGCTACTTCAGCCCGCTGGTGGAGATCCCGTTCTGCGGGCACGCGACCGTGGCCACCGCGGTGGCGCTGGGGCGGACCGGCCGGCTGCGGTTCCACACCAGGGCCGGGCTGGTCGAGGTCGACGCCGCGCCCGGCACCGCGAGCCTGACCAGCGTGCCCACCTCGTCGGAGGCGGCGGCGCGGGAGGACGTGCGCGCCGCGCTGGCGGCGCTCGGGTGGTCGGCCGACGACCTCGACCCGCGCTACCCGGCGCACTGGGCGTTCGGCGGGGCGCGGCACCTGGTGCTGGCCGCGCGCACCCGCGAGCGGCTGGCGGCGCTGGACTACGACTTCGACGCGCTCGGCGACCTGCTGCGGGCGCACGACGCGGTGACCGCGCACCTGGTGCACCGGCGCGGGGACGGCGTGTTCGACGCGCGCGACCCGTTCCCGGTCGGCGGGGTCGTGGAGGACCCCGCGACCGGGGCGGCCGCGGCGGCGTTCGGCGGCTACCTGCGGGTCGTCGGCGAGATCACCCGGCCGAGCGTGCTGACCATCCACCAGGGCGTGGACCTGGGGCGCCCGAGCACGCTGGAGGTCCGGGTCTCGCCCGACGACCCGCGGGTCACCGTGACCGGCGCGGCGGTCCGGATCTAGCGGTCCGGACCTAGGCGCGCTCCAGGACCACCACCGGGATCTCCCGGTCGGTCTTCCTGGTGTACTCGTCGTAGTCCGGCCACACCTCGGTCATCAGCCGCCAGAGCCGCTCGCGCTCCTCGCCGGTCGCCACGCGGGACCGGACCTGGAACCTGTCGGCCAGGACCTGCACCTCGGCGGTGTTGTCGGCCCGCATGTTCTTGAACCACGCCGGGTCGTCGCTCGCGCCCCCGTTGGAGGCGACGACCACGTAGGCGTCGCCGTGGGGCTGGTAGATCAGCGCGGTGCGCCGCGGTTGACCCGATTTGCGCCCCTGCGTGGTCAGCAGGAGCGTGAAGACGCCGGGCCGCCACTCGTGACCCTCGGCGCCGTCGGTCTCGACGTACTTCCGGATGTGCTCTTTCACCCAGCTGACGGGACTGTCCACCACTGACATGCCCTCGACGCTACCGACGGGGGCGGTCGGCCGCCCGCCGGGAGCGGTGCGCCGGGGCCGCCGGTCGCTACTCCGCAGTCACGACCGGCGGCCCCGCGCGGGGTGGGGACGTCCGCCTCGCACCCCTCCGGCCCACCCCGGTCCTCCGGCGCCGCCGGACCCCGCCCGCGTGAACGGGGCCCGGGTCGCCCGACCGCGCCCGTGGGGACGCGGTCCGGACCGGGGTGGCCGCGGCTCCCTAGTAGATCTGGCTCGTGCGGTTCATCCGCTCTCCTCGGCTCTCTGCCCGCCCCGCTCCGGGGACCTCGCCCACTATGACCGGACAGGGGGCTGGCGGCTCATACGAAAGGGGGATAGAAGAGCGTTATGCCCGAGCTGGAAATCCGCCACCTGCGCGCGGTCTGCGCGATCGCCGAAGAGGGCAGCCTGACCAAGGCCGCCACCCGACTGGGGCTCACCCAGCCCGCGATGAGCGCCCAGCTGCGGACCGTCGAGCGGATCATCGGCGGCCGGCTGTTCGACCGCACCCCCACCGGCTCGGCGCCCACCGACCTGGGCAGGCAGGTCGTCGGCACGGCCCGGCTGGTGCTCGACGAGGTCGAGCAGCTGGTCACGTTGGCGCGGGGGCGCAGCCGCGGCGGCACGCCCGGACCGCTGCTCGTCGGCGGGGTGCCCACGCTGTTCTTCGGGTACTTCGTGGAGGAGCTGCGCAAGGCGATCCCCTGCTCGGAGGTCCGCACCGAGATCCTGCCCGGCGCGTCGGACCTGCTGGAGCTGCTGGTGTCGGGGCAGGTCCACCTGGGCGTGCTGGACCGGTTCGAGGGGCTGGAGCGGCGCGAGCTGCGCGGCCTGGAGATCCGGCGGCTGGTCAGCGAGCCGCAGTTCGTCGCGCTGCCCGAGACCGACCCGCTGGGCGCGCAGGAGGAGGTGGACCTCGCGCAGCTCGCCGACCGGGACTGGGTGTCGCGGCCGGACGAGATCGTCGGCAACCGCCTCCAGATCCTCACCGCCTGCGCGGAGGCCGGGTTCACGCCCCGGTTCACCCACCACGTCAACGAGGCCGGCACCGCCCGCGGCCTGGTGGCCAACGGCGCGGTGTCGTTCGCGATGCCCCAGTCGCGCGGCGGCGACGGGATCGTCATCCGGCCGCTGCGCGGCGCGCCGCTGATGGTGGACCTGCTGCTGGCCACCCGGCGCGAGGGGCCCGCGGCCGGTCGGGCCGACGACGTGTTCGCCGCGGCGGCCAGGGCGTACCGGGAGGTGCTGCCCCGCAACCCGGGGTACGCGACGTGGTGGCGGGAGCACCCCGAGGCGCACCGCGAGATCGACGCGGCCCTGCTGCTGGGGTGAGTGCCGGGTCGAGCCCGCGACGGCGCGGGCAGCGACGGGGCAGGGCAGCGACGGGGCGGGTGCCAGGGCGCCAGGGGCGGCGCGGGTGCGGGCCGGCGCGGTCAGGAGGGGCGCTCTCCCCCGCCCCCCGCCGGCCGCCCCCCCCCCCGCTCAGAGGGCGCGCACCGCGTCCTCGATCGTGGTCGGCGGGCGGCCGATCAGCTTCTCCAGGTCCGGCCGCACCTCCGCCAGCACCCCGCGGCCGATGTTGACCTCGATGTCGGCCAGCAGCTCGGCCACGAAGCCCGGCAGGCCGAAGCCCTCCAGACCCGCCACGCGCTCCGCCCCCGTGACCCTGGTGTGCGTGGTGCCGCGCAGCGCGGCCAGCTCGTCGAAGCTCCACGCCCGCGGCCCGGTCAGCTCGTGCACGGTGTTCTCGTACCCGGCCCCGGTCAGCGCGACGGCGGCGGCCAGCGCCAGGTCGTCCCGCGAGGCGCTGGCGACGCGCCCGTCCCCGGCGGCCGTCACGACGGGGCCGGGGTTGAGGTAGTTCTCGTGGTACATGCCGTTGCGCAGGAAGGTGAACGCCACACCCGTCTCCCGGATCGCCTCCTCCGTCGCCCGGTGCGCGGCGGCCAGGGACAGCGGCGAGGTGTCGGCGTCGGTGACCGAGGTGTAGAGCACGTGCCGGACACCGGCGTCGACGGCCGCGCGCACGGCGGTCCGCTGCATCGCGATCCGCCGCTCGTCCGGGCCGTCCGCGGACACCAGCAGCAGCTTGTCCACGCCCGCGAAGGTCGCCGAGAGGTCCCCCGCGAAGTCGCCCGCGCGCACCTCCACGCCCAGGTCGCCGACCCGCTCGGGGTGGCGCGTGGCCGCGACCAGCTCGCCGGCGGGGACGCGGGTCAGGGCGTGCTCCAGGATCAGGGAACCGAGGTGGCCGGACACACCGGTGATCAACGTCGTCATGCCGGTGAACCTAGGCGAGTAACTAACTATTCGTAAGTACCTACTTTTTCGTGGGGTACTAACGATCCGGAAAGCATCCAGCTAGAGTGCCCGGCATGGTCCAGCAGGCTGACGTGTACGACCCCAACTGCCCGTCCCGGCTGATCGCCGACCACGCCACCAGCCGGTGGGGCACCCTGGTGCTCGCCAAGCTGGTGCGCGGCACGCTGCGGTTCGGCGAGCTGCGCCAGGAGGTGGGCGGGGTGAGCGAGAAGATGCTCGCCCAGACGTTGCAGGCGCTGGAGCGCGACGGCCTGGTGCGCCGCGAGGTCCACCCGGTGATCCCCCCGCGCGTGGACTACTCCCTCACCCCCCTGGGTACCCAGATCGCGGAACGGGTCAAGGGGCTGTTCACCTGGATCGAGGACAACCTGCCGAGCCTGGTGGCCGCGCAGGAGGCGTACGACGCGCGACGCGCGGAGAACGTGTGACGGGTCACGGCCGCCCTTCCGACCTGTGCCGCCCAGGAGCAAGCCGACCGCGGGTGCTCGGCGTGCCGGGAGGTGTGGACGTCCGACCTCTGGCCCGACCGGCGAACCCGACGTCGGGTGAATTTCCGGTGAGCTTTGCCAGGATGGGGTCATGACGCAGCCGTTCACGGACGACAGTCACCCGGCCGAGCCCTACCCGGGAGCTCGACCGGGTCACTGCTTCGTGCACCTGGACGGCGCCGGCTGGCCGGTCACCCCCGACCCGACCGCGGTGTCCGGCTGGCGGGTCGCGCCGGACGGGCGGGACCTCGACGACTGGCTGGCCGGGCACGGCGAACCGCCGCTGGCGGGCCGGGTGCCGGTGCTGGCCTACGGCTCCAACGCCAACCCCGCCAAGGTGACCTGGCTGCGCGAGCAGCTCGGGCTCGCCGGCCCGGCCGTGGTGCTGCGGGCCCGGTGCGAGGGGCTCGCCGCGGTGTGGGCGGCCGGGCTGCGCAAGGCCGACGGCCAGCGGCCGGCGACCCTGGCCGCCGCGCCGGGCGTCGAGGAGGAGCACGCGGTGTGGTTCGCCACCGCCGAGCAGCTGCGCGTGCTCGACCGCTGCGAGGGCCGCGGCCTGCGCTACCGGCTCGTCCGGGTGCGCACCGGCCGGGTGACCCTGTTCAACGGCGCCGTCGTCGACTCCGTGCTGGCCTACACCGGCGCGGGCCGGCGGCGGATGCCCCTGCTGGTCAACGGCAGACCGGTGCGCTGCGCCGACGTGGACCAGCGGGGCGCGCACCGCCTGGGCGGCCGGCCGGCGGACACCGACGGCCTCGACGTCACGCCGGTGCACGGCGACCCGACGCCCGACGACTGGCCCGACCGCCTGTTCGTCTACGGCACCCTCCAGCCCGGCATGGGCGCGTGGCCCCTGGTCGAGCCGTTCGTGCTCGACGACCCGGAGCCCGCCGCGCTGCCCGGCGCCCTGCACGACACCGGCCTGGGCTACCCGGCGCTGCGCCCCGCGGGCGGTCCGCTCGTGCCCGGCCACCTGCTGCGGCTGGCCCACCCCGAGGACGCCCTGCCCGTGCTCGACGAGTACGAGGGCGACGAGTACGCGCGCGTCCGCGTCGCCCTGCCGGACGGGCGGGTGTGCTGGACCTACGTGTGGACGGCCGAGGTGGGCGACATGCCCCGGCTCGACGGCGGCTGGGTCGGTAACTACCGGTGATCAACCCGATCCGGTGAATTTTTCGCCACAGCGGCCAACCGCCCGGCAACGGGGTACGTCCTCCGGGTAGTACCCGAGCAGGAGGTGGACATGAGGCGACTCGTCGTCTTCGGCGCCCTCGCGGTCGCGCTCACCGCGTGCGGCAACCCGGGCCCGGTGGCCGGGGGTTCCAGCGCCGGGATCGAACCGGGCGGCAGCGAGGCGGCGCCCGTGCCGCCGTCGTCCGCCCCCCCGACCACGACACCGGCGGCGTCGACCGCGCAGGCGTCCGGCCGGTGCACGGCCGCGGTGCTGGCCGCCGAGGTCCAACCCGGCGACCCGGCCGCGGGCAACCGGTACGCCAAGCTGGTGGTCACCAACAACGGCACGGCGCCGTGCACGCTCAACGGCTACAGCGGCCTCCAGCTGCTCGACGCCTCCGGGCAGGCGGTGCCCACCGACCTCCAGCGCACCACCGACCCCGCGCCCACCCTGGTGGCCCTGCCGCCGAAGGGCCGGGCGGTGGCGGACCTGCACTGGACCGTCGTGCCGAGCGGCGAGGACCCCGCCCAGGGGCCGTGCGAGCCGGAGGCCGCGCAGGCCAGGGCCATCCCGCCGGACGAGACCCAGCCGATGAGCCTGGACTGGTCCCTGGGTCCCGTGTGCGGCGGTGGGAAGATCGAGATCAGCGCGTTCTACCCTGCCTAGGTGATCGAGTCCAACGTTTCCGGCCACGCCGGGGAGCTCGCCGTCCACACCTGGCCGAACCTCGACGCCACGTGGCTGGCCGTGCTGGTGCACGGCTACGGCGAGCACGGCGGCCGGTACGGGCACGTCGCCGACGCCCTGGTCGGCGCGGGCGCGCTGGTCGTGGCGGCCGACCACGTCGGGCACGGCCGCTCGGAGGGCGAGCCCGCGCTGATCACCGACTTCGACGGCGTGGTGGCGGACGTGGCCGCCGCGGTCGGCTCCGCGGCGTCCGACCTGCCCACCGTGCTGGTCGGCCACTCGGTGGGCGGGCTCGTCGCCGCCCGCTACGCCCAGCTGCACCCGTTGGCCGCGCTGGTGCTCTCCGCGCCGGTGCTCGGCACCTGGCAGGGGCTGGACCTGCTGTCGCTGCCGGAGATCCCGGACACCCCGATCGACCCGAACGCGCTGTCCCGCGACCCGGGGGTGGGCGAGCGGTACGCCGCCGACCCGCTGGTGTGGCACGGGCCGTTCCGGCGGGAGACGCTGGAGGCGCTGGAGCGCGCGCTGGACGAGGTGAACTACGGCCCCACGCTGGAGCACCTGCCCACGCTGTGGCTGCACGGCGAGGCGGACGAGCTGGTGCCCCTGGCCGACACCCGCACCGGCACCGACCGGCTGCGCGGGCTGCTGTTCGAGGAGCGCCTCTACCCCGGCGCCCGGCACGAGTTGTTCAACGAGACGAACTCGGACGAGGTGCTGGCCGACGTGGTCGGGTTCGTCCGCCGGGTGCTCGCCCCGGGCTGAACCACCCGTGACCAGGAGCCGCGCGACGCGTCGTGCGGCCACCTCCCGCGCCCACGCCCACCCGCGCGGCGGGACCGCGATCGCTTCCCCGGTGCCCGACGACGCGCCCGTGACGCGACCCCCGGTTCGAGCCGGTCACGTCACGCGGGTGGAGCGGCAGGCGCGGACGCCGCGCCACCCGTCAGACGCGGGGTGGTGAGGTCAGTCGTCCTCGCCGGACTCGTGGTCGGACTCGTCGTCCCACTCGGCGTCGTCGTCGTCCCACTCGGCGTCGTCGTCGCCCCACTCCTCGTCCATGGCGGTGGCGTTGGTGTGGCCGGTCGCGGCGCCGTCCTCACCGGCGGCGCTCCACACCTCGTGGTGGCCGGCGTTGTCCCCGTACACCCACGACAGCTCGCCGAAGTAGCCGGCGCCCTCCGTACCGGCGTACAGGAACTGCTGGGCGAAGTACGCGCCGTCCTCGGACGCGCCGGAGGCGAGGCCGTGGATGAACGCGCCGTCCTCCCCCGCCGCCACGGTGCCGTGGTCGTACTCCACGGCGTCCGCGGACGCGACGCCCGCCGCGCCGATCACGAGCGGCAGCGCGGCGGTGCCGGCGACCAAGAAACGGATGATGCTGCGCATGGTGGAACCTCCTGGGTGTCGTGTGGTGCCATGCGAGGACATCGTTACCGGGGTCACCCCGACCTCGCCGGGCTCCTACCGCATCGTGTGACGCTTCGTTTGAGCAGGCAAAACGCCCTGATCAGCGGTCATCACGAGGGGTGTTCGCAAGGGTGAGCTTGTGAGTGACGGCGGATGAACCACGGTGTCCACCCGACCGGGTCGTCGACATCGCCGCGCCGAAGGGGTAATGGCTGTGGATCCCGCGTTGTCCCAGGTGCGGCGGGCGCGCCGGCGCGGGTCCGAAGCGGGTCGCTGACGCCGCGCGCGCGGATCGTGGACAATTTCACCCCGAGATGGCAGAGGACGACCTGGAGCTGCTGATCACCGCGGTGGTGGCGGCCGACGACGAGCGGCAGGCGCGCGCGGCCTGCGACGGGCTGCTGCGCCGGGTGGGCGGGCGGGTCGTGCGGGCCTCCGACTGCTCCGACGAGGAACCGGGCTGCTGGTCGGTGACCATCAGCCTGGTCAGCGGCGAGCGGGTGGGGCAGAACGTGGCGGGCGCCCTGGCCCGCGCCGTGCGGACCTTCGTGCGGCGGCTGGGCGACGAGCTGCCGCTGCCCCGGGTGGCGTGCGAGCCGCCCACCGCGTGGACCGTGCTGGACGACCCGGACCCGCTCGACGAGCTGCTGCCGGGCGTCGAGCGGCTGCTGGTCGAGGCGTGGGCGGGCGGCGACCCGCAGCACCGGGGGCGGGCCGAGCCCGCGCCGCCGGCCCTGCCCGCCGACGAGCCCGCGTCGAGCACCAGGCTGCTGCTGCGGGTCGACGTGGCCACCGACCGGTCCGCCGGGGCCGAGTGGCAGGCACGGGCCGTGGCGAGCCGGGTCGCGCGGAATGGCAAGATCACCCGGGTGGCTCCGCACGGGCATCTACTGAGCGTGCACGTCGACCTCGGGTCCACCGAGAATTCACCTGACGTGGCGCTACGGGACGCGGTGGCGTCGCTGGGCCGTTCGGGGTGGTCGGCACCCGACTGGTCCGGCCCGTCGGCGACCTCGCGCTGGTCAGCCGCCCCCGCCCCACCGGCCGGGATCACCGCGCTGGAACTCACCGCGACACCGGCTTCGGCATTCGTGTGGACGGTGCCGGACTGAGATGCCCGTCACTAATCCGATCGAGTGGATTTCGTCGCCACCCGATTAGCCGATACCGCTTGTGAAACGTGACAATTCAGGTACTAATTTCAACAATAGGAACACCAACTTTCGCAGGAGGGTCGGGAGCGCACATGGCCAGCATCGGAGAGGTCCGCGGCTTGATCGAGCAGGCCATCGCGAAGGCCAACGAGAGCGTGAGCGCCCTGCAACAGGCCGCTGACCTGGTCGAAGACGCCCAATCGCTGCTCAGCACCGCCACCGAGGGCAGCAACCGGTCCGAGGCCGATCAGGTGAACGCGCGATTCGCCGAGGTCGTCAGCGGGGTATCCGATCTGCAGAAAACCCTCAGTGCCGGGATCTCCCAGGCCGAGGGCATGAATTCCGAGCTGTGACGTGACGTCGATCGGGGAGGTGAAGCTCGCACTCGACCAGGGCTGCGAGCTGCTCCGCGACGCCTACCGGTGCGTCCGGGAGGCCCAGGGCGCGTTGGACGAGGCGGTCGACGCGCTGGGCAAGGCGAGCGCCAACCACCACCAGCCCCTGGTGCCGCCGGAGTTCGCCAGGGCCCGGGAGATGTTCGAGGACGAGCTGGAGCTGATCGTCGCGAGCCTGGAACTGGCCCGACGACTGACGACGGAGCTGTGACGTGAGCAGGCGGGAGGATCGCCAGAAGCGGATCGAGGACGCCTTCGAGGAGTTCCGGCGGTCCGTGGCCGCCGCGCTGGGCAACGCCACCCGCGAGCACCGCCTGGCGGCCGAGGAGCACGCCCGGGGCATCGTCGAGGCCGTGCTGCGCGGCGAGGGCGTCGACCGGGCGTTCGACGACCCGGCGTTGGCCGAGGTGCTGCGCAACGAGCTGTTCGACCAGCACGTGGCGCAGGCGGTGCTCGACCGCGCCGAGGCGTTCCGCGAGTGGTCCGAGCACGGGCCCGACCGGCTGACCGCGCTGGTGGGCGCGGTGGCCGAGGGCCCGGCGTCCTGGCCGCCCGAGTCGTGGCTCGGCGCGCCCGGCACCGCCGACGGCAGCGAGGGCGTGCCGGAGCTGTGGCGCGTCGGCACGGGCACGGTGCCCAGCGCGCCGGAGCGCCGCGGGTTCCCGGTCGCCGTGCCGCTGCTCGACCAGGCGCACCTGCACGTCTCCTCCACCCACGTCAGCCGCGTCGCCGCCGAGGGCCTGGTGGAGAACCTGCTGCTGCGCCTGCTCAGCCACTTCCAGCCCGGCCTGGTGCACGTCCACGTGTGGGACGTCGCCCAGCTCACCGGCGCCCTGCCCGGCCTGTACCCGCTGACCCGCGCCGGGCTGCTCACCGTGCACGACCCGGCCCGGCTGCACGAGCTGCTGGACGAGCTGTCCGACCACATCCGCCGCGTGCACACCGGCGTGCTGGTCGAGGGCCACCACTCGGTGGGCGCGCACTCGGCGGGCGTGACGGGCGGGCGGCGCACCGAGCCGTGGCGGGTGGCCGTGCTGTTCGGCAACCGCCGCCCGCTCAAGGAGGAGCACCAGCAGCAGCTCCAGCGGGTGGCCCGCAACGGGCTGGCCGCGGGCATCCAGCTGGTCGTGGTGGACATCCCGGTCACGGTCAACTCGGCGGTCGAGACCGTCACCGTGGCCGACGACCTCACCGCGAAGTGCACCATGACCGGCGAGCACGTGACCGTCGAGCTGGACCCGCCGTTCCCCCGCGACCTGGTGCCCCGCGCGTGCGCGGTCATCGCGGAGGCCCGCGAGGCGCGCCGCACCCGGCTCAGCTCGTTCGGCGACCTGCTGCCCGAGCACCTGTGGCTGGAGAGCTCCTCGGCGGGCGTGGTCGCGCCGGTCGGCTTCCAGGAGGGCGAACCGGTGCACGTCGCCCTGGGCGACACCTCGCCGCACGCCCTCATCGGCGGCCCCAGCGGGTCGGGCAAGACCAACTTCCTCTACGCCATGCTCGGCAGCCTGGCCGCCCGGTACGCGCCGGACGAGCTGGAGCTGTACCTGCTGGACTTCAAGGAGGGCGTGTCGTTCGCGCAGTTCGCGCCGGGCCGCAAGGACCCGACGTGGCTGCCGCACGCGCGCCTGGTCGGCGTGAACGTCAACACCGACCGCGAGTTCGGCCTGGCGCTGCTGGCGTTCCTGGCCGACGAGATGCGCCGGCGCGCCGACGCGGCCAAGCGGCACGAGGTCACCAAGCTGGAGCAGCTGCGCGAGGAGGACCCGCACGGGCACTGGCCGCGGGTGGTGGCCGTGATCGACGAGTTCCAGTACCTGTTCGCCGAGCGCGACCAGGTCACCGCCAAGGCCACCCAGCTGCTGGAGGACGTGGCCCGGCGCGGCCGGTCGCAGGGCATCCACCTGGTGCTGTCCAGCCAGGACGTGTCCGGCATCGAGGGCTTCTGGGGCAAGTCGGCGATCTTCGAGCAGTTCACCGTGCGGATCGCGCTGCCCAAGGCGCGGCGGGTGCTGGCCGAGCCGCAGAACGACGCCGCGGTGGAGCTGCCGCGCTGGCACGCCGTGGTCAACCACGAGTCGGGCGTGCGGCCGGGCAACGAGGTCGCGCGCGTCCCCGACGCCACCCGCAAGGGCACGATCGACGCGCTCCAGGTCGAGCTGCACCGCCGCCGCCCGGCGGACCTGGCCGAGCCGATCCTGTTCGACGGCAGCAAGGTGCCCGTGCTGGCCTCGCTGCCCGACCACCGGGCGCTGCGGTCGGGTGCGGCCCACCCGACCGTGCTGCTGGGGCAGGTCATCGACGTGGCGGGCAGCGCGGCCAAGGTGCGGTTCGCCCGCACCCCCGGCCGCAACGTCGCGGTCATCGGCTCGCTGGCGGAGGACGCGGCGGCGGTGCTGGCGGCCGCCGCGCTGTCGCTGGGCCGCCAGCACGAGCCCGGCGAGGCCCGGTTCACGCTGGCGTGCCTGGCCGAGGACGCCGCGCCGCACGCGGACAAGCTGGCCAAGCAGCTGTGCGACGCGGGCCACCAGGTCTCCCAGGTGGTCCTGAAGGACTTCTGCGAGCTGGTCCGGGAGATCGCGGACGGGCTCACCGCGGGCATGACCGGCGCGGCGGGCGCGCCGCCGGACCCCCACTACGTCGTGGTCTACGCGGTGGACGCGGCGCAGGCCCTGCTGGAGACCAAGGACGACAAGCGGGTCTCCGGCGTGGACCGGCTGCGCACGGTGCTCAAGCACGGCCCGGAGCACCGGACGCACGTGCTGGGCTGGTGGCGGGGCGTGCAGCGGCTCAAGAACAGCCTGCCGCCGGGTGTGTACGACGACGTCGGCGCCTGGGTGGCGTTCGACGTGCAGGGCAAGGACCTGGTGTCGTTCGGGCCGGAGCAGGTGCTGTCGTGGTCGCCCCGACCGCGGCGCGGCCTGTTCTTCGACCGGTTCGAGCACTCCCGTCCTCAGGTGGTCATCCCGTTCGACACCGAGTCGACCCGCGGCTCGGCCCTAGCCGGGGAGGAAGCATGATCGGACACGCGTCCTTGGTGCCGGTGCAGCGCACCAGTGGGGAACTCGTGCCGCGGACCGTGCCGGGCTCGGCGGTCGAGCGGTACAAGGAGATCGCCCGGCAGGTGGACCAGTCGCTCGACCGGATGCGCGAGCACGACCGGGAGCGGGTGCGGCTCATGGTGGGGTGGCTGATCGCGTCCCAGGAGCGGATGGCCGAGGTGATCGGGCAGGAGCGGGTCACCAGGGGCCTGGCGCGGGTGCACTGGGAGGCCGTGGTCGAGCTGCTGTGGGAGGAGCGGTGGATGAAGATCACCCCGATGCCCGCGCCCGACGAGTCGGTGCCGCCGCGCCCGCAGCGGGAGTACGACGAGGCGATGGACCGGGCCTACCGGGCGCTGGAGGAGGCCGCGCAGAAGCGCTCCCTGCTGCGCCGCAAGAGCGCCTGAGGGGACCCGTCCTGTGAGAGGACCCGTTCAGAGGGAACCCGCCCTGGGAGGACCCGCTCAGAAGCCCCAGGAGACCACGACGGTGTCGTGGTCCAGTTCGGCGCCGGTGCCGCGGTAGGTGGCCAGCGCGGCGGCGTTGTCCCGCTCGGTGCCCGTCCACGCGCCGGTGCAGCCGCGCCGGCGGGCCAGGTCGAGCAGGGCGCGCACGAGCGCGGTGGCGATGCCGCGGCGCCGGTGCCCGTCGTCCACGCCCAGCTCGTAGAGGAACATCTCCACGCCCTTGTCGGGGTGGATGGTCTCGACGCCGGAGGCGAATCCGGCGGGGTGGCCGTCCACGTAGGCGATGAGCAGGTGGTGCCGGTCGTCGGCGAGGAACGCGCGGGTGGCGTCCTCGCGCGGCGGGGCGTCGAACAGGTGGCCGGCGGCCACCACGTCGTCGAGCGAGGTGACCCGGCGGATGTCCACTCGGGCGAGGGTAGCCCGTGGGTGATGATGCGGTCATGCGCGTTCTCCCCACCCCCGCCGACGTGGCCTCGGCCTCCCCGGACCCGCTCCTGCGCTGGGCGGCGCAGGCCCTGCTGCCCGGTCGCGGCGGGTCCGCGTGGGCGCGCGGCGACGCGGTGGCCGTGTGGGCGCCGGGCCTGTACCGGCACGACCGGCTGGTGCTGGCCGGGCCGCCGGGCGACGTGCTGGCGCTGCTGCGCGAGCACTCCCGCCCGGGGTGCCGGCCGGTGGTGACCGCGGCGCTGGCCGAGGAGCTGGACTGGCCGCTGCGGGGCGTGTTCGGCTGGATGGACCGCACCGGGCCGCCGGCCGGGCCCGCCGCCGGCGCCCGCTGGCTGGCCGAGGACGAGTGGGACGAGGTCGGGGCGCTGCTGCGGCGGGCCAACCCCGACTCGTGGGCGTGGCCGGGCGAGCCGGGGCCGACCAGGTGGGCGGGGGTGCGGGCGGGGGGCGGCGAGCTGGTGGCGGTGGCCGCGGACGCGTGGTCGACGCCCGGGGTGGGGTTCATCGCGGGCGTGGCGACGCACCCGGAGCACCGGGGCCGGTCGCTGTCGGTGCGGGTGTGCTCGTTCGTCGCGGCCGCGCTGCTGGCCGAGCACGGCACGTGCGCGCTGATGGTGGACGCCGGGAACGGGCCCGCGATCGGCGTCTACCGGCGGTTGGGGTTCGCCTACCGGGGCCTGGCGGCGCTGCGGGACGCAGGTCACAGCTGAGGGCCGGAACAGCGCCCGTGGCCCGCGCGGTTGTGGTGCACATGACCGCACCGAGCACCGCGCGCGAGATCCGCCTCGCCTCCCGCCCCGTGGGCTACCCGACCGCCGCCGACTTCGAGCTGGTGGAGGTCCCCGTGCCGACGCCCGGCGACGGGCAGCTGCTGGTCCGGAACCTGGTGATGAGCGTCGACCCGTACATGCGCGGCCGGATGAACGCGGGCGAGTCCTACGTGCCGCCCTTCGGGCTGGGCGAGGTGCTGGACGGCGGCGCGGTCGGCGAGGTCGTGGCGTCCCGCGCGCCCGGTTTCGCCGCGGGCGACGTGGTGCTGCACGGCGCGGGCTGGCGCGAGTACGCCGCGGTGGACGCCTCCTCGGCGGTCCGGGTCGACCCGGACGCCGCGCCGCCCGGCGCCTACCTGGGCGTGCTGGGGATGCCCGGCATGACGGCCTACGCGGGCCTGCTGGACGTGGCCGGCCTCCGGGAGGGCGACGTGGTGTTCGTCTCCGGCGCGGCGGGCGCGGTGGGGCAGGTCGCCGGCCAGGTGGCCAGGCTGCGCGGCGCGAAGCGGGTCATCGGCAGCGCGGGCAGCGCGGCCAAGGTGAAGCACCTGGTGGAGGAGCTGGGCTTCGACGCGGCGTTCGACTACCACGACGGCCCGGTGGCCGACCTGCTCGCGGCGGCCGCGCCGGAGGGCGTCGACGTGTACTTCGACAACGTCGGCGGCGAGCACCTGGACGCGGCGCTGCTCTCGTTCAACCCCCACGGGCGCGCCGCGCTGTGCGGCGCGATCTCCAACTACAACACGCCCGACCCGGTCGGCCCGCGGCACCTCGGCCTGGCCGTGGGCAAGCGGCTGACCCTGCGCGGCTTCCTGGTCCGCGACCACGAGCACCTGCGCGAGCGGTTCACCCGCGAGGTCGGCGGCTGGGTGGCCGACGGCAGCCTGCGCTACCGCGAGACCGTCACCGAGGGCATCGAGCGCGCGCCGGAGGCGTTCATCGGGATGCTGCGCGGCGAGAACCTGGGCAAGGCGCTGGTCACGCTGTAAATCGTTGGCGGGCCCGCCGCGCGACGCGCTAGGTTCGCCCGCATGTGCGCAGCCTCGACGGCAGTGACCCGGATCCGCCGCTCCTAGCGGCGGTCCTCCTCACTCTTCCGACGACGAGTTCCGCCGCTCCCGCGAGTTCATTCGCCGGGCGGCCCGTTCCGCGCTGCCCGGCTCCACTCCCAGAGCCGCGGAGCCCCTGTGCGCACCCACCACGACGGCCGGCACGAACTCGGCCAGAACTTCCTCACCGACCCCGCCGCGATCCGCGCGGTGGTGGACCTCGTCGCCCGCACCAGCGGCCCGATCGTCGAGATCGGACCCGGCGCCGGCGCGCTGACCCTGCCCCTGGCGGCGCTCGGCCGCCCGCTGACCGCCGTGGAGGTGGACGGGCGGCGGGTCCGCGAGCTGCGCGACCGGCTCGGGCCCGGCGCCTCGGTCGTGCGAGCCGACTTCCTGGACTTCCGGCTGCCCGCCGCGCCGCACGTGCTGGTGGGCAACCTGCCGTTCCACCGGACCACGGCGGTGCTGCGGCGGGTCGTCCACTCCGGGCACTGGACGGACGCGGTGCTGCTGGTGCAGTGGGAGGTCGCGCGCCGCCGGGCGGGGGTGGGCGGCGCGACCATGATGACCGCGCAGTGGTGGCCCTGGTACGACTTCGCGCTGCACCGGCGGGTGCCGGCGGAGGCGTTCCGCCCGCGCCCCGGCGTGGACGGGGGCCTGCTGACCGCGACCCGCCGGACCCGGCCGCTGGTGCCCGACCCGGACCGGCGGGCGTACCAGGCGTTCGTGCACCGCGTGTTCACCGGCCGGGGGCGCGGGCTGCGGCAGGTGGTGCGCGCGGCGTTCCCGGCGGCGCGCACCTCGGCGTGGGCGCGGCGGCACGGCGTCACCGACCGCGTGCTGCCGCGCGACCTGCGCGCCGAGCAGTGGGCGGAGCTGTTCGAGCTGGTCCGCCGGGCTTAGCCCCCCGGTCCGCTGTGGACGGACCGGGTCAACGGCCGTCGGCCGCCCGGCCAGGCCGGGTGCCGCCGTCGGCGAGGAGCTTGCCGGGGTTGAGCACGCCGGTCGGGTCGAGCGTGCGCTTGACGGCCGCCAGCACGTCCAGGCCGAGCGCGCCGACCTCCGCTTCGAGGTAGGGGGCGTGGTCGACGCCGACCGCGTGGTGGTGGGTGATCGTGCCGAGCCCGGCGATGGCCTCGCTCGCGGCGGCCTTGGCGACCTGCCACTGGCCGACCGGGTCCCGGGGGTCGCGGGCGGCGATGGCGGTGAAGTACAGCGACGCGCCGGTCTCGTAGGCGTGCGAGAGGTGGCACATGACCACGCACCGGCCCAGCGCGTCGAGCAGGGCGCCGCGCACGGCGGTCCGCAGGTCGTCGAGCCGGGACCAGTGCGCGGCGGTCTCCAGGGTCTCCACGCACACGCCGACCTCCATCAGCGCGTCCCGCTGGCGCGGGCCGTGGAACCGGCCGCGCCGCCACGCCTCGCCCAGCGGGCGGCCCAGCGACACCAGGCGGTGGCCCCGCAGGGTGTCGCGGCGCTTGCGCGCGACCTCCGCCTCGTCGCGCCCGTGCCAGCCGAGGACCAGCAGGCACGGCCGCGCCACGCCGCGCGCCCCGAGGTACGCCTTGAGCGCGGTGGTCTTCCAGCCGCCGGCCAGCGCCAGCGACACCTCCGTCTCCTCCACGTCGGACAGCCGGGTCACGTCCGCGAGCACCCGGTCCTGGGCCAGCGCGCGCACGACCCGCTGCCCGTGCTCCCAGCCGTCGACGACGAAACCGCCGTAGCGCTCGGCCCGGGGTCGCGGCCGCACGCGCAGCGCCACCTCCGTGATGACGCCGAGCGCGCCCTCGCTGCCGACGACCAGCTGCTTGAGGTCGGGGCCGGCGGCGGACGCGGGCGCGCCGCCCAGCCGCCACTCGCCCGCGGGGGTGGCCAGGCGGACGCCCTCCACCAGGTCCTCGAACCGGCCGTAGCCGGAGGACGCCTGGCCGGCCGACCGGGTGGCCGCGAACCCGCCGATCGTGGCGCGCTCGTAGGACTGGGGGACGTGGCCGGTGGTCAGGCCGTGCGCGGCGAGCAGGTGGTCCGCCCGCGGCGCGGTCACGCCGGCCTGGAGCACGGCCAGCCGGGAGACCGGGTCGACGTCCACCAGCCGGTCCAGCCTGGCCAGGTCGAGCGCGACGACCGCGGCCTTGTCGCCGCGCAGGGCGTTCACGCCGCCCACCACGGACGTGCCGCCGCCGAACGGCACCACCGCCACGTCGTGCTCCGCGCACGCCTTGAGCACGTCGACGACCTGCTCCGGCGTGCCGGGCAGGACCACCGCGTCCGGCACGGCCAGGACGCCCTCGCCGCGCTGCCGCAGCAGGTCCACGTAGGACAGACCGCCCGCGCGGCCCAGCCGCGAGTCCCGGTCGACCCGCACGAAACCGGGGCCGACGACGTCGTCGAGCGCGGCGCGCGCGTCGTCGTCGAGCGCGGACCCGGGCACGGCGGGCAACCGCACGGGCGTGGCCTCACCGGTTCCGGTTTCGGCCCCGGTTTTGCCCCCGGCTCCGGTCCGGTCTCCGGTCCCGGCCCCGGTCCCGATGGGGCCGATCCGCTGCCCGAGCCACTTCAGGGCGTGCGGCGGGAGGTGCCCGGCCCCAGGGGTCCAGCGAGCCCGGAGGGTGTGGTCGATGCGCTCCGTCACCGCTACAGTGTTACACATGACGTCCCAACGTCACAGTGATGACGCCCTGCTCGACGCGGCCCGCGACTGCGTGGTCGAGGTCGGGGTCCGCCGCACCACGCTGACCGACGTCGCCAAGCGCGCGGGCGTGAGCCGGATGACCCTGTACCGGCGGTTCCCCGACGTGAGGACGCTGGTCCGGACCCTGATGACCCGGGAGTTCACCGCGCTGCTCGGGCGCGTGGAGGTGACCGGGGACAACGCGCGGCAGCGCCTGGTCGCGCGGGCGATCGCGGGCATCCGGCTGCTGGCCGCCGACCCGCTGATGCGGCGGGTGCTCGACCTGGACGCCGAGCTGATGCTGCCCTACCTCGTGCAGCGGCTGGGCAGCACGCAGAAGCTCGTGGAGGCGTTCCTGGTGGCGCGGGTCGAGGAGGGGCACGCGGACGGCTCGATCCGGCCCGGCTCCGCCGCCGCGCAGGCCCGGCTGGTGCTGCTCACCACGCAGTCGCTGGTGCTGTCCGTGCGACCGGCGACCACCGACCTCGACTTCGAGGAGCTGCTGGCCGAACTGTCCGCCTACCTGGAAGCGGCCCTGACATGACCCCCTCCCAGCACGCCTCGCCGGGCACGTCGCCGGACATTTCCCCGGGCACGTCCCTGAACGCGGCCCGCCGCGCCCGCGACCTGGACCACGTCGCCGCCGAGCCGGTGGACCTGCTCGTGGTCGGCGGCGGCGTGACCGGCGCGGGCGTGGCCCTGGACGCGGCGTCGCGCGGCCTGTCGGTGTGCCTGGTGGAGGCGCACGACCTGGCGTTCGGCACGTCGCGCTGGTCGAGCAAGCTCGTCCACGGCGGCCTGCGCTACCTGGCGCAGGGCGAGGTGGGCCTGGCCCACGAGAGCGCGGTCGAGCGCGGCATCCTGATGACCCGCACCGCGCCGCACCTGGTCCGGGCGCTCCCCCAGCTCGTCCCCCTGCACGACCGCTCGCGCTCGTCCGTGGTGATGGCCGGCCTGCGCGCCGGCGGCGCGCTGCGCCACCTGGCCCGCACCCCGGCGGGCGTGCTGCCGCCGCCGCGCCGGGTGCCCGCGGCCGAGGCCCTGGCCCTGGCACCCGGCCTGCGCCGCGCCGGGCTGCGCGGCGGCCTGCTGAGCTTCGACGGCCAGCTGGTCGACGACGCCCGCCTGGTGATCGCCCTGGCCCGCACCGCCGCCGGCCACGGCGCGCGAATCCTCACCCGCGTCCGCGCGGTCGCCCTGACCGGCACGGGCGCGCAGGTCGTCGACACCCTGACCGGCGAGTCCCTCGACCTCCGGGCTCGCGCGGTGGTGAACGCCGCGGGCGTGTGGGCGGGCGACCTGGTGGACGTGGACCTGCGCCCGTCGCGCGGCTCGCACCTGGTGCTGTCGGCCTCCACCGCGGGCCTGACCGGCACCGCCCTGACCGTGCCCGTCCCCGGCGCGCGCAACCGCTTCGCCCTGCTGCTGCCCCAGCACGACGACCGCGTCTACGTGGGCCTGACCGACGAACCGGTCACCGGCCCCGTCCCCGACGTCCCGACCGTGCCCCGGTCCGATGTGGACTTCCTGCTGCGGGTCGCCTCCTCGGTCCTGGAGCGCCCCCTGTCGCCGGCCGACGTCCTGGGCGCCTTCGCCGGCCTGCGCCCGCTGCTCAACGGCGGCGGCGGCCCCAGCGCCGACCTGTCCCGCCGGCACGCCGTGCTGACCTCGGGCAACGTCACCACGGTCGTGGGCGGCAAGCTGACCACCTACCGCCGCATGGCCGCCGACGCCGTGGACGCCACCCGCCTGACCACCGCCCCCTGCCGCACCGCCACGCTCCCCCTGGTCGGCGCCACACCCCCGACCACGCCCGCCCCCGCCCACCTGGTGGCGCGCTACGGCGGCGAGGCCCCCCGCGTGGCCGAGCTGGGCGAGGTCGCCTGGGCCGTCCACCACGAGGGCGCCCTGACCGCCGACGACATCCTCGACCGCCGCACCAGGATCGGCCTGGTCCCGGCCGACCGAGCCGCCGCCGAACCCGCCGTCACCGCCCAACTAACAACCCTGACCACCGACCACGAACGCAGAACTCACCAGTCCTGAACGTGGGACACGGTGGTCCTGAACGTACGACACGCGCGACCTGAACGTACGACACGCGAGGTCTGAACGTACGACTCGCGGGGGCTGGGTGTTCGACACGCGCGCGAGTCGTACGTTCGGGACCACCGTGTCGTACGTTCGCGACCCCCGAGTTCAGCGTTCGGGATTCCCCGGGTGGTTGTGGACATGGAAAGGGGGGACCTCCGTGGAGGTCCCCCCTTTGGGTTGGTTATTCGCCGATGGTCGGCTTGGACGCCTTCGGCGGTTCCTCCACCAGGGCCTCGCCCTCCAGGCGGACCTTGCGCTGGTGGTCCTTGCCGTCGCCGCCCTGGCCCGGGGGCGCCATCATCGGGGCGCCGCCCATCATGCCCGCGCCGCCCGCGACCAGCGTGGTGACGAGCAGCATCCGCACGGCGTCCCCCCAGCGTGAGCAGAGACGTGCA
>NZ_JBHSQO010000015.1:0-185078 GCF_042658445.1 Saccharothrix lopnurensis | reverse complement strand
CCCCCCCCCCCCCCCCCCGGCCCCCCCCCCCCCCCCCCCCCCCCCCCCCCCCCCCCCCCCCCGACCCCACCCGCGCAGCCGCCGCCCGCGCACCCGCCGCCCGCGGCGGCTACCGGGTGCGGCTGGCCGCCCCGGGCGGCGGGTTCGCGGTGCACGGCGGCCTGCGGCTGGAGGCAGAGGACCTGCGGACGGTGTCCGGAGGGGTGGACACCGTCCTGGTCGTCGGCGGCTTCGGCTTCACCACCGCCGCCCGCGACGCCGAGCTGCTGCACCACGTGCGGCGCCTGGCGTCGCGGGCCCGGCGGGTCGCCGGCGTCTGCACGGGCGCGTTCGTGCTCGCCGCGGCCGGGCTGCTCGACGGCCGCCGCGCCACCACGCACTGGGCCTACTGCGACCGGCTCGCCGCCGAGCACCCGGCGGTCGAGGTGGTGCCCGACGCGATCCACGTGCGCGACGGCGCCACCGCCACCTCCGCCGGCGTCACCGCGGGCATCGACCTCGCGCTGGCCCTGGTGGAGCACGACCACGACGCGGCGCTGGCCCGCCTGGTGGCCCGCTGGATGGTGGTGTTCCTCCAGCGCCCCGGCGGCCAGTCCCAGTTCAGCGTGCGCGCCCGCGTGCCACCGGTGCGCGAGCCGGGCCTGCGCGCCCTGCTCGACGCGGTCGCCGACGACCCGGCGGCCCGCTGGACGGTCGAGGAGATGGCCCGCCGCGCCGCCATGAGCCCCCGCCACTTCGCCCGGGTGTTCCCGCGCCGGGTCGGCGTCCCGCCCGCCCGGTACGTGGAGCGGGCCAGGGTCGAGGCGGCGGCGGGCGTGCTGGAGTCCGGTGACGAGGGGCTGGACGTGGTGGCCAGGCGCTGCGGCTTCGGCTCGGCCGAGACCCTGCGCCGGGCGTTCCTGCGGGTGCTCGGCGTGACGCCGGGCGGCTACCGCCAGAGGTTCCGCACCACCGGTGCGGCGTGAGGAGGGGAGAAGGATGGACATCGCTTTCGCGCTCTACCCGGGCATGACCGCGCTCGACCTGGTCGGACCCTACGACGTGCTGGCCAACCAGCCGGAGGTGACCGCGCACTTCGTCGCGGCCTCGCCCGACCCGGTGCGGTGCGACGCGGGGCTGGTCCTCGTGCCGACCGCCACGTTCGACGAGCTGACCACCGCCGACGTGCTCGTGGTGCCCGGCAGCGGCCGGTGGGCCGAGGCCCTGGAGGACGGCGCGGTCACCGCCTGGCTGCGCCGCGCCCACCCCACCGCGACCTGGACCACCTCGGTGTGCACGGGCTCAACGCTGCTGGCGCGGGCCGGAATCCTGACCGGCCGCCCCGCCACCACGCACTGGGCGGTCCGCGACGAGCTGGCCGCCCTCGGCGCGCTGGTCCGCACCGACCGGGTCGTCGTCGACGGGTCCGTGATCACCGCCGCCGGGGTGTCCGCCGGCATCGACATGGCGCTCACCCTCGTCGGCCTGGTCTGGGGCGACCGCCGGGCCGAGTTCACCCAGCTCGTCCTGGAGTACGACCCCCGCCCGCCCTACCGGGCCGGGTCGCCGGAGACCGCGCCCGCCGAGGTCGTCGCGTTCGCCCGCGACGTGCTGCGGCCGCGCTGACCGGGGCACCGCGACCAGCACGGCGGGCTGCCCGCCGTGCGGTCGCAGGACCCGGGCCCGCACCCCGGCCAGCGCCAGCACCGAACCGGCCGCGAACAGCTCGCCGTCCACGTCCAGCACCCCCGCCAGCACCACGACCAGCGCCCCGCGCCACTCGGCGGGGTCGAGGGGGCGCGCGTCCGCGACGGTGACGGCGCGGACGTCGAACCCCCCGGACGTCACAGCGTCGCCGGCAGGCCGAACAGGGCGAACCGGTCCGCCGGGAAGGTGATCACCTCGGCGATCGCGTCGCCCTCGACCCGCAGCACGTCCAGCGCCAGCGCCTCGAAGCACGCGCCGCCCGGCCGGCGCGCGTAGTTCGCCACGGCGGGCTGCCGGTTGGCCCGCGTCTCCAGCACCCGCCACTCGCCGATCGCCTCCGGGCCCACCATGAACGGCGCCCAGAACCCCATCAGCACGTCCCGGCCGCGGTGCCACTCGGGCTGCGGCGGCATCGTCCACGTGGCGTCCTCGCGCAGCGCGGCCGCCAGCCGCGGCATGTCGCCGCTCTCGGTGGCCTCCACGAACTCGCGCACCACGGCCCGCTCCCGCGCGTTCGGCTCGCCCGACCAGTCCGCGCGGCGCTCCGGCAGGTGCCGGCGCAGCGTCACCCGCGCCCGGTGCAGCGCGCTGTTCACCGCCGGCACCGTGTCCCCCAGCAGCGCCGCGGTGTCCGCCGCCGGCCACCCCAGCACGTCCCGCAGCACCAGCACCGCCCGCTGCCTGCCCGGCAGGTGCTGCACCGCGGCCAGGAACGCCAGCTCGATCGTCTCCCGCGCGACCACCTCGGCGTCCGGCCCGGCGCCGGGCTCGGCGCGGTCGAGCAGCTCGTCCGGGAACGGCTGGAGCCACGGCACCTCCGCGGCGGGCATCCCCCCGGTCGCGGCGGGCGCGGGACGGCGGCCGATCACGTCCAGGCACGCGTTGGTCGCGATCCGGTAGAGCCAGGCGCGGAACGACGAGCGCCCCTCGAACGTGTCGCGGGCGCGCCACGCCTTGAGCAGCGTCTCCTGCACCAGGTCCTCGGCCTCGTCGAACGAGCCGAGCATCCGGTAGCAGTGCACCCGCAGCTCGTGCCGGTACCGCTCGGCCTCGCCGGTGAAGTCGACCACCGTCTTCGGAACCTCGCCCATGTCCACCCTCCGGGCTCGCGCGATGACGTGCCGGTCGCACGCCGCACCCCGTGTGACGGCGCGGCGCCGGAGAACTGTTCGGTCGTCCTCCCCGGACCCGCGTCACCCCCGCAGCGGCTGACACCCCGCCCGGCCCGCCGCTGGGGTCGAGGCCGGTCTGCACCGGTCCGGGGGACGGTCGCGGGAACCACGGGCAGATTACGTTCGCCGTCGTCGTCGTCGCCTGCGCCGCGCTGCACCTGCACTGCTCCCGCCTGGTCGAGCGCGCCGGCCGCGACCACGGCCACCCGCCGCACGTCGACCTGTGCGGCATCTGGCTCCTGGCCGGCCCTGGTCCTGCCGCCGGTCTTGGTCCTGCCGCCGGTCCTGGTCGTCGCCCACGTCGTGCTGATCCACCTGCACCGGTGGTGGTTCGTCGGCCGCTGGGACGCTTCCCGCCCGCCGCACCGGTCCGTGTTCACCGCCTCGGTGATGGTGCCGGCCTCCTACCGGGGCCGGGGCACCAGTTTCGGTGATCGCCGTGCGCGGACGCTGGAAGGAAGGCTCGCCGGTCGTGCTCGGCTGCGTGCGTGCCGTGGACAAGTGGCGCGACGACCCGATGTGCAGCGTGGGACTGTAGTCCGAATGTCCGACTTGTGATCTTGCTGTGGTTAAGCAACGCTAGTCGGAGGATCGCTGCTATACTATTTTTCCCCTATTGTCAATAGGTCAATGGCGGGTTGCTACAGAGTTTAACCGGTGCAGTTGTGGCGACTCTACAAAGCAGGGTGCCAGGTTTCGTATGTGGCGGTACCCCGGCGAAGCCTCCAGGTCGTGTCTAGTGGAGTGGTCTTAAGTGATTCTCGATGATCTTGAGACAAGGGAGGCCGGTCCCCCTTGCGCGGAGACCGGCCTCCGCCATCCCTAGTCCCTTGGTGGAGAACGTGAATGGCGTGTACATGGTAGAGGACGGCGGGGCCGTCAGGGTGCAAGTAAGGCAAGCCTTGCTTATATTGCTGGGCGTAGGTGTGGCTTCCGGAGCGGCCATCACCTTCTTGATCATGGTTTTGTGTTGGGACAGCACTGTTCCTCAAGCTGTGCAGACATGGCTGGCAGGCTCTACCTCCACGTCCATGCTCATAGCTGTGTCTGCTCTCGCGCTTGCCGGGGGTGTTGCGCTGCGACCACTTGGACGATGGAGTCGTCGGCGGCTCGATCGGCTTGTCGATCTGGCTGAGCGCTTCGTCTTGGCGTGGGGTGGAATGACTACACCAGCGCACAAATCCAGGGGTGTTGCCGGTAAGTAGATAACAGGTCGATCCAATGCCTTCCGTGGAGCCTGGTCGCAACGGGGCGGTTCTGTCCGACGTGCAGGAGCCTCGCGCCCGGCCGGTCGTGAGCCGGAAGTAGTCCTGATGGCACCGGCCCGCCCCTGCTCGAGGGTGGACCGGTGCCACCGGTCACTTGACGGCGACATCATGTGACGGACGTGCGCTGTGTGCCTCTCTCGCCCAGCGCTGGCCAACCGGGTAAACCCGGTTCGCCGATTCGCATCGTTGCGGCACCATGTACTCCATCTGTCGCAATCGCGATACGACACGAGGAGAGTGCTTCCGTGACCGACCTACGAGTGATCGACGCCCTGCACATGGCGTACGCCGACCTGCGCGCCGCATGGCGAAGCACTCTTCAAGATCGACGTCGCGGTGAGGATGCTCCGGGCTTTGAATGGGTGATCGGCCCCGAGGGGTCCCCCATCACGGACAAGGAATTGCTCCTCCAAGGCGCTGAGCTCATGGCGGTGGACGCGAGCAAGAGCGTGCTGCACCACCTGCGCTGCCTCGCGAAGGTGTACCGGGCGGACGGTGTACCGGGTGACGAACTCGCCCCGGATGAGTGGCCGGGCACCGGTGCGTACTCCGCTGCGCGCGCCGTGTTGGAGGGCGCGGCCATGGTGGTGTGGCTGATGGCTCCTGACATCGACCTGGACGAGCGGGTCCTCCGCGCCGGCCTGATCGGCCTGTGGTCCGCCAAGGAGGACCGCCGTCCCCCCTCCACCGATCCGAACGTGTGGACGTTGGAGGACTGGAAGAAAGCGGTGCGGAGCTGCGGCCTGGAGGTCAAGGAGGCCGGGTACAAGCTCGGCGTGAAGGTGGACGGCAAGGTGAGGACCTTCGGTCAGGCCGGCGTGATCCGAGAGACGCTTGGTCAGCCCGGGGGTGCTCTGTACGCCGAGTGGAGCGGAGTCGCGCACCACGCCGCGTGGGCTGTGGGGAACTGGTCGGCTTACGAGATCGCCGAGGACGGCGGTGGCGTTCACAGCCGCACGAAGCTGGGACAGAAGCGGCACACCCTCATGGCAGCCGATGTGGCGGATGCGCTCGCGCGAGCTGGTGAAGCCATGGCGGGGTACTGGGCTCGTGACTGCGACGAACTTTCCACCGCTTGCTCGCAGACGGCGGCGTTCATGCGGGAGTGCGCGTCCCAGCTTCCCGACGACTAACAGGCCGTCACGCGAATGATGCGCCAGCCCGCCCCGCCTACCCTTGAGGTGGCCGAGGAGGTGCGCGTGGACGTCAACGACAACCACATCGGCCGACGCCTGCGGGAGGTCCGCTCGTGGCGTCGGCTGTCGCTGACCGTCGTTGCCGGGCTCGCCGGGATCACCCCGGCCTACCTTTCGATGATTGATAGGACGGTTCAGGCGTCAGCATGACGCCCCGTCGCGTCGCTGCTGACGCCCCGTGCCGGTCAGCGGGGCGTCGTCCTGACGCCCGTGCCTGTGCCTGTGGACAACCCGGCCGACAGCACCGGGTCGTAGACCTGGGGGCGCAGGTCGGCGCGCTCGATCCGGGCGTCGCGGTAGCGGGTGTTGCCCTCGCGGATCAGGCCCAGCTCCTTCGACGATCGCAGCGCCCGCTGGACGGTGCGCCACGACAGGCGGGTGTAGCGCATCGGCTGGCCGACCGACGGGAACGCCTCCGACCCGTCGGGGCCAGCGTGATTGGCCAGCGCGACCAGGTGCGCGCCGCGACCGGCCGCGCGCCGCTGACGCCCGCGGCCCGGGTCGAGGGGTCCGGGGTGGACGGACCCGGGGCGTGAACGAGCCGGGACGTGAGGCCCGCCACCTCCTGTTCCGGGGCGTGCCAGTCCGGAGTATGACCGGTCCGGGGCGTGACCGGTCCGGAGTGTGATCGACCCGGTGCGTGACCGGTCCGGGCGGGTGCGGCGCGCCCACCGCCGCCAACCGCCGGTTTTCCCACGATCGGGCCCGTCCGTGGCGTAGTTTCTGCCCGCCACCTCCTGTTCCGGTGGACCTCGCCGTTCGCTTCGCAAGGGTCGTGAGCCAGTGGACCTCGGTGCCCCGCACGGAATCCGGTTCCGCTTCGAGGCGGGACTGCTGCGCGCCGTCCTGCTCGACGTGCACCGCAAACCCCCGGTGGACGCGACCGAGCAGCTGTCCGGCCTGCACGGCGGCACCCGGGACCTGCTGGTCGACGAGACCCGCGACGGGCACGTGCGCGCGGTGCTGCGGCAGCGCTTCGACCTGCCCGCGCCCGCCCGCTGGAGCCTCGCCGTCGACGCGCCCGGCACCCGGACCGACGACGGGGTGGCGTTCGAGCTGCCCGGCTCCGTGCGGCTGCTGGTGTCCGGCTCCGAGCCGTGCGCGCTGGAGGACGACGGCGTCTGCGTGTGGCTGCCCGAGGGCGAGTCGGAGCTGACCGTCGCGGTCACCAGCGACCCGGTGTTCGACGTGGGCGACACCGCCGTGGTGTGCCGCCCTGACCAGGCCGTCGAGGCGGCCGTGGTGCTCTCGTGCCTGCCGGGACCCGGGCTCGCGCCGGTCGTCGTGCTCCGGCCGGGGGAGGGCGGCGCCGCGCGCCGGGACGAGCTGGTGGCGGACCTGCTGGCCGGGACGGGCGTGCGCCGCGCGGTCCTGCTGACCGACCCGCACCACCCCGGCGGGCTCCCGTTCGACCTGCCCGAGCACGTCCACCTGCCGCACACCGACCCCACCGACCCCACCGCCCCCACCGCCCCGGCCGACCTCACCGCCCGGGCGTGGGCGCTGCTGCGCGGCGGCGAACCCGGGCGAGTGCTGGACGTCGCCCCCGACGCCGACCCCGTCGCCGCCCTGTTCACCGCCCTGCGCGCCGGGGCGGCGCTGCGCGTGGTCGACGGCGCGCCACCCGTGCCGTTCGCCGCGCACAACCCGGCCGACGGCGACGAGGCCGTGCTGGTCGAGCGCACCGGCGACGCCGACGACCTGGTCGCCGCCCTCTACGCCCACCACCGCGGCGCCCGCCTCGTGGTCACCCCGCGCCCCGACCTGACCGAGGTGACCCGGGTCGTCGCCGAGGAGCAGGACCGCGTCACCGCCGCGGCCGGCGCCATCGGCGACGCGGTCAAGGGCATCGGGTTCGTCGAGGCGCTGTGGCGCTACCTGTCCACCGGCGGGCACGACCCGTACGCGGCGGTCGAGGCCGTGGTGACCGCGCAGGTGCCCGCCGAGGCGGTCGCCGAGGTCGGCGACCGCAGGCTCACCGCGTTCACCACCGGCCTGCCCTACCCGTTCGTGCGCACCGGCGAGGCCAACTGGGCGCGCAAGCCGATCGGGCACGTGGTGGCCGACCCGGCGCTGGTCGTGCTCACCGAGCTGCACCGGGCGGGCGTGGCGCGCGAACCCGGCGCGTTCAGCCTGGTCTTCGACCCCGGCGTGTTCCGGGACCTGCCCGGGACCACCGCCCCGCTCGGCCACCACACCCACTCGATCGTGCTGTCCGGGGCCGACGCGTCGATCGCCGCGCTGCGCGAGCTGACCGCCCGCCTGCCCGTCGAGCTGATCTTCTTCAACACCCACGACGCCGGCCACGGCATCGTGCTCGGCGGCGAGGAGCTGCCCGGCCACGACCTGCCGCTGACCCTGCCGCACCGGCCGGTGGTGTTCAACAACTCGTGCCGCTCCTGGACCGACCTGGGCCGCGAGTTCACCCGGGCCGGCGCCCGCGGCTACATCGGCACCCTGTGGGCCATCCCGCCCAACCTCGCCGCCGGGTTCGCCCGCACCGTCGTGCGGCGGCTCACCGCCGAGGAGGCGCCCGCCGCGCACGCCGTGGTCAACACCGGCACCCCCGGCGGCATCGAGCGGTCCTACCTGTACGCGGGGACCGTCAACGGCAGGCTCGACGAGTGGCGCGACCGGTCCACCACCGACGCCGAGGCCGCGCTGACCGCCTGCGAGCTCCTCGCGGACGCCGCGCGCGAGCACACCGAGGGCCCGGCGGCCCGCGTGCTGCGCCGGGAGCTGGCCGCGCTGCGCACCGCCGTCGAGTCCGGCGGCGCCACCGACACCCCCGCCTACGCCGACCTGCTGCTGGCCGAACTGGCGCTGGAGGAGGACGACGCGCGGGCCGACGAGCTGGTGGGCAAGGTCGACGCGGTGCTGTCCGGCCTGGCCGAGGGCGCCGACGAGCGCCGCGCCGGCCGGTACGTGCTGACCGGGGCGCGGGCCGAGCGGCGCGGGGAGCGCGCCGCCGCCCTCGCCGACTTCGAACGCGGGGTGGACCTCGGCGACGCGTGCCGCGACCGGGCGGACGTGCTGGTGCGGATGGCGGTGCTGCTGATGCGGGAGGACCGGGTGGACGAGGCCAGGGAGGTGGCGCTCACCGCGGCGGAGGAGCACCGGGCGCGGGGCTCGCGCGCCGGTCTGCTGGAATCGCTCACCGTGCTCAACGACATCGGCGACGACGACCCCGAGACCGCCCTGCGGCTCGCCGTCGAGGGCCACGACCTGGCCGGGGAGCTCGGCGACCGGGCCCGGCAGGCGGCGTTCACGCTCGACGAGTGCCCCCGCCGGCGCGCCGCCGGCGACCTGGACGCCGCCGTCGAAGCCGGGCAGCGGGCCGTCGGGCTGTTCCGCGCCGAGGACGACGGCCCCGGCGAGCTGACCGCGCTGCGCCTGCTCGGCGCGTGCCACCGCGAGCGCGGCGACCTCGCCGGCGCGCGGCACCGCGCCGAGACCGGCCTGGCCCGCGCCGAGCAGCTGGGCTCGGCCCCCGACGTCGCCTTCTTCCACGACGACCTCGGCGGGGTGCTCACCGCCCAGGGCGAGCACGCCGAGGCGCTGGGCCACTACCGGCACGCGGTGGAGAAGCTCGTCGCCGGCGGCGCGTGGGAGCGCGGCGCGGAGCTGCTGCCGCACCTGGCCGTGGGCGCGGTGCGGGCCGGCGACCCGGAGGCGCTGTGGACCGCGGCCCTGTGCGGCGGCCTCATCTGCGAGGTCGCGCCGCGCCCGGTGTGGGCGTCGCTGGTGCCGCTGGTGGTCGACTCGATGAAACGCGCCATCGAGACCGGGCCCCGGGAGCTGACCCAGCGCGGCATGACCGACTTCGCCAGCGCCGTCACCGCGGGCCGGCGCGAGGACATGCCCACCCAGGTGGGCCTGCTCGCCGACGTGGTGGTGGTGCTGCTGGCGTGGCTGATGGACCGGGTCGACCGGGGCGTCCTCGGGCTCGCCCGCGAACTGGACCGCACCAGCGGCGGCGTGCTCGACCTGGTCGCCTACCTGTCGGTGCCCTACCCGCAGCGGCTGCGCGCCCGGCCTACCAGTGGCGGCCCGCGCTGAGGTCGTCCAGCTCCGGGCTCGACAGGTGCGGCACCCGGTAGCGGATCGCGCCGTCCTCCTCCGGCGGCGGCCCGCTCCACAGGCTGAAGCTCACCAGCTCCCAGCGCGCCGGGTCGACGGCCACCGCGGTGCTGTGCAGCGCGGGGTGGCCCTCGACCCGCCCCAGGTCCTCGACGGCCGCCCCGACCGCCTCGGCCGCGTCCGCGTCGGCGGGCAGGGCCCGGGTGCGCTTGGTGGCGCCGGTGGGGGTGGCGGCCGGGCCGCGCGCGAAGGCCAGGCCGACCCAGTGCCGCACCACCGGGCGGCCGAAGTCCGCGCTCAGACCCCGGAAACCCGGCCCCCACAGGAAGCTGTTCATGCCCTCGGTGGTGCGCCACAGGTAGAACGGCGAGTACTGGTTCACCGGCGAGCCGTCGACGCCGCGTTCCCGCACGCAGTACGCCTTGAGCCCCAGACCGGGGAACCCGTCCATCGCCGACCCGCGCGTGGCCACGCGCGTCCGGATGACGCCCATGTCGTAGTCGGCGGGCAGGGTGATCTCGTAGTGCATGGCGTGCAAGGTCAGAACCCCCGGTAGTCGGCCGCGGTGCGCGGGTACAGCTCGCGGTAGGCGGTGAGGCGGCCCCACGGCGTGGTCACCGACTCCGCGCCGAGCAGCCCGTGCACGAGCGCGCGGGCGAACACCACCCTCGCCGCGGCCGCCACGGCCCGCGGGTCGGCGTCGTGGGTGCCGGTGGCGGCGGCGAAGACCGTGTCGCCGTCGGTGAGGCCGTGGGCCGGTCGCACGGCCAGCGCCAGCCCGTCCTGGGCGGCGGAGGCCAGCGGGTACGGCGCGGTCCGGGCGTTGGTCGCGACCACGCCGATGACCGTGTTGAACGGCCGCCCGCCCGGCGTCCGGGCCAGGACCGCGGCGCCGGCGGCGGCCAGGTCGTCGCCGCCCGGCCCCGGGAACTCGCCCGGCCCGCCCAGGCGCGCGGCGAACGGCAGCCCGGTCGTCACGTCCACCGACGGGCCCACCGCGTTGAGCGCGACGACCGCGCCCACCACGACCCCGCCGGGCAGCTCGGCGCTCGCGGTGCCCACCCCGCCCTTCAGCGCGGCGTTGAGGGCCCCCGTGCCCGCGCCCACGTTGCCCCGCGCGAACCCGCGCCCCGCGTTCCGCACCGCCTCGGCGCCCTCCGCCGGCCCCGGGCGGGCCTCGAAGTCGCCACCGCGCCCCAGGTCGAACAGCGCCGCG
Source organism: Saccharothrix lopnurensis (assembly GCF_042658445.1). Lineage (NCBI taxonomy): Bacteria > Bacillati > Actinomycetota > Actinomycetes > Pseudonocardiales > Pseudonocardiaceae > Saccharothrix > Saccharothrix lopnurensis. The sequence goes on along the minus strand of NZ_JBHSQO010000015.1, from coordinate 174,460 downwards.
GCCGGCACGACACCGCCCAGCTCGCGCTCCGCCCCGTCGGCGGCCGACAGGCCGTAGGCGCTGCCGCCGGTCAGCACGATCCCGGGCACCTCGCGGCCACCGTGCCGGGGGTCGAGCGCGGCCGTGTCCCGGGTCGCCGGACCGCCGCCGCGCACGTCCACCGAGGCGCGCGTGCCGGGCGGGAACAGCACCGCCGTCACCCCGGTCAGCGCGCCGCCGCCCACCCGCGTCGCGTGCCCGACCAGCACGCCGGGGACGTCGGTGATCGCGTTGCGCACGACCTCGATGCTACGTGCCGGGGTGCTGCGTGCCGGGGTGTTGCCTGCCGGGGTGCTGCGTGCCGGGGTGCTGCGTGCCGGGGTGTTGCCTGCCGGGGTGCTGCGTGCCGGGATGTTGCGTGCCGGGATGTTGCGTGCCGGGGTGCTGCGTGCCGGCCGACCTGCGGGCGGCGAGCACCCGCGCCCCGATCTCCCGCACCACCTCCACCAGCAGGTCCACGTCCCCCTCGGTGGTCCGCCAGTTCACGATCGCCGGCCGCAGCGCGACCACGCCCCGGTACACCGTGGTGCCCGCGTACACGCGGCCGTCGGCCACCAGCTCCTCGCCCAACCGGCGGTTGAGCCCGTCCAGCTCGTCCTCGGGCACGCCCGGCGGGCGGAAGCGGAAGCACACGACGAACACCGCGACCGGCGCCAGCAGCTCCAGGTCCGGCGACTCCCCGACGCGGCGGCCCACCCGCAGCGCCAGGTCGTGGTGCCGCTCCACCATCGCCCGGTGCCCCTCGCGGCCGTAGGCGCGCAGCGTCGCCCAGATCGGCAGCGCCCTGGCGCGGCGCGACGACTCCGGACCCAGGTTGTTGTAGTTGACGAACTCCTCGTCCGGGTCCGGCAGGTACGGGGCGTTCCAGCCGCCGAACGCGCGCCCCAACACCTCCGGGTCCCGCACGAACGCGACACCGCTCTCGTAGGGCACGTTGAGCCACTTGTGGCCGTCGGCGGCCAGCGAGTCGGCGCGGTCGATCCCGCGCACCAGGTGCGCCGTGCGCGGCGACAGGGCGGCGAACAGGCCGAACGCGCCGTCGACGTGCAGCCACGCCCCGTGCCGCGCGGCCAGGTCGGCCATCTCGTCGATCGGGTCGTGGTCGCCGCCGTTGACCTCGCCCGCGTTGCCGATCAGCACCGCCGGCCCCTCGTCGGCCAGCAGCCGGTCCAGCGCGGCGGTGTCCAGGCGGCCCGCGTCGTCCCGCGTCGGGGTGCGCACCGCGTCCCGGCCCAGGCCCAGGACCTGGAGGGCCTTGCGGCTGCTCGCGTGCACGTAGCCGCTGGAGAACACCGGCATCCGGGGCAGGCCCACCAGGCCGTCCGCGGTCACGTCCACGCCGTGCCGCCGCGCCCACCACCACCGCGCGCACGCCAACCCGGTGAGGTTCGCGAACGTCGCGCTGGGCGTGAGCACCCCGCCGTACCCCGGCGGCAGGCCGAGCAGCTCCTTGAGCCACCGCAGCACCACCGACTCCGCCCGCGCCGCCAGCGGCGAGGCCAACCACAGGCCCCCGGCCTGGTCCAGCAGCGACGTCACCCAGTCCGCGGCCTGCGCCGCCGGCGTCGCGCCACCCACGACGAAGTGGAAGAACCGCGGCCCGGACGAGTGCGTGGCGGCTCCCGTGCCGATGCGCAGCAGCTCCGCCACCGCGGCCGGCGCGCCCTCGCCGGACTCCGGCAGCGGCCCGTCGAGGTCGTCGAGCAGGTGGGCGCGCGAGGCGTCGCGCACCGGCAGGTCGGGCAGCGCGTCCAGGTACGGGCCCGCGGCGGCGGCCACCAGACCCAGCGCCTCGGCGGCGTTCCCCCGGTCGTTCAGCGGATCACCCACCCGTGGCAGGGTAGACGCCGATGACGCGGCGTGGGCGGTTCCGGGGGCGGTCGGTCGACCGGGCGGTGGAGGCGTTCCTCGGCATCCGGTACGCCGAGCCGCCGTTCGGGCCGCGGCGCTTCGCCGAACCCGTGCCCGTGGACGTGCCCGCGTCCGGCCCGCCGGTCGACTGCCTGGGGTTCGGCCCGATCGCCCCGCAGGCCGCGCTGCTGCCCGGCACGCCCCTGTGGCGGCCGGGCCAGGAGGACGTGCTCACGCTCAACGTCTGGGCGCCGCCGACCTCCCCGTCCCCCCGACCGGTGCTGTTCTTCCTGCACGGCGGGGCTTACACGTTCGGGTCGTCCGCGCAGCCCGACTTCGACGGCGCCGCACTGGCCCGCGCCGGACTGGTCGTGGTGACCTGCAACTACCGGGTCGGGTTCGAGGGCTTCGGGCACGTGCCCGGCCGGCCGGACAACCGGGGGCTGCTCGACCAGCGGGCGGCGCTGCGGTGGGTGCGCGACCACATCGGCGCGTTCGGCGGCGACCCCGACGACATCACCGTGGCCGGGCACTCCGCCGGCGCGACCTCGGCGCTGTTCCTCGCCGCCGCCGAACCCGTGCGGCGGGTGATCGCCCACAGCCCGCCCCACCGGGTCTACGGCCAGGGGTTCGCGCGCGGCGTCGCCCGCTGGGTCGACACCACCACGCCGGAGTCCACCGTGCTGTCCGCCGCCCGGCTCGCCGCGGCCCAGCGCACCGGACCCCTGTCCCACGACCCGGTGCTGTTCGGCCCCGTCGCCGACCGGCTGCCCACCGTGCCGCCGCACGTCGACCTGCTGCTGGCCCACACCGACGTCGAGTACCGGCTGTTCGCGGAGCTGGGCGGCTTCCGCGTCGCGCGCACCGACGCCGGGCTGACGCGGTTCGGGCGCGACTGGGGCATCCCCGACCACGTGGTGGACGCCTACCGCGGGCTGCCCGACGCCCACACCCTGCTGGCGGGCGACTTCCTGTTCGTCGAGCCGGTCAACCGGTTGTTCGAGACCCACCCGCGCGCCCGCCTGGCCCGCTTCACCCGACCACCGGCCTGGCACAACGCGGACCTGCCGTTCTGCTTCGGCAACCTGGGCGGGGCCGACTTCCTCATCGGCGGGCCGGCGGGTCCGGACGAGCACGCCCTGTCCCGGCGCGTGCTCGCCTCGTGGGTGTCCTTCTGCGCCACCGGCGACCCCGGTTGGCGCGGCGTCCACCACTGGGGCCCGCCGACCGAGCCGCGCCGGGCCCCGTGGCGGGGGGTCGCCCTGGACCCGGTGTTCCCGCACCCCCCGGTTCCGCCGACGTGACGTGGTTCCGGCTTTCCCCGGGGTATTTCGCGGGTCTCCGGACTTGACCCGAAAAACACGCCCCGGGGACTAGGGTCGACCTCGGCGAGAGGGCGCACGACCGGCCGTCGAACACAATCGGGTGAACCTTCGCCGAAAATGTACGAAAACAGCGTCCCCGCCACTCGGTAGAACATGAAGGAACCCCGAACCACCCGCCCGGCGAACGTCACCGACGACCGCCGGAGCAGACGGACAGGACCGACAGGACCGACCGCCGGCGCCGCTGGTCAACGCGGCGCGCCGGCCTCGCTGGCCGGCCCTGCTCGTCAACGCTGCGCCCGTCCCGCTGGCCGGCCTCGCTGGCCGGCCCCGCTCGTCAACGCTGCTCGTCACGCTCCCGGCGAACGGTCACCTTGCGCCCCTTGATCGTGGCCCCCCGCAGCGACGCGATGACCTGCTGCGCCGACGCCTCCGGCACCTCGACCAGCGAGAACCGGTCGGCGATCTCGATGGCCCCGATGTCGCGACCGTTGAGCCGCGCCTCACCCGCGATCGCCCCCACCAGGTCCTGCGGCCGGATGCCCGCACTGCGTCCCGCGCCCACGAACAGCCGCGTCATCCCCGCCGAAGGCCGCCGCGGCTTGCGCTCCCGCCGCTCACCACCGACCTCCCGCCCGCGCCGCTCACCGGACCGCGGCACGTACTCGGGGATCTCCTCCTCGTCCGCCGCCGCGCCACTGGCCTCGTGCGCCAGCTTGACCGCCGCCAGCGCCACCTCCATCACGTCGAACTCGTCGGCCAGCGTCTCCACCACGACCCGGAACCCCTCCAGGTCGTCCTCCAGCAGGCTCTCGTGCAGGGCGGCCCGGGTCAGCTCCAGGCGCCGCGTCCGCAGGTCGGCGATGGTGGGGACCTTCTCGACCTGGATCCGCTGCTTGGTGACCCGCTCGATGGTCTTGAGCATCCCGTGCTCGCGCGGCTCCGCGAGGGTGATCGCCACGCCCTCGCGCCCCGCCCGCCCGATCCGGCCGATGCGGTGCACGTACGACTCCGGCGCGGACGGCACGTTGTAGTTGACCACGTGGGTCAGCTGCTCCACGTCCAGGCCGCGGGCCGCCACGTCGGTGGCCACCAGCAGGTCCGCGGTGCCGTTGCGCAGGCGCGCCATGACGCGGTCGCGCTGTTCCTGGCTGATGCCGCCGTGCAGGGATTCCGCGCGGTAGCCGCGGCCGTTGAGGGTCTCGGTGAGCTGGTCGACCTCGTCGCGCGTGCGGCAGAACACGATCGCGGCGGTCGGCGCCTCCACGTCGAGCACCCGGCCCAGCGCGGCCGGCTTGTGGGCACGCGGCACGATGTAGGCGCTCTGCCGCACCCGCGGGGTCTCGCCGGGTTCGGTCTGCTCGCGGCCGATGGTGATGCGCACCGGGTCCTTGAGGTGCCGCCGGGCCAGCCGGTCGATGTGCGACGGCATCGTCGCGGAGAACAGCACGGTCTGCCGGTCGACCGGGGCCTCGGCCAGGATCGCGTCCAGGTCCTCGGCGAAACCCATGTCGAGCATCTCGTCGGCCTCGTCCAGCACGACGACCTTCAGCTGCTCCAGCTTCAACGTGCCGCGGTTGAGGTGGTCCACCGCCCGGCCCGGCGTCGCGACCACGACATCGACGCCCTGCTCCAGCACCCGCAGCTGTCGCCCGATCGGCTGACCGCCGTAGATCGGCAGCACCCGCGCGCCCAACTCGCGCCCGTACCGGTGGATGGCCTCGGAGACCTGCACCGCCAGCTCGCGCGTGGGCACCAGGACGAGGGCGAACGGGGCCTGCTCGGTCCGGCCGCCGCCACCCATGCGCTCCAGCACGGGCAGCGCGAACGCGGCCGTCTTGCCGGTGCCGGTCGCTGCCTGGCCGAGCAGGTCGAGGCCCTCGGTGAGCGGCCCGATGGCCTCGCGCTGGATGGGGGTGGGCTCCTCGTAACCGAGGCCGGTCAGGGCGCGGAGCAGTTCGGGGCGCAACCCGAGGTCGGCGAAGCTGGTCCGGTCGTCGGGCTCGTCGTTCATGAGGTCAAGTTTCGCTGATCGCCCTGGAAGCGCGCGGCGAGGGGTCCGCCGCGCGTGGGTGGGCGGGGGTCCTGAACGTAGAACTCGGGGGTCCTGAACGTTCGACACGCCCGGTCTGAACGTACGACACGGTGGGTCTGAACGTACGACTCGCGGGGGGTGAACGGTGGGGTGGGAGGCTGGTTAAGCGGTTAAGGTCAGGTGTGGTGACGGTGCGCTGGGGAGTGTTGGGGGCTACTTCGCACATCGCCGGGCGGGTGCTGCCGGCGGTGGGGCGGGTGCCGGGCAACGTGGTGGCGGCGGTGGCCGGTCGGCCGGGTCGACTGGCGGCGGCGGGTGAGGTGGCGCGCCGGTTCGGGGCGCGGGTCCACGACGGGTACGAGGCGTTGCTCCTCGATCCGGAGGTGGACGCCGTGTACGTCGCCCTGCCCAACTCGGAGCACGTGCCGTGGGTGTTGCGGGCGTTGGACGCCGGCAAGCACGTGCTGGTCGAGAAGCCGATGGCGTTGTCCGAAGAGGACTGCCTGCGGGTCGTGCGGGCCGCCGGTGAGCTGGTGGTGATGGAGGCTTACATGTACCGCTTCCACCCCCAGCAGAGGCGGGTGGCGGAGCTGTTGGCGGAGGGTCGCGCGATCGGGGGGCTGAGGGTGGTGCGGGCGGCGTTCGCGTACCCGACCCCGGTGGAGGGCAACATCCGGTTCGACCCCGCGCTCGGCGGCGGCGCCACGTGGGACGTCGGCTGCTACGCGTTCGACGTGCCGTTGTGGGCGTTCGGGGAGGAGCCCCGACGGGTCTGGGCGCGGTTCCACGAGAGTGGCGGGAGTGGCGGGAGTGGGGGGAGCGGGGGGAGTGCGGGGAAAGGCGGGGTCGACCTGGGCGCGGTGGCGGTGCTCGACTTCGGTGGCGGTCGTTCGGCGGTGCTCGACTACAGCCTGGAGTACGGGCCGCGCGCCCACTACGAGCTCCAGGGCACGCGCGGGTCGATCTCGGTGCGCAACGCCTGGACCACCCCCCACGAGGACGGCCTGATCACCGTCGTGGCGCTCGACGGGGTGCGGGAGGAGGTCGTGCCCGCCGCGGACGCGTACGAACTCCAAATCGCGGCCTTCGCCGACGCGATCGGGTGGCGGAGGGGAAGTAGGAGGGGATGGGAAGGGGAGAAGAGGGAGGGGGAGAAGGGGGAGGGGGAGGGAGAGGGGGAGCTGCTGGTGTCGCTCGGGCACTCGGTTCGGGTTGCGCGGGTGGGGGAGGCGCTGGTCAGGGCCAACGCCGTGGGTGACTGGGTGGAGCTGTCGCGGTGAGGTGACGTGGTGAAGGGGGGCACGAGGGGGGTGCGCCGGGGAGGGGCACCCCCCTTCGGGCTAGTTCACGCAGTTGTCGCCGGTGGGGGGTGGGGGCGGCGGGGTGTTCGGGTCCGGGTCGGACAGGTGGCCCGTGGCGAACGCGCGCACGGCCGCCGGGTCCGCCGAGAGGGCCGTGCCCTGCCCGGTGTCGATCGGGTCGCCCAGGGGGATGACCGCGCTCCTGGTCGGGCCGGCCGGGCGGAGGAGGGCGGCCACCTCCAGCGGGTCCCAGCCGGGGTCGGTGCGCACGGTGCGCCGCACGACGGCCGCCAGGTCGGCGAGCGCGGCGGGGTCGTCGGCGAGGGTGGCGACCCGGGACAGGGCGCCGGTCAGGAACGCCTGGTGCCGCAGCACGCGGTCCAGGTCGCCGTGGGGCAGCAGGTGCCGCTGGCGCAGGAACGCCAGGGCGGGCTCGCCGCGCAGCGTGGTCCGACCGGCGGGCAGGTCGGCGCCGGAGAACGGGTCCGACACCGGGGCCCGCAGGCACACCTCGACCCCGCCCAGGGCGTCGGCCAGCTCGCCGAAGGCGCTCATCGGCACGGTCGCGTGGTGGTCGACGGGCACGCCGGTCAGCTGGGCGACCGTCCGCGCCACCGCCTCCGCGCCCGCCTGGTCGGCGTCCCGCCCCGCGGCCCCCGCCGCCTCGTGCGCCCGCGAGTAGGCGGAGTTCAACCTGCCCGGACCGACGCCCGGGATGTCGACCCACGTGTCCCTGGGCAGCGACAGGGCGCTGACCGCCCCGCCGGGGCTGATCCGCGCCACGACCACGGCGTCCGGCCGGGGGCCGTCGTCGAGGCCCATCAGGAGCACGGTCTGCCCGACGGGCGCGGGCCCGCCGCCGGCGGGTGGGGCGCTCCGGTCGACGACCAGCGGGACCGCCACCGCGACGACCGCGGCGACGGCGGTCAGCGCGCCCACCGCGATCAGCGCGAACGGTCGCCGGCGCGCCCGCCCGGTCCGCAGGCCGGCGAGCACCTCGCGGTGGTCGACGGCCTGGTCGGCCTCGGCCGCGACGGCCTCGCGGATGAGGGCTTCCTGCTCGGTCATCGCAGCACCTCCGTCGGGGCGTTCCGGTCGACCCGCAGCTTCCCCAGCGCGCGGGAGATGTGGCTGCGCACGGTGCCCTCCGCGCAGCCCAGCACCGCGGCGATCTCCGCGTCGGTGCTGTCCTCGTAGTAGCGCAGCACGATCGCGGCCCGCTGCCTGCGCGGCAGCGTCGCGATCAGGGCGCGCATCGCGTCCCGCTCGGCGTGCCGCACGGCCGGGTCGTCCACGGTCGGGCCGACCGCGACGAGCGCCGCGTGCGAGGTGGACACCTCGCGGGCGGCGCGGCGGCGTCGCCACGACAGGTAGTCGTTGGTGACCATGCGCTTGAGGTAGAGGTAGGGCGCCTCCATCGCCCCGATCCGGTCCCACCGCCGCGACGCCCGCAGCAGCACCTCCTGGACGATGTCCTGCGCCAGGTGTTTGTCGCAGGTCAGCGCTGTGGCGTAGCGCAAGAGTCGGTCAAGGCGATCGGTGACGAACCGGTCGAAGTCGTCCCGCACGTCGCCCCCTTCTGCCGCTGGGTCGGTTGCGGTCGGGAAACCCCGTGGAGGACGCGCGACGTTGAACGGCGGTGCTGTGGTGTGCGCCACACCGGTTGTCGGTCGGCGCGCCGGGTGGCCGGCCGGCACGGACCACCAGCCCGGGAACGACCCCGAGCAGGAGTACGACGACGCGGGCCGCGCCTCGCTGGACGAGGGGGCCTCGGGTCCCCTGGACGGCATCGGCAACCCGGCCGGGCGCGGCCACACCGGTTCCGACCACCCCGAGGCGAGCCCGACCGGCGACACCGGCCTCTCGGACCGCTCGGTGGCCGACGACCCCGACCGGGGCTGAACCACCCGGGAGAACGGGCCGCCGCGCACCCCTCGGTGCGCGGCGGCCCGGTGTTGTCCGACCTGTCGGGGCAGGTCAGTCGTCATCCTCCACGGAACTGTCCGTGTGCTCGCTGTACGCGCCGTCCTCGGTGGCGTACTCCGCGCTCTCCCAGAAGTACGCGGAGTCGTGGAAGGAGGCGGCGCCGGTCTCCTCGCTGAAGGCGCCGTCCTCGCCGGCCCAACCCCACCCTTCGACGTAGTAGGCGTAGTCGTGCCCGGCGCCCGAGTGGACCGCCTCGAAGCCCGCGCCCTCCGGGCCCGCGACGTAGGTGCCGCTCTCGTACGACACGTCCGGGTCGGCCATCGCCAGGCCGGCCGCGCCCAGGAGCATCGGGATCGACAGCGCACCGGCCGAGATGAGGCGAGTCATGTTGCGCATGGAAAACCTCCTAGATGTTGTGATCACCATGCGTTCCGATCGTTACCCCTGTTCGGGGCACATATCGCTGGTGTCGCACATCGGGTGGCACATGTTTGAACCCCGCCGGACATCGTGAACTGCTGTTATCACATCGCGTGTGCGAAATGCCCTCCCTGTGAGTGAACACGCCGGGGATTCGCACTTTCGTGGCGGGACCACTTTTTCGGGTCGCCCGCACGGGTAACGCGGTGCATGGCGGTCACGGGGGACCGGGCGATCGGTGGCGACTGCCGGTGCGGTGGCGGTGGCCGGCGGAGGATGGGCTGTCGGTCGAGACCCCGGGCCGCGAGCACCGCGAGGTCGTCGCGGCGCCCTCGCCGCGCCGAGGGCGCTGATCGATAGCTGTTATCGCTAACAAGTGTTAACGCCGTGGTGGTGGCTGCCTGACAAGGTTGTCATAGGGCTTCGACAGTGCGCTGAAAATTCGGTGTTGAGTTGGGCGATGCCTCGCTGTTAGCGTTAACACAGTCCGCCGGTTACCTCAGCCCTTCCGTGCAGCGTCGCAGGGAGTGAAGCCATGAGAACCAATCCCGTCCTGGCCGGTCCGTCCGTGACGGGCGCGCCATGACCGGCCACCCCGCGAGCGACGGCGGCGGCACCCCGGCGCCGGGCACCCCGCACCCGCGCACCCCGAACTCCGGCACCTCGGTCCGGCTCGACCCCGCGCTCGCCCCCTCCTCCGGCGAGCCCTCGGCCTGACCGAGCGCCCTCCCGGTGGCCGGCGGTCCTCTCCCACCGCCGGCCACCCCCCTGCTGCCCCGAGGAGCCCGACCATGCTGCAACGACGCACGTTCCTGGCCGGCGGGCTGTCCGCCGCCGCCCTGGCCGTCACCGCCCGGACCGCCGCCGCGGCCCCCGGCGACTCCGCCTACGTGATGGGCTACTTCACCGAATCGCCCAACAGGGTCGCCGACCGCTACGCCCTGCACCTGGCGGTCAGCGCGGACGGCCTGAACTGGACCCCGCTCAACCAGGGCAACCCGGTGGCCACCCCGACCGCCGGCACGCGCGGGCTGCGCGACCCGTTCATCCTGCGCAGGCAGACCGGCGGGTTCGTGGTGCTGGCCACCGACCTGACCGGCACCGACTTCACCCGGCAGAACCAGTACATCCACGCCTGGGACTCGGCCGACCTGCGCTCGTTCACCAACTACCGCAGGCTGAAGATGCACTCCATGCCCACGCACACCTGGGCGCCGGAGGCGTTCTGGGACGCCGCGCGCGGTCAGTACGGCATCATCTACTCGGCCAACAGCGGCGGCCGCGACGGCATCTGGGTCAACTACACCACCGACTTCGTCACCGTCTCCGCGCCGCAGCTGTTCTTCGACCCCGGCTTCAACGTCCTCGACGCCACCGTCCACGTGGGCGGCGGCGCGAACTACCTGTACTACAAGAGCTTCAGCGACGGCCGCCTCTACGGCGCGCGGTCGGCCACGCTCAACCCGCGCGGCTTCACCACCTACACCGCCGGGGTCGTCAGCGGCGGCATCGAGGCCCCGATCGTGGTCAAGGCCCACGACCGCGACGAGTGGTGGCTGTGGGGCGACTCGTTCTCCCCGGTCAACGGCGAGCTCTACGCCTGGCGCAGCGGCAACGTCGCCACCGACTCCTGGACGCCGCTGACCAAGGCGCAGTACACCCAGCCGCTCAACGCCAAGCACCCCACCATCTGCGGCATCACCGCCACCGAGCACGCCAACCTGATCAGCAGGTGGGGCACGCCGGCCTGGAACCGGATCAAGTCCCACAACCACCCCGACCACCTGGTCCGGCACGCCGACAACGCCGCCCGGATCGACCCGTACCCGTTCGACCCCTACCAGGACTCGCTGTGGCAGCTCGTGCCCGGCCTGGCCGCGTCGTCGGGGGTGTCGTTCCGCTCGGTCAACTTCCCGGACCGCTACCTGCGCCACTCCGGCTACGTGGTGGGCCTGGCGGCCGACGACGGCAGCGCCGCCTTCGCCGCCGACGCCACCTTCCACCGCGTCGCCGGCCTCGCCGACGGCTCCCGCGCCTCCTTCCGGTCGCACAACTTCCCGGACCGCCACCTGCGCCACGCCAACTACCTGCTGCGCATCGACCCCGTCAGCACCGCCACCGACCGCGCCGACGCCACCTTCCACGTCGGCTACTGACGCGTCCCCTCGGCCGACCGGAGCCCCCACGATGAACCGAACCGCGCCCCGAAAACCACTGCTGCTCGCCGTCGCGCTGCTCACCGCGTTCGCGGGCCTGGTGGTCGCGCCCGCCCAGGCCACGCCCGCCGCGCAGTACACCAACCCGATCGCCAACCAGCGGGCCGACCCGCACATCTTCAGGCACACCGACGGCTACTACTACTTCACCGCCACCGCGCCGGAGTACGACCGGATCGTGCTGCGCCGCGCCACCACGATCCAGGGCCTGGCCACGGCGTCGGAGCAGGTGATCTGGCGGCGGCACACCAGCGGCGAGATGGGCGCGCACATCTGGGCGCCGGAGATCCACTTCGTCAACGGCCGGTGGTACGTCTACTTCGCCGCCGGGCGCACCGACGACGTGTGGCGCATCCGCCCGTACGTGCTGGAGAACTCCAGCGCCAACCCGCTGGGCGGCACGTGGACCGAGCGGGGCCGGGTCAACGTCCCGTGGGACACCTTCTCGCTGGACATGTCCACGTTCGTGGTCAACGGCGTGCGCTACCTGACCTGGGCGCAGGCCGAACCGGGCATCAGCACCAACTCCAACGTCTACCTCGCCCGGATGGGCGCCAACCCCTGGCAGGTCACCGGCACCGTGGCCCGGCTGGTGGTGCCCACGCTGACCTGGGAGACCCGGGGCTACAAGGTCGCCGAGGGACCGGCGGTCGTCCAGCGCGACGGGCGGGTGTTCCTGACCTACTCGGCCAGCGCCACCGACGCCAACTACTGCCTGGGGATGCTGTCCGCGTCGGCCTCGGCGGACCTGCTCAACCCCGCGTCGTGGAGCAAGTCGTCCACCCCGGTCTTCCAGAGCAACGCCGCCACCGGCCAGTACGGGCCCGGCCACAACTCGTTCACCGTGTCCGAGGACGGGCGCGGCGACATCCTCGTCTACCACGACCGCAACTACCGGGACATCTCCGGCGACCCGCTCAACGACCCCAACCGCCGCACCCGCGTGCAGAAGGTCTACTGGAGCGCCGACGGCACGCCCGATTTCGGCATCCCGGTCGCGGACGGCGTCACCCCGGTGCGGCTGAAGTCCTACAGCTACCCGGACCGGTTCGTCCGGCACTACGACTTCCGCGCCCGCGTCGAGGCGAACGTGCGGCCGCTGGCCGACTCCCAGTTCCGCCTGGTCCCCGGCCTGGCCGGGACGGGCACGGTGTCGCTGGAGTCGGCCAACTACCCCGGCTACCACCTGCGCCACCGGGACCACCAGCTGTACGTGGAGCGCGGTGACGGCTCGGCGCTGTTCCGGGGCGACGCGAGCTTCACCCGCCGCGCCGGGCTGGCCGACGCCTCGGCCGCGTCCTTCGAGTCGCAGAACCTCCCGGGCCTGTTCATCAGGCACAACGGCACCACGCTCGGCATCGGGGCGGTGGGTGACGCCACCGGCCGCGCGGACGCCACGTTCGTGGTGGAGTAGTTCGTCACAGGAGGTGGTTGGGCGGTCGGGGAGCGGGAACTCACCCCACGAGCGACGACAGGGAGGTGGGTTCCCATGACCCGACCGCACGACCGGGCCGAGGACGCCCGCGAGCAGCGGGTGGTGCTCGGCAGCTACCGCGAGTACGCGGACGCGGAACGCGTGGTCGACCGGTTGTCCGACGCCGGGTTCCCGGTCGAGCACACCGCGATCGTGGGGCGCGGGCTCAACAGCGTCGAGCAGGTCACCGGGCGGTTGACGACCCTCGGGGCCGCCGGTCAGTCCGCGCTGTCCGGCGCGGTGCTCGGCGCCCTGTTCGGCTGGATCTTCGGCCTGTTCAACTGGGTCGACCCGGTCATCTCCGGGCTGCTGCTCGCGTTCTACGGCCTGCTGTTCGGCGCGGCGCTGGGCGCGGTGCTGGGAGTGGTCGGCCACTCGCTGACCGGTGGTCGGCGCGACTTCTCGTCGATCTCGGCGATGCGGGCCGACAGCTACGAGGTGCTGGTGTCGGCGCACCTGGCGGACGAGGCCGCGCGGCTGCTGGGCGCGGCGCCCGCGCCGCGCGCGGACCACCCCGCGCCCTCGCCGCGCCCGACCGCCTGAGGTCCCGGGTCCGGGCCCGCTCCGCTTCAGGGGGCCCGGACCTCGGCCCACACCACCTTGTACCCGTCCTCGCACCGGAAGCCCCAGTGCGAGGACAGGCGGTTGACCAGCAGCAGGCCGCTGCCGTGGGTCGGCACGTCCGGTCTGCCCAGGACCGGCAGCAGGCTCGGGCTGCGGTCCCGCACCTCCACCCGCACCGCGCGGCCCTCCCGCCGCAGGCGGACCAGGAGCGGCCCACCGGCGTGCCGGCGCGCGTTGGCGACCAGCTCCTCCGCTATCAGCACGAAGTCCTTCACGAGCCCGGCCGGGAAGTCGTCGGCGACCTCGCGGACCCAGCTCTCGACGTCCACCGGCGGCGGGACCTCGGCGAGCACCGGGTCACATCCATCACCCGGCAGCCCCGTCGCGTTCATCTGCAAGCACCACCTTAGGCGCCCTGTCTGCTCAAGGCGCTGGGCCTGTCTACCCCTGATCGCCGGGGTTCAAACCCGTGCTTCGCCGGCATTCACGAGGGGTACCGGAACGGGCATGGAGACCACGCTGAAGCGGGCTGTCAGCACGCCCCTGCTGTACTTCTTCATCCTGGGGGACACGCTGGGCGCGGGCGTCTACGTGCTGATCGGCTCGATCGCGGGCAAGTCCGGGGGAGCGGTGTGGCTGCCCCTGCTCACCGCGCTCGCGCTGGCCTCCCTCACCGCCGCCTCCTACGCCGAGCTGGCCACCAGGTTCCCGAGAGCGGGCGGCGCGTCCCACTACGCGACGAAGGCGCTGGGACCCGCGGCCGGCTCGCTGGTCGGGGTCTGCATGTTGGCGGCGGGCATCGTGTCGGTCGGCGCGCTGGCGCGGGCGTTCGCGGGCGACTACCTCGAAGCCCTGGTCTCCTGGCCCGCGGCCGTGGTCGTGGTGGTGTTCCTGGTGGCCCTGGCGCTGCTCAACCTCCGGGGCATCAAGGAGTCGCTGGGCGCCAACGTGGCCGCCACGCTCGTCGAGGTCGGCGGGTTGGCGCTGATCATCGGCCTGGGCACGTGGGTGGTCCTGCGGGGTGACGCCGACCTGGGGCGGCTGACCGAGGCCGGGACCGGCGAGCAGGGCGTGGTCGCGGCGACGCTGGCGGGCGCGGTGCTGGCGTTCTACTCGTTCGTCGGGTTCGAGACCTCGGTGAACCTGGCCGAGGAGGTGGCGAACCCGCGGCGGTCCTACCCGATCGCGCTGTTCGGCGCGCTGCTCACCGCCGGGGCGGTCTACCTGCTGCTGGGGCTGGTCACCAGCGCCTCCGTGCCCACCGACCGGCTCGCCTCCTCCAGCGGCCCGCTGCTGGAGGTGGTGCGGGTGGCCGGCGGCGTGCCCGAGCAGCTGTTCAGCGTCATCGCGCTGGTCGCGGTCGCCAACGGCGCGCTGCTCACCGGCATCATGTCCTCCCGGCTGGCCTACGGCATGGCCCGCGACGGCCTGCTGCCCGCCCCGCTGACCCGCGTGCTGCCGGGCCGCCGCACGCCGTGGGTGGCCATCACCGCCACCGCGGCGCTGTCCCTGGTGCTCGCGCTGACCGGCGAGGTCGCCGCGCTCGCCGAGACGCTGGTCCTGCTGCTGCTCATCGTGTTCACCGCGGTCAACGTGGCCGTGCTGGTGCTGCGCCGCGGCGACGACGGCGAGGCCGACCACTTCCGGGTGCCCGCCGTCGTGCCCGTGCTGGGAGTGGCCTCGTGCCTGCTGCTGTTCACCCGGATCGACGGCGCGGTGTGGCTGCGCGGCCTGGCCCTGGTCGGCCTGGGCGTGCTGCTGGCCGTGGTGAACGCGGCCCGGCGACGGCGGACCCCCGCCGACGAGCGGTGACCGGCCCCGGCCGGTTCGCGCGCCACGCGGTTCGCCGCCTAGATTCGCACCCATGATCTTCGGGATCGCCGCCGTCGTCCCCGCCCTGTTCTTCGTGATCGGCATGGTCCGGGACCGGCGGCGGATCTCCAACGCCGTGTGGCTCGGCGTGACCCTGGTGCTCCTGCTGCTGTGGCTGGTCTTCCGCGCCGCCGAGGCCGAGGGGTGGGCGGCGGTCGCGGTCGGGTACGCGTTCGTGGCCGTGGCGGTCGGGCTGGGGCTCGTGCTGCCGCTCGCGCTGCTCGCCAACGGCGTGGTCATGCTCAAGCGGGAGGGGCTGAAACCGGCCAACCTGCTGTCGCTGCTGGCCGGGTTGGCGATCTTCGGCGTCGGCTTCGCCTTCGCGTTCGCCACCGCGCGCACCGGGCCGCTGGTCGACGCGGTGATCGGGGCGCTGCTGGTGGTGGCCGCCTACGTGGCGTTCCTGTTCGTCAGCCTCCTGCTCTACTCGGTCGTCTACGGCAGCGTCGGCCGCCGCAGCGGGTTCGACGCGATCGTGGTGCTCGGCGCGGGCCTGATCGGCGACCGCGTCCCGCCGCTGCTGGCGAGCCGGCTCGACCGCGCGCTGGGGCTGTACCGGCGGGAGGTCGACGCCGGTCGCGCGCCGCTGGTCGTGGTCTCCGGCGGGCAGGGCGCCGACGAGGCCGTGCCGGAGGCGGTGGCCATGGCCGAGTACCTGGAGCGCCGGGGCGTGCCCGGGGAGGCGGTCGTGCTGGAGGACCGGGCCACGACCACCGAGCAGAACCTGGCCTACAGCGCGGTACTGCTCGCCGAGCGCGGCCGGACGGGTCGGACGGTCGCGGTGACCAACAACTTCCACGTCTTCCGGGCCGCCGTGGTGGCGCGCCGGCTGCGGCTGCGGACGCAGATCATCGGCGCGCGCACGGCCCGGTACTTCCTGCCCAGCGCGTTCCTGCGCGAGTTCGTGGCCCTGCTGGCGCAGAACCCGGTCGCGCACGCCCTGTCCTGCGGCCTGCTGGTGCTCCTGTACCTGGTGCCGACCCTGGCGTGAGGCCCGGCCCGGCGGCGCGGCCGTCGCCGGTCACCCCCGGCCTGCCCGCGGTGAGACCGCGCCCCACCCACCGCTCGAACCCCGTGGCGATCAGGTCGGCGGTCCGCTCCGGCCCCGCCCGGTCCACTCGCGGGCCGGCGCACCCCGTGACCCGACCCCACCCGTGGTCACGCTCCGGATGTGCGCGACCACCTTTCGTAGGTTCTGATCACGTGGCCGTTGCTCCATACTCGCCTTCGGCGCGGCGGCCTCCTGTCACCCTGCCTCGGCCGCCGGCCTTGTCTGGAGGTCTGTCGATGAAGGCATGGATAGGTCTTGTCGCGACGGCGTTGTTGCTCCCCGGGAGCGGTGCCCTGGCCGCTCAGCCCGACACCACGCCGTACTACTGGCAGGTCCCGGGCGCCGGTGAACGGATGTTGGAAGCAGCCGGGTTCGACGTCGAGCACGGCGTCGACGGCACGGTGCAGGTGGTCGGCGACTCGCGCGTGGCGGACCGGCTGACCGCTCTCGGCTACCGGCCGAGGAAGTTCGACGCGGTGTACAAGCCGGTGGTCCCCGGCGGGGCTTCGGACATCGGCGTCCAGACCTTCTACGGCGGCTACCGGACCGCGGCCGAGCACGACAGGCGCCTGACCGACGTGGCGGCGGCCTTCCCGGCGTTGACGCAGGTCTACGACATCGGCGACAGCTGGCGCAAGACGCGCGGCCAGGGCGGGCACGACATCAAGGCCATCTGCATCACCAGGAAGCAGGCCGGCGACTGCGCGCTGAGCCCCAACTCCGCCAAGCCCCGGTTCGCCGTGATCGCGCAGGTCCACGCGCGGGAACTGGCGACGGGCGAACTGGCGTGGCGGTGGATCGACCACGTCACCCGGGGCTACGGCACGGACGCCGAAGTCACGTCGATCCTGGACACCACGGAGCTGTGGGTGGTGCCGGTGGTCAACCCCGACGGCGTGGACATCGTCGCCTCCGGTGGCAACCAGCCGCTGATGCAGCGCAAGAACGCCAACAACACCGGCGCCTCCTGCTCGGCGCCGGGTTACGGCATCGACCTGAACCGCAACTCCACGTTCAAGTGGGGTGGCGCCGGCACGAGCCGGTGCGGCGAGACCTACCAGGGCACGGCAGCCGGTTCCGAGCCGGAGACCAGGGCGGTCGAGGCGTGGTTCAAGCAGCTGTTCCCCGACCAGCGGGGTCCGGGCGACACCGAGCCGGCGCCGGTGACGACCAGGGGTGTGATGATCACGATCCACAGCTACGGCAACCTGATCATGCCCCCGTGGGGCTGGACGTGGAACGCCAACCCGAACGCGTCGCAGCTGGCGGCGCTGGGCAGGAAGATGGCGGCGTTCAACGGGTACACCGTGGTGGCCGAGGGCGACACGACGGGCACGACCGACGACTTCACCTACGGCAACCTGGGCATCGCGAGCTACACGTTCGAGATCGGCTCGGGCAGCGGCAGCTGTGGCGGCTTCTTCCCGCAGTACTCGTGCGTGGACAGCCTGTTCTGGCCGCGGAACAAGGGTGCGTTCCTGACGGCGGCGAAGGCGGCGAGGGCGCCCTACGCGAGCTGATCCCGCGTCGAGCCCGCGGCCGTCGCGAGCCGCGGGGGTGCCGGTCTGATCGACTGCCCGCCGTTCAACGGACGGGGCGGTGCCGAGAACCGTCCGGGTCGCGTCGGTGGCGTCCCGGGTCCCGGCGTCCGTCGGCGGGTTCGGCGCCCGTGCGACGGCGGCCCGTGCGACCCGGTGGTCGCGCGGGCCGCCGTCCGCGAGGCGCGTGGATCGCCGGGGTGCGCGACCCGCGCACCACCGAGGTGCGGTCGGTGAACCCGGACGAGCGGTCGGACCCGGGGCCGCGGTGGTGCCCGGCCGTCCTCACCGGCGGTGGTCTCGACGTGTCGGGTGCGCCGCGCTCGTCGACATGCCGAGTACCGTCGACGTGACGCGGATCGAGCGAACAACCACGGCTCGTCGCACGTGTTGGTGTCGTACGCCGGGAAGGTCGGCCTGGGTCGAGGCCGACGCGTCGAGGCACGCCCTGTGGAACGAGATCGCGCCCCCGCACGCGACACCGCGACCGGCCACCCCCGCCGCACCCTGCCCGGTGCGCCATCCTGCTGAGGGGAAACCATGCCGACCAACGACACCGTCACCTCGGACCTGTTCATCGGCGGACAGTGGTCCCCGGCCGAAGGCGGCCGGTACCGGCAGACGGTGGAGGCGGTGACCGGGCACCCGATCGCCCTGGTCGCCGCCGCCTCCGTCGCGGACGCCCGGGGGGCCGCGGCCGCGGCCGCGTCGGCCTTCCCGGCCTGGGCCGCGACGCCTCCCGCCCGCCGACGGGAAATCCTGCACCGGGCAGCCGCCCTGTTGGGCGAGAGGGCGGCGGAGCTGTCGACGCTCATGCGCAAGGAGATGGGCGCGACCCGGCTGTGGGGCGAGTTCAACGTGCGCCTCGCCCGGGGCATGTTGACCGAGGCCGCCGCCCGGGCGTACTCGGCGGTCGGCGAGGTGATCCCCTCCGACATCCCCGGGATGACCGCCCTGGCCCTGCGGGAGCCGTGCGGCGTGGTGGTCGGCATCGCGCCGTGGAACGCCCCGCTGATCCTCGGCGTGCGGGCGATCGCGATGCCCCTGGTCTTCGGCAACACCGTCGTGCTCAAGGCATCCGAACAGGTGCCGTGCACCCATGCGGCCATCGTCGAAGTCCTGCACGACGCGGGGGTCCCGGCAGGTGTGGTCAACCTCGTCAGCAACGCTCCCGAAGACGCGGCACAGGTCGTCGAGGCGCTCATCGCGCACCCCGCGGTCACCCGGGTGAACTTCACCGGCTCGACGCGCGTCGGCCGGATCGTCGCCGAGACGGCGGGACGGCACCTCACCCGGACCGTGCTGGAACTGGGTGGCAAAGCACCCTTCGTGGTCCTCGCCGACGCCGACCTCGGTGCCGCCGCGGCGGCCGCCGGGTTCGGCGCCTTCCTCAACCAGGGCCAGATCTGCATGGCCACGGAGCGCCTCATCGCGGACCGCTCGGTCGCCGACGAACTGTCGCACCGCCTGACCGCCCACGCGGCGAACCTCGTCGTCGGTCCCCCCGACGACCCGGCCACCCAGATCGGTCCCGTCGTGCACGCCGCCGCCCGCGACCACGTGATGGCGCTGATCGACGACGCCCGCGAGCACGGCGCCCGGGTGCTGACCGGCGGCACCGCGGACGGACTGTTCGTGCGACCGACCGTGCTGCGCGGCGTGACCGCCGGGATGCGCGCCTACTCCGAGGAATCCTTCGGCCCGCTCGTCACGATCACCGAGGTGGCGGACCCCGACGAGGCCGTCCGGATCGCCAACGACACCGACTACGGCCTCTCGGCCGCCGTCTTCGGCCGGGACGCCACCACCGCACTGGGCGTGGCGCGCCGGATCCGCTCGGGCATCTGCCACGTCAACGGAGCCACCGTCCACGACGAGCCCCAGATGCCCTTCGGCGGCCTCGGGGCCAGCGGGTGGGGCCGCTTCGGTTCCCGAGCGGCACTGGAGGAGTTCACCGAACTGCGGTGGATCACCTTGCAGAGCGGCGAACGCCACTACCCCATCTGACGGTGCCGCGGCCCGGGACCGGACAACGCGGGTGGGATCACCACGGGTGGCGGCTTCACCGAGGGCCGCACGACCGGGGCCGGGAGCGCCGGCGAGCCGGTGACGAGCACCGCACCGGCGACGCGGTGGCCGATCCGCGGCCCGGCGGCACCGCCGCACCGCGCATCCCCCGGGACGTGGGCCTCCCGGGGGTGCCACCGCCGCCCACGCCGCTCGTCGAGCGGGAGGCGATGGGTCCGCAGCGCTTCGCGGCGGTCGGCACCGCCCCGCACGTCGGCGGCGGCGCGCCGGGGGAGGCGGTCGAGCGGCTGCTGTTCCTCGCGCGGCACGACGTTGGCCGGCCGCGCCCGAGGGCGGTACTCAGGTCAGCGCGGGCTCGGCCGCCCCTTCCAGCCGGTCGCGGTGCAGGGCCGGGCTGCCGCCCTCCGCCCCGTCGGCCAGGCCCGCCAGCTGCTCGCGCGCCGCGTCCGCGCTGCTCGTCCGCGCCACCCACGACAGCTCGGCCCTGGCCCGCCCGGTGTCCACCAGCGGCGACCGGGTGCCCACGTCGAACCAGCCCGGCGACATGCGGATCGCGTGCAACCGCCACAGCACGTCCACGGCGGTCCGCATCACCCGACCGGGCAGCGGCAGCAGCCGCGCGCCCGTCAGGTGGGCCAGGTCCGCCGCCGTGATCACGTCGGCGGCCAGGTTGAACGCGCCGCGCGCCCGCCGCCGCAGGATGCGCACCACCGCGTCACCCACGTCGTCGGCGTGCACCAGCTGCACGGCCAGCCCGGCGGGCAGCGGCAGCACGGGCAGCAGGCCCCGGTGCACCAGCCGGAGCAGCCAGCGCGGGGTGACCGGGTCGAAGAACAGCGCCAGGAAGCTCGCCGACGCCTCCCGCAGCGCCACCAGCGTCGGCCGCACCACCGCCACGGCCACCTCGGGGTTCTCCTCGGCGAAGCGCCGCACCAGCGCCTCCACCTCCGACTTGCCCTGCCCGTACACCGAACCGGGCACGCCGGTGGTCGGCCAGTCCTCGTCCACCGGGTCGTCCCCGGCGGGCGCGTACGCGGCGATGGACGACGTGTGCACCACCTGCGCCACCCCGGCCCGCTTCACCGCCTCCAGCACCGCCGCGGTGCCCTGGTGGTTGGTGCGGTGCAGCCGCCCGCCGTCGCGCAGGGGCTGGAACATCCACACCAGGTGCACCACCGCGTCCGCGCCGGCGAACGCCTCGTCCAGCACGTCCCGCGCCCCCGCGTCGGCCAGGTCGCAGGCGCGCCACGTGGCCGTGTCGTACGGCGGCACGGGGTCCGGCGGCCGGCGGCAGATGCCGATGACCTCGTGCTCCTCGCGGTCGGCGGCCAGGGCGCGCAGCACCCCGGTGCCGACGTTCCCGGACGCCCCGGTGATCACGATCTTCACGTCAACCGCTCCGTTCTCCTGGTCGCCCGACCACCGGGTCGAGCACGATCACCCCGAGCCTGCGGGCCCCGCCCGAGGGCACCTCGACCACCGACCCCTTGCGCGCCAGCAGCTCGCCGGCCCGCCGGTAGAAGCCGAGCTGCGTGCGTCGGCCCACCAGCCGCCAGCCGAACCGCATCCACCACGGCGCGCGGGGGTGCAGCTGCGAGTGGCTGCGCGCGGTGAACCCGACCTCGCCGGACCGGTGGTCCTTGACCAGCTCGTAGTCCACCCGACCGCGCTCCAGGTGGCCCTGGAGCGTCTCGTAGCCCCAGCCCCACAGCGTCCGGTCGGCGTTCGACTCGTCCCGCACCGAGGTGACCCGCACCCCCATCAGGAACCGCAGCCCCGGCAACCTCGCCTCCAGCAGGACGTCCCGCCCGAGCAGCGCCGACCCGCGCTCGTAGTACGCCCGCACCGTCTCCGGCGGCGTGAACCCGTACTCCGCGACCACCTCGCGCGACCGCTGCCACAGGCCGCCCTCCTCCGGTGGTCCCGCGCCCTCGTGCCCCAGCGACCGCCGGTGCACGTCGAAGACCCAGTCCCGAGGCCCCACCTCCGCCGGGTCGTAGTTCAGGCCGCGGCCGCGCAGATCGCGCAGCACGGCCCCGATGTCGACCTGCCCGGGTCTGCTCAACCGCACGACCAGCCGGGTTGC
Source organism: Saccharothrix lopnurensis (assembly GCF_042658445.1). Classification (NCBI taxonomy): domain Bacteria; kingdom Bacillati; phylum Actinomycetota; class Actinomycetes; order Pseudonocardiales; family Pseudonocardiaceae; genus Saccharothrix; species Saccharothrix lopnurensis. The sequence continues at coordinate 152,734 of NZ_JBHSQO010000015.1, read as the reverse complement.
CGGGTTGACCGCCGCGAAACCCCACGAGTGGGCGAACCGATGTCGCCCGAACCGTTTGTGATCGGGACGTCCGGGTAGTCGGTCAACACGAAGCGTGTTCGCCCATCGACGGGAGTCGACATGTCCCGAACCAACTCAACCACGCGCACGCCGGTGCAGCTGGCCGCGACGGTGGTGGGCGCGGTGTTCCTGGTGGTCGGCATCGCCGGGTTCATCCCGGGCCTGACGACCGAGTACGACACGCTCCAGTTCGCCGGGCACCACTCCGAGGCCATGCTGTTCGGCCTGTTCAACGTCTCCATCCTGCACAACATCGTCCACCTGCTGTTCGGCGTGGCCGGTCTCGCGCTGGCCAGGACCACTCGCGGGGCCTACCTGTTCCTCGTCGGCGGGGCCGTGATCTACCTCGTGCTCTGGCTCTACGGCCTGCTGATCGACCACGACAGCGCGGCCAACTTCGTGCCGCTCAACAACGCCGACAACTGGCTGCACCTGCTGCTGGCCGTCGGCATGGCCGGCCTGGGCATGGCCCTGGGCCGCTCGTCCCTGCCGCGCCGGACCTGACGGGCACGGCCCGCCGGGACCGGTCCTGACCGGGCCGGCCCCCCACCCCAGCCGACCGGGATCGCGCCCTGCGATCCCGGTCGTGTCGTCTTCTTCGCCCGGAAGGGTGAACCTCATGACCGGACGCACGCGGTGGTGACGGGCCGGCCCGAGCACCCCGAGGGGGCCCCGGTCCGCGGGCTCCGCCGGTACGTGGGCGCGGTCGCCGCGGAGCTGGGGATGACGGGGGAGCACGGGCGCGCCGAGGGCGGGCCGCCCGCCCGCGGCCACCTCGCGGTGCGCGGTCACCTGCCGTCGTTCCCCGACCGGGTGGTGGTGCTGGTGTGGGACGAGGAGTACGGCTGGGGCGCCGCGGTGGCGGTCGAGCGGGACGACGACCTGGCGGTGCTGGCCTACCTGGGCGGCGAGGTGCTGCCCCCGGCCGCGGCGGTGGCCGCGTTCACCAGGGCGCTCCTGCGCGGGGAGCACCCCGGTGACCCGCGACCGGTCCGGCTGCGCGCGGTGGGCGACGCCGACGGCCTGGTGGACGACCTCGGCGGCTACGCGCCCTGAGAGGCGCTACCGGCGCTACGCGTCCTGAGAGGCGCTGCCCGGCGCTACGCGTCCTGAAAACGCCACCGGCGCTACGCGTCCTGGAGGCCCGAGCGGACCTCGGCCGGCCCCTGGGCGGCCGCCTCAGCGGCCTCCTCCAGCCCCGACGCGTCCCGGTACACCCGGGTGATCTCGGCGGCGATGCGGTCGGTGCGGTAGCGCGCCTCCACCCGGTCCGCGGCCGCCGTGCCGTAGGCGTCCCGCCGCGCGTCGTCGACCAGCAGCGGCCGCAGCACGCGGGCCAGCGCGTTCGGCTCGCCCGGCGGCACGAGCACCCCGGTCACACCGTCCACGACCGTCTCGGCCAGGCCGGCCACCGCGCTGGCGACCACCGGCACGCCGCAGGCCATCGCCTCCAGCGGCGCCGAGGCCGTCTCGCCCCACGTCGTGCACACCACCGCGTCGGCGGAGCGCAGCAGCGCGGGCCGCGCCACCCGCGGCACCGGGCCGACCAGCCGCACCCGGTCGGCGACGTCGTGCTCGCGGGCCAGCTCCCGCAGCGCGCGCACCCGCTCCGGGCCGCCGCCGACCACGACCAGCTCGGTGTCCCGCACGCCGCGCAGCGCGACGACGACCTCCTCCGCGCCGTCGTCGAAGGTGATCAGCCGGTGCGGCAGCTGCCGGGTGAGCCGCGGCCCGTCCGGGGTGAACCGCGAGACGTCCACCGCGGGCGGCACCACGGCCACGTGCTGCCGCGGCACGCCCATCCGGACCAGCTCCAGCACCTCGTCCGACGAGGTGGCCACGACGCGGCTCGCCTCGCGGGCGATCAGCCGTTCGGTGGACACGCGCGCCGCCGGGATCACCCGACCGCGCACCTTGCGCTCCAGGCAGCCCAGCTCGTGGAACGTCTGCACCACCGGCACGCCCAGGCCGCTCGCGGCCAGCACGGCCGCCAGGCCCGAGGTCCAGGAGTGCGCGTGCACCACGTCCGGCGGGTCGGCCTGCCACCGGTCGCGCAGGGCGCGGATGAACTCGTCGAGGTGCGGCGGCAGCTCGTCCGAGGGGAGGGGGCCGGGAGGTCCGGCGGGCCCGTGGACCACCTCGTAGCCGGGCTTCGCCCGCACCACCTCGGGCGGTCGCACGGAGTCCCGGCGGGTGTGGACGGTGACGTCGTGGCCCTGCTCGGTCAGCGCCGCGGCCAGGTCCGCCACGTGGACGTCCTGACCGCCCTCCTCCTGATCCATGAGCACCGGCAGCGGACTGGCGTGGACCGATACGACCGCGATCTTCATGGGTTGTCCTCCGACAGCGCGACCGGCGGGGCCTGGTCGCGCACGGCAGGCTGTGTTTTCAACCCACGGTGGACCGTACAAGCAACACCCGGGTGCTGCCACTTGGAACGCGGGAGGTTGGCGGGGCCGTCGCCGGGTACGGACAGGGGACCGATCACGACCGAGGAGGGATTCGGATGGCCACCGGCGAGACCGGCTTCGACGACGTCAGCTTCGACCTGATCTCCGTGCAGTACCACTCGCTCAAGGCGGGGCACGACTACGGCCAGTACGTCCGCGACGCCGAGAACGCGGGCCGGCAGGACGTCGCGGACTTCTTCCGCCGCGTGATGGAGGAGGACTCGGCCCGCGCCAGGCAGTGCCACGAGTTCCTCAAGCAGCTGTCGGGCAGCGACGAGTCCGGTCCGGCGCTGACCTGAGGCCGGGTCCATGAGGGTCGTCGTCCTGGCCGACACCCACGCGCCCCGGCGGTGGAGGTCCTGCCCGCCCGCGGTCGCGGAGCACCTGCGCCGCGCGGACGTCGTCCTGCACGCGGGTGACGTCTGCGTGGCCGGCGTGCTCGACGAGCTGGCGCAGTACGCGCCGGTCACCGCCGTGCGCGGGAACAACGACGGTCCGGACGTCGCCGAGTGGGGCGCGCCGGAGACCGTCTCGCTGGACCTGGCCGGCCTGCGGGTCGCGATGGTCCACGACAGCGGGCAGGCGACCGGCCGCACCGCCCGGATGCGCCGCCGGTTCCCCGACGCGCAGCTGGTGGTCTACGGGCACTCGCACATCCCGGTGGACCTGACGGGTGACGGCGTGCGGGTGTTCAACCCCGGTTCGCCGACCGACCGGCGGCGGCAGCCGCACGGCACCGTCGGGCTGCTCGACATCGAGGACGGGGTGCTGCTGGACGCCCGGATCGTGCCGGTGACCTGAGCGCCCCCGGTGACCCGGGCACCCCCGGTGACCTGGACACCCCCGGTGACCTGGACACCCCCGGTGACCTGGACACCCCTGATGACCCGGGGAACCTGGATCACCCGGGCACCCGGGTCGACCTGAGCACCCGAGCACCCGGGCGGGGGTGGCCGGCGACGTGCGCCGGCCACCCCCGCCCGGGGAGGCCGCGGCCTCAGTCCATGGCCGCGCGCAGCGAAGCCGGGCGCATGTCCGTCCACACCTCGTCCACGTGGGCCGAGCACTCGTCCTTGGTGCCGCGGGTGCCCTCGAACCGCCACCCGGCCGGGACCTCGTGGTGCGCGGGCCACAGCGAGTACTGGCCCTCGTCGTTCACCAGAACCTGGTAGGTGATGTCGTCCCTCATGCCTCTTCTTCCTCCTGGATCAGATCTTTCCCGTACCCGCGCAGCGTCGGGTTGACCGTGACGAACACCGTGATCAAGAAAATCCCCACCGCGCACGCGGTCACGGCCGCGTGCGCGGACAGCAGTTCGGTCAGCGCGCCGCCGACCAGCGGACCGATCGCGCCCGCCGTCCCCACGACCACCGCCATCACACCGCTCATCCGCCCGCGCAGCTCGTCCGGGGTGAGCAGCAGCTGGTACGTGCCGATGGTGGTGTTGGCGGTCGGCGCCAGGAACGTCATCAGGGCGAACATCCCGCCCAGCAGGTAGGGCGAGTCCAGCACCAGCGCCAGCGGGGTCAGCAGGCACAGCGCCCAGAACACCGAGGCGATGGACCGGAACGGCCCGAGCGACCGGTGCAGCCGCGGCGCGGCCAGCGCGCCGAGCACCCCGCCGACGCCGAGCATCGCGGCCATCACGCCGATCTCGGCCTCCGACGCGCCGCGGCCCTGCGCGAGCCCGATGACCACCAGGTAGAACGCGGTGAAGAACAGGTTCAGCACCACCGCGCACAGCGCCGTCACCCGCACCTCGGCCCGGCCCCACACCCAGCGCAGGCCCGCGCCGATCTCGCGCAGCAGGTGCTGCCGCTCCACCACCCGCTCGGTCGGCGGCACCCGCAGGAACAGCAGCGCCACGAACGCCAGCACGTGCGTGACCAGGTCCAGCAGGAACGGCAGCCACCGGGCCACGCCGAACAGCACGCCGCCCAGCGCGGTGCCGCCCATCTGCCCCAGCTGCGACCGGGCGGTGTTCATCGCCACCGCGGTCGCCAGCTGCGACTCGGGCACCAGGCGCGGCAGGCACGCGTCCTCGGCCGGCTCGAACATCGCCCGGCACACGCCCAGCACCGCCGCCACCGCCAGCACGTGCGGCACCGTCACCGAGTCGAACCACACCGCGGCCACCAGGCCGGCCAGCGCGACCACCTGCGCCGCCTCGCAGCACAGCATGATCCGGCGCCGGTCCCAGCGGTCGACCAGGGCGCCCGCGGGCAGCCCCACCAGCAGCTGCGCCGCCGAGTCGACGGTCAGCGCCAGGCCCGCCACGAACCAGGACCCGGTGACCGCGTACACCAGCAGCGGCAGGGCCAGGACGGTGGCGCTGAACCCGACCTCGGCCAGCGCCTGCCCGCCCCACAGCAGGGTGTAGTTGCGGTTGCGCGCCAGGGACACCGTCACAGCGCCCCCCGGCAGTCCTCGGCGATGGCCCGCAGCGCCGCGGCGAAGTCGGCCGCGACCGCCTCCACCTCGGCGGTCGGGTGCGCCGACGGGTGGTGGTACCAGGTGAACCCGAGGGTCTTGCCCGCCTCGCCGACCACGTCGACCAGGTGGTCGCCGGCGTCCGCCGGGTCGTGGTCCCGGCCGACCGACGGCAACACCGCCCGGTACAGGCCGGTCGGCCCGTCCGCGCCACCGGAGGACTGGCCCGTGTCGAACTGGCCCAGGTAGTTGAACGACACCGCGGGCCGCCCGCGGTCGGGCACCAGGCCGTGTTGGCGCAGGGCCCCGTAGCCGAACCCGTTGCCGGGCACGGACCGCAGCTGCCGCCGCACCGCCTTCACCCGGTCGCGCCAGCCGCCGGCGTCGTCGACCTCCAGCGCCACCGGGAACACCGTGGTGAACCAGCCGACGGTCCGCGAGAGGTCCACGTCGTCCAGCACGTCCTCGCGGCCGTGGCCCTCCAGGTCCACCGCGACCCGCGACGACCCGGTCCACCGCGAGAGCGCCCACGCCAGCGCGGCCAGCAGCACGTCGTTGATCCGCGTGCGGTAGGCGGCGGGCGCGCCGCGCAGCAGCGCCTCGGTGTCCTCTTCGGACAGTTCCACGGTCACCGCCGCGGCCTCGCCCCCGGGCCGGGGGAACTCCGGGAACCCCATCGTCCAGTGGTCGAGCTCCCGGTCCAGCCCCCCGCCGAGCACGTGGGCCTCCAGCTCGCGCGACCACTCCTGGTACGAGGTGGTCTTCGCGCCGAGGTCGCCGCCGCCGTAGACCGTCTCCAGGTCGTCCAGCAGCACCCGCCACGACACGCCGTCCACCACCAGGTGGTGCCCGACGAGCAGCAGCAGCGGCTGGTCGCGGCGGAACAGCACGGCCCGGAACAGCGGTCCCGCGCCGATGTCGAACGAGGCGTGCACCTCGTCCGCGACCGCCTCCAGGTCGGCGTCGCCGTCGACCACGGTCAGCACCTCGGCCCCGGCGTCCACGTCCTCGTTGCGCTGCCGCCACACCCCGTCCTCCAGGGTGAACCGCAGCCGCAGCGCGTCGTGGTGCGCCACCAGGGTGCCCAGGGCCCGCCGCAGCGCGTCCACGTCCACCGCCGGGTCCAGCTCCACCAGGTGCGACTGGTTGAAGTGGTGCGGGTTGCGCCGCCCGGAGTGCAGGAACCAGTGCTGGATCGGCGTCAGCGGCACCTCGCCCACCACCGCCGCCCGGTCGTCGGCCGACGAGACCTCAACGGTCACGTGCGGCGCCAGCGAGGCGATCGTCTGGTTGGTGAACAGGTCCCGCGTGGTGAACCGGTAGCCGGCCTGCCGGGACCGCGCCACCACCTGCATGGACAGGATCGAGTCGCCGCCCAGGGAGAAGAAGTTGTCCTCCGCCCCGACCCGCGGCACGCCCAGCACGTCGGCCCACACCGCGGCCAGCGCCTCCTGCACCGGCCCGGACGGCGGCACGTGCTCGGCCCCGCCGATGCCGGAGAGGTCCGGCTCGGGCAGCTTCGCCCGGTCCACCTTCCCGTTGGGGCTCATCGGCAGCACGTCCAGCGGCACGAACACCGACGGCACCAGGTAGTCCGGCAGCGTCTCGCCCAGGAACTCGCGCAGCTTCGCGACCTCGCCCACGACGTAGGCGACCAGCCGCTTGTGGCCGCGCGCGTCCGCCCGCGCCACCACGACCGCCTCGCGCACGTCCGGGTGCTCGACCAGCGCGGTCTCGATCTCGCCCAGCTCCACCCGGAACCCGCGGATCTTCACCTGCTCGTCGGCGCGGCCGACGAACTCCAGCACCCCGTCCCGGTTCCACCGCACCACGTCGCCCGTGCGGTACATCCGCGAGCCGGGCGGGCCGAACGGGTTGGCCGGGAACCGCTGCGCGGTCAGGCCCGGCCGGTCCAGGTAGCCGCGCGCCAGGCCGATGCCCGACACGTACAGCTCACCGGGCACGCCGACCGGCACCGGCCGCAGCGCGGCGTCCAGCACGTGCACGTCGGTGCCGGGGATCGGCCGCCCGATCGGCGGCGCGCCGCCCGGCTCCAGCGGCTCGCTCCACGAGGTCACCACGGTGGACTCGGTCGGCCCGTAGGCGTTGATCATCCGCCGGCCCGGGGCCCACCGGCGCACCAGGTCCGCCGAGCAGGCGTCGCCGCCCACGACCAGCGTCCGGAACGTCGGCAGCTCCGCCCCGTCCGGCACGGTGGCCAGCGCCACCGGCGGGATGAGCGCGTGCGTCACCCCGTGCCGGTCGACGACCTCGGCCAGCTGGTCGCCCAGCAGCGGTCCCGGCGGCGGCACGACCAGCGCCGCGCCCGCCGGCCACGCCATGCACAGCTCCAGCACCGAGGCGTCGAAGCTGGGGGAGGAGAACTCCAGCACCCGGTCGCCCGGTCGCACGTCGAAGTGCGCGATCTCGGCCGCCGAGAAGGCCGCCAGCCCGGCGTGCGACACCACGACGCCCTTCGGCCGCCCGGTCGACCCCGACGTGTAGATCACGTACGCGGGGTGGTCCGGCCGCACCGCCACCACGGGGTTGGTCCCCGGCTGACCGGAGGTGTCCACCGGGCCGTCCAGCACGACCAGCGGCTTCGCGTCGGCGAGCATGAACTCGATCCGCTCGGCCGGGTAGGCGGGGTCGACCGGCAGGAACGCCGCGCCCGCCTTGAGCACCGCCAGCTCGGCCACCAGCAGGTCCACCGACCGCGGCAGCCGCAGCGCCACGACCCGCTCCGGTCCCGCGCCCAGGTCGATCAGGTGGTGCGCCAGCCGGTTGGCCCGCGCGTTCAGCTCGGCGAACGTCACGTCCGCCGCGCCGGTCGTGGCCAGGGCCTCGGGCACCCGCGCGACCTGCGCCTCGACCAGGGCCACCAGCCCCGGCCCCCGGACGCCCGGCCCGCCGGAACCCCACGTCTCCAGCAGCTCCCGCTCGGCCGCCGGCAGCACGGGCAGCGCCCACAGCGGCCGGTCGGCGTCCTCGGCGATCCCGTCCAGCAGCACCAGCAGGTGCGCCACCAGGCGGTCCGCCGTGACCGCGTCGAACAGGTCGGTGTTGTACTCGACCGACCCGTGCAGGGCGCCGTCGTCGACCTCGGTGAACTCCACCGTCAGGTCGAACGCGGCGCTGACCACCGACTGCGCCACGTCCTCGGCGGCCAGGCCGGGGAAGCCCTGCGCCTGCGGCGCGTTCTGGAGCGCCACCACCGCCTGGAACAGCGGCGTGCGGCTGGTGTCCCGGTCGGGCTGCACCGCGTCCACCACCCGCTCGAACGGCACGTCCTGGTGGGTGAACGCGTCGAGCACCGCGCGCCGCGTGCGGGCCAGGAACGCCGGGAAGCTCTCCGCCGGGTCGATCCGCGCCCGCAGCGCCAGCGTGTTGACGAAGAACCCGACCAGGTCCTGCGTCTCCGGCCGCTCGCGCCCGGAGGCCACCGTGCCCAGCGCGAAGTCGTCCTGCCCGGACCAGCGGTGGAACAGCACCTGGCAGGCCGCGACCAGCGCGGTGAACAGCGTGCCGTCCACGTCCCGGGCCAGCCGGCGCAGCCGCGCCACCACCGGCGCGGGCACCGCGAACTCGGTCTGCGCGCCCGCCGTGGTCTGCACCGGGGGCCGGGGCCGGTCGGTCGGCAGCTCCAGCGCGGGCACGCCCGCCAGTTGCTCGCGCCAGTACCCGAGCTGGGTGTCCAGCGGCTGCTGCCGCTGCCAGGCCGCGAAGTCGCCGTAGGAGATCGGCGGCGGCGGCAGCTCCTCGCCGCCGTACAGCGCGGCGAGGTCGGACATCAGCACGCCGCCGGACCAACCGTCGGTGACGATGTGGTGCATCGTCAGCGCCAGCGTGTGGTCGTCGTCCGCGTGCCGCACCAGCACCGGCCGGAACAGCGGCCCGGTGGTCAGGTCGAACGGCTCGACCTCCGGCAGCGCGGCCACCACCGGCAGCACGACCGGCGCGGGCGGGTGGACCTCCGCGACCGGCAGCCCGTCCACTGCCGGGAACGCGGTGCGCAGCTGGTCGTGCCGCGCCACCAGCGCGGTCAGCGCCCGCTCCAGCCGCGGCACGTCCAGCCCGCCGCGCAGCCGCACGGCCAGCGGCGTCACGTACTCGGTGCCGCCGGGCTGGAACTGGTCCAGGAACCACAGCCGCTGCTGCGCGAACGACAGCGGCGGAGTGGCACCGGTGCGCGGGATGGCCGACCCGCCCGCCGTGGACAGCCGGGCCGCCAGCGCGCCCACGGTCGGGTGCTCGAACACGTCGCGCGGCGACAGGTCGAACGAGGAGCGCAGCTTCGACACCACGCGGATGCTGGAGATGGAGTCGCCGCCCAGCGCGAAGAAGTTGTCCTCCACGCCGACCGCGTCCAGGCCCAGCACCTCGGCCCACACGTCCGCGACCCGGCGTTCGGCCTCGGTGCGCGGCGGGACGAACCCGCCCGCCGCCGACGCCTCCCGCTCGGGCGCGGGCAGCGCGGCCCGGTCCAGCTTGCCGTTGGCGTTGAGCGGCAGCCGCTCCAGCGCCACGAACGCGGTGGGCACCATGTAGTCGGGCAGCGACCGCGCGGCGTGCGCCCGGAGGCCCGCCGCGTCCAGCGCCGCGTCCGACCCAGAGGCGTCCGACCCAGAGGCGTCCGACCCGGCCGCCACGCAGTAGGCGACCAGCCGGTCCTCGCGGACCACCACGGCGACCTGCGCCACGGCCGCGTGCCGGGCCAGCGCCGCCTCGATCTCGCCCAGCTCGATGCGGAACCCGCGGACCTTCACCTGCTGGTCTGCGCGACCGAAGTACTCCAGCCGCCCGTCCACCCAGCGGGCCAGGTCGCCGCTGCGGTACATGCGCTCGCCGGGCTCGCCGAACGGGTTGGCGATGAACCGGGACGCGGTCAGACCGGGCCGCTTGAGGTAGCCGCGCGCCAGGCCGGGACCCGCCACGTACATCTCGCCGACCACGCCCGGCGCGACCGGCCGCAGGTCCTCGTCGAGGACGTAGACCCGCAGGTCGGGGATGGGGACGCCGATCGTGCCGTCCGCGTGGGTCCAGGTGACGTGGACCGTGGTCTCGGTGATGCCGTACATGTTGATCAGGGCGCCGGGCCCGCGCCACGCCGTCACCTTGCGGACGTCGAGCGCCTCGCCGCCGAAGATCACGTACCGGATCGACGGCAGCTCGGAGGTTTCGGCCAGCAGCTGGTAGAACGCGGACGGGGTCTGGTTGAGCACCGTGACGCCCTCGTCGACGAGCAGTCGGGCGAAGTCGCGCGGCGATCGCGAGACCTCGAACGGCACCACCACGAGCCGGCCGCCGTGGAGCAGGGGGCCCCACAGCTCCCAGACGGAGAAGTCGAAGGCGTAGCTGTGGAACAGCGTCCACACGTCGTCCGGCCCGAAGCCGAACCACTGCTCGGTCCGCGTCATCAGCCGCACCACGTTGGCGTGGGGGACGACCACGCCCTTGGGCTTGCCCGTCGAACCGGACGTGTAGATCACGTACGCCTTGTTCTCCGGCCGCACCACCACGTCCGGCGGGCTCGTCGGCAGCCCGGCCAGGTCGGGCAGCTTCTGGAGGGTCAGCACCGGCCAGGCGTCCGCGACCATGTAGGCGACGCGGTCGGCGGGGTAGTCGGGGTCGATGGGGAGGTACGCCGCGCCCGACTTGAGCACGCCCAGCACGGCCACGACGAGGTCCAGGGAGCGCGGGAACTTCAGCGCCACCAGGGTTTCCGGTCCGGCGCCCGCCGCGAGGAGGTGGTGGGCGAGCCGGTTGGCCCGCTCGTCCAACTCCCGGTAGGTCAGCGACTCGCCCCGGCAGGTCACCGCCACCGCGTCCGGCGTGCGCGCCGCCTGCGCGGCGAACAGCGACGGGATCGTGTCGTCCACCGGCGTCGCGGGGGCGGCGCCGTTCCACGACACCAGCACCTGCTCCAGCTCGGTGTCGGACAGCCACGGCAGCTCCGCCACCCGCCGCAGCGGGTCCGCGCCGAGCGCGTCCAGCAGCCGGGCCAGCCGCTCGCCCAGCACCCGGACGGTGCGCTCGTCGAACAGCCTCGGGTCGTAGGTCAGCTCCACGTGCAGCGAGTCGTCCGCGTACGCCCGCACGGTCAGCGGGTAGGTGGTCGTGTCCAGGCTGTCCACGTCCCCGATGGCCGGCGCGCCGTCCGGGGAGTCCTTGTCCACCGGGTAGTTCTCGAACGCCAGCAGGCTGTCGAACAGCCGCGTGCCCGCCCACTGCTGCACCTGGGCCAGCGACACGAAGTCGAACCGCCGCGACTCGGTCTGCTCCTCCTGGAGGCGGCGCAGCCAGTCCGCGGCGACCGCGTCCGGCTCCACCACCACGCGCGAGGGCACGGTGTTGATGAACATGCCGGTGATCGACTCGACCCCGGGCAGCTCGGCCGGGCGGCCGGACACCGTGCTGCCGAACACCACGTCCCACTGCCCGGCGGTGCGGGCCAGCAGCAGCGCGTACGCGCCCTGCACCAGGGTGTTCACCGTCAGGCCGTGGCCGCGGGCGACCGCGTCCAGCCGGTCGACCGGCAGGTCCAGCACCACCTGCGCGGACGACTCGGCCCGGTGCGCCTGCTCCGGGGCCCGGTCGAACGGCAGCGGCGTGGGCGACTCCACGCCCGCCAGCACGCCCCGCCAGTGCGCCTCGGCGGCGGCCTGGTCCTGCTCGGCGAGCCACGCCAGGTAGTCGCGGAACGGGCGGCGCGCGGTGGGCGCCTCGCCCGCGTACTCGGCCAGCACCTCGCCGAACACCTGCGCGGTGCTCCAGCCGTCCAGGACCAGGTGGTGCGAGGTCCACAGCAGGTCGACCTCGGTGTCCGACACCCGCCCGATGGCCAGCCGCATCAGCGACGGCCCGGCCAGGTCCATGCCCGCCGCGGCGTCGGCCGCGACCAGCTCGTCGGTCACCTCCGCGTACGCGATCGGCACCCGCACGCCGCGCCGCACCACCTGCACCGGCTCGTCCAGGCCCTCCCAGACCACGCCGGAGCGCAGGATCGGGGTGCGGTCCACCACGCGCTGCCACGCCTCGCCCAGCCGGCCCGGGTCGGACACGCCGGTCAGCCGCACCCGCATCTGGTTGAAGTAGGCCGTGCCGTCGTCCACCAGGTCGTGGAACAGCATCCCCGCCTGGAGCGGGGTGAGCGGGTAGACGTCCTCCACGTCCCGGTCGGCGATCCGGTCGACCTGCTCGGCGGTCAGCCGCGCCAGCGGGAAGTCCGACGGGGTGCGGCCCCACGCACCCGGCCGCGCGCAGAACTCCGCGATCGCGCGCAGCGCCTCGCACATCCGGTCGGCCAGCGCCCGCACCGCGGCCTCGTCGTGGGCCTCGGTGGAGAACTCCCAGTCCAGCACCAGCTCACCCGCCGCCACGGCGGCGGTGATGTCGAGCAGGTGGCCCCGGACGAAGTCGGCGGGCACCTCCTCGCCGTGCTCGGCCTCGGTGACCTCGTCGTCCCACTGGCCCAGGTAGTTGAAGCACACCCGGGGCAGCGCGCCGGCCAGGTCCCGGCCGCCGTACTTCAGGGCCTCGTAGCTCAGGCCCTTGTCCGGCACCGCGCGCAGCTGCTCCTTGACCGCCTTCAGCGCGTCGCCCCAGTCGCCCGAACCGGTTCCCCCGCCGGGCAGCTCCAGCGACACCGGGAACTGGGCGGTGAACCAGCCGACCGTGCGCGACAGGTCCACGCCGTCGAACAGCTCCTCGCGGCCGTGGCCCTCCAGCGCGACCAGCGCGCGGCCCTCGAACGCCCACGCCAGCGCGGTCAGCAGCACGTCGTTGACCTGCGTCCGGTACGCCTCGGGCACGTCGCGCAGCAGCGCCTCGGTCTCGGCGCGCCCCAGGCGCACCGACACGCTGCGCGCGGTGCCCGCGGTGGTCGGCACGGGCTCCTCGACCGGCAGCCCGGCCCAGTGCGGCAGGGCGTGGTCGAACCGGCCGTCCCGGACGTGCCGGTCCAGCCGCCGCGCCCAGTCCGCGAACGCCGTGGTCCGGGGCGGCAGGGCGCCGCCCGCGAGCAGGGTCTCCAGGTCCGACAGGACCACCCGCCACGACACCGCGTCCACCACCAGGTGGTGCGCGGTGAGGAACAGCCGCCCGTCGTCGAACAGCACCGCCCGCAGCAGCGGCCCGCGCCCGGGGTCCAGCGAGGCCCGAGCCCGCTCGGCCTCGACGCGCAGGTCGTCGACCGCGACCCGGAACACCCCGGCCGCCTCGAACCCCGTTGCCTCGAACCCCGCGGCCTCGACCGGCACGACCTCCTGCTGCCACACCCCGTCCACCCGGGTGAACCGGGTGCGCAGCGCGTCGTGGTGGGCGAGCACGGCCCGCACGGCGTCGCGCACCGCGCCCGGCTCGACCGCGCCCAGCTCCACGACCACGGACATGGTGTAGTGCGCCAGCGGACCGTGCTCGGTGAAGAACCACCGCTGGATCGGGGTGAGCGGCACCGGCCCGGTCACGACCTCGTGCGCCTGCCCGGCGTGCTCGGTCACCGCGAGCGCCAGGTCCGCGATCGTCTGCCGCAGGAAGATGTCCTTGGAGGTCAGCTTCAGCCCCGCCTGGCGGGCCCGGGACACCACCTGCATGGACAGGATCGAGTCGCCGCCCAGCGCGAAGAAGTTGTCCCGCGCGCCGACCCGCTCGACGCCCAGCACCTCGGCCCAGATCCCCGCCAGCCGCGCGGGCACGCCCGCCTCCGGGGCCACGTAGCCGGCCTCGTCGGTGAACGTCGGCGCGGGCAGCGCCCGCCGGTCCACCTTGCCGCTCGGCGTCAGCGGCAGGGCGTCCAGCGCCACGAACGCCGAGGGCACCAGGTAGTCCGGCAGCCGCTGCTTGAGCCACGCGCCCAGGTCGGTCGCGGTGCCGGCGGTGTAGGCCACCAGCCGCTGGTGGCCGTGGTGCGCGTGGGCCACCACGGTCGCCTGCGCCACCTCCGGGTGCTCCAGCAGCGCGGCCTCGACCTCGGCCGGCTCGATCCGGAAACCCCGGATCTTGACCTGGTCGTCGGTGCGGCCGAGGTACTCCAGTTGGTCGGCCACCCAGCGCACCCGGTCACCCGTGCGGTACATGCGCGAGCCGGGCTCGCCGTACGGGTCGGCCACGAACCGGTCGGCGGTCAGGCCGGGCCGGTCGAGGTAGCCGCGCGCGACCTGCGGTCCCGCGAGGAACAGCTCGCCCGGCACGCCCACCGGGGCGGGCCTCAGGTCCTCGTCGAGCACGCGTGCCACGAGGTTGCGCAGCGGGCGCCCGATCAGCGCCCGGTCGCCGGTCACCCGGGTGGCGACCGAGTCCACGGTCACCTCGGTGGGGCCGTAGTAGTTGAACGCGGTGGTGGGCGCGCCGGCCAGCTCGCGCCACAGGGCCGCGGGCAGCGCCTCGCCGCCCAGCGACAGCACCTTCGGCGCGTGGTCGCCGTCGAGCAGCCCGGCGGGCAGCAGCTGCTGCGCGTACGACGGGGTCAGGTCCATGAAGTCGATCCGGCGCGCCCGGACGTAGTCGACCAGGGCGTCCGGCTCCAGCCGCACGTCCTCGGTGATCACGTGCAGCTCGTGCCCGGCCGCCATCAGCAGCGGGCCCTCCCACGAGGTGTCGAAGGAGAACACCGCGGTGAGCGCGACCCGCAGCCGGCCGAAACCGCCGAACGCGTCGCGGTGGTTGTGGAACAGGTTGGCCAGCTGCCCGTGCTCCACCACCACGCCCTTAGGCCGGCCGGTGGACCCGGACGTGTAGATCACGTAGGCGGCCTGGTCCGGCCGCACGACCACGTCCGGCCCGGTCGCGGGGAACGCGCCCAGGTCGGGCACCTCGTCCAGCACCAGCACCGGCTTCGCGTCGGACAGCAGGTACTCGACCCGCTCGCGCGGCAGGTCCCGGTCGACCGGCAGGTACACCGCGCCCGCCTTGTGCGCGGCCAGGATCGCGACCACGGAGTCCGCCGAGCGTGGCAGCGACACCGCCACGACCCGCTCCGGGCCCGCCCCCCGCGCGAGCAGGTGGTGGGCCAGCCGGTTGGCGCGGGCGTCCACCTCGGCGAAGGTCAGCCGCTCGTCGCCGCACACCAGCGCCGCGGCGTCCGGCGTCCGGGCGGCCTGGGCCTCGAACAGCTCCGGGAACGTGCCGCCCGCGACCTCCAGCGGCTCGCCGCGCCCGTCGGGCTCGTCGCCCAGCAGCAGCGACACCTCGGCCAGCGGCCGGTCCGGGTCGGCGGTGACGCCCGCCAGCAGCGCCACCAGGTGCCGGGTCATCCGGTCCACGGTCCCCGCGTCGAACAGCTCGGTGCTGTACTCGACCGCGCCGCGCAGCTCGCCGCCGGACTCGCCGAACTCGAAGGTGAGGTCGCAGGTCGAGGTGAGCAGCGGCAGCCCGACCTCCTCGGCCCGCAGGCCGGGCAGCTCCGGCAGCTCGTCGCCGGTGTTCTGGAGCAGCACCATGGCGTCGAACAGGGCGTTGCGGCTCGGGTCGCGGTCGGGCCGCACGGCCTCCACCACCCGCTCGAACGGCACGTCCTGGTGCGCGAACCCGTCCCGCACGGTGGTGCGGACCTGGGCCAGGAACTCGTCGAAGGAGCGCCGGAGGTCCACTGTGGAGCGCAGCACCACGGTGTTGACGAACAGGCCCACCACGTCGTCCAGCTCGGCCCGGCCGCGCCCGGACACCGCGGTGCCCACCGCGATGTCGTCCTGCCCGGTGTAGCGGGCCAGCAGCGCCTGGGTGGCCGCGACGAGCGCGGTGAACAGGGTGTCCCCGCGCCGCGCGGCCAGGGACTTCAGCGCCTCCGCGACCGGCGCGGGCACGGTGAACCCGTGCATCGCGCCCGCCACGCCGCGCACGGCCGCGCGCGGCCGGTCGGTGGGCAGCTCCAGCGGCGGCACCCCGGCCAGCCGGCGCGCCCAGTAGTCCACCGGCGGGGCCTGGTGCCAGGCCGTGTAGTCCACGTACTGCACCGGTGGCGGCGGCAGCTCCCGGCCCGCGTACAGCTCGCCCAGGTCGCGGGCCAGCACGCCGGTGGACCAGCCGTCGGTGACGATGTGGTGCAGGGTCAGCACGAGCACGTGCTCCTCGGCGGCCACGCGCACCAGCCGGACCCGCAGCAGCGGGCCGCGGCGCAGGTCGAACGGCGTGCTCACCTCCTGGTGGAGCACGTCCTCCCAGTCCACGTCCTCGACCGCGAGCGGCACCTCGTAGGGCTCGTGGACGAGCTGCACGCCGTCGTCGAACGTGGTGCGCAGCGACTCGTGCCGCGCCACCAGGCCGTTGAGCGCGCGCCGCAGCGCGTCGAGGTCCAGCGGACCGTGCAGGCGCAGGGCCGTGGGCGTGACGTACTCGGTGCTGTTCGGCTCGAACTGGTCCAGGAACCACAGCCGCTTCTGCGCGGGGGACTGCTCGTGGACGAGGGGGCCGTGGACGCCATCGCGCGGGATCACCGGGATGGCGTCCACTCCTGCCCTTCCGGTCACCGCGGTGGCGAGGCCGGAAACCGTGGGGTGCTCGAACACCGCGCGCGGCGACAGCTGCACGCCGAACGCCGCGCGCAACCGGGAGGTCACGCGGATGCTGAGGATCGAGTCACCGCCGAGGGCGAAGAAGTCGTCCGTCGCGCCGACCCGCTCCAGGCCGAGCACGTCCGCGACCACGCCGGCCACGATCCGCTCCGCGTCGGTGCGCGGCGCGACGTGCTCGCCGGAGAAGTCCGGTTCCGGCAGCGCCCGGCGGTCCAGCTTGCCGCTCGGGGACAGCGGCAGCGCGTCCAGCACCACCACGGCCGAGGGCACCATGTAGTCCGGCAGCGCGCGGGCCAGCACGTCGCGCGCGTCGGTCTCCGGCGCGCCGGTGACGTAGCCGATCAGCCGGTTGCCGCGGACCACCACGGCCGCCTCGCGCACGCCGGGGACGTCGGCCAGCGCCGACTCCACCTCGCCCAGCTCGATCCGGAAGCCGCGGATCTTGACCTGGTCGTCGTTGCGGCCGAGGTAGTCCAACGTTCCGTTGGCGAGCCACCGGACCCGGTCGCCGGTCCGGTACATGCGCGAGCCGGGCGCCCCGAACGGGTCGGCCACGAACCGGTCGGCGGTCAGGCCGGGTCGCCCGAGGTAGCCGCGCGCGACCTGCGGTCCCGCGAGGAACAGCTCGCCCGGCACGCCCGGCGGCACCGGCCGCAGGTCGGCGTCGAGCACGTACGCGGCCAGGTTGTGCAGCGGGCGGCCGATCACGGGCCGGTCGCCGGTGACCGGCGTGGCCACCGAGTCCACGGTGACCTCGGTCGGACCGTAGTAGTTGAAGCCCACCACCGGGGACGCGGCGATCTCCCGCCACAGCGCCTCGTCGACGGCCTCGCCGCCGAGCATGAGACTGCGCAGCCCGCTGTCCAGCAGGCCCGCCTGCACGAGCTGGCGCGCGTAGGTCGGGGTCAGGTCCAGCATCCCGATGCCGTGCTCGGTCACGTAGGCCACCAGCGCGGCCGGGTCCAGGCGCAGGTCGTCGTCCACCACGTGCAGCTCGTGCCCGGCGGCCAGGAACAGCAGGCCCTCCCACGAGGTGTCGAAGGAGAACGTGGCGGTGACCGCGAACCTGAGCGGCTCGTCCATCAGGTCGCGCCGGTTGGCGTAGAAGAGGTTCGCCAGCTGCCGGTGCTCGACCACGACGCCCTTGGGCGTGCCGGTCGAGCCCGAGGTGTAGATGACGTAGGCCGCCTGCTCGGGCCGCAGCACGACCTCGGGCGCGGTGCCCGGGAACCCGTCGGTGCCCGGCAGCTCGTCCAGCACCAGGGCGGGCGCGGCGTCGCGCAGCAGGAAGTCCACCCGCTCGGCGGGCAGCCGGGGGTCGATCGGCAGGTGCGCCGCGCCGGCCTTGAGCACGGCCAGCACCGCCACCACCAGGTCGGCCGACCTGGGCAGCCGCAGCGCGACGACCCGGTCCGGGCCCGCGCCGTGCGCGAGGAGGTGGTGGGCCAGCCGGTTGGCGCGGGCGTCGACCTCGGCGAAGGTCCAGGACCGGCCGCGGAACACCAGCGCGGTCGCGTCGGGCGTGCGGCGGGCCTGCTCGGCGAACACCTCCGGGTACAGCGCGGAGGGGAACTCCGCCGCCGTCCGGTTCCACTCGACCAGCACCTGCCGCCGCTCGTCGGCGGACAGCCACGGCAGGTCCGCGACGCGCGTCGACGGGTCGGCGGCGATCGCGGTCACCAGGTCGCGCAGCCACCCGGCCAGCCGCTCGGCGGTCCCGGCGTCGAACAGCCCGGGGTCGTAGGCCACGTCCAGGTTGAGCCGGTCGGTCAGGGAGGCGGTGAGCGCCAGCGGCAGCGTGGTGTTGTCCACCGCGTCCACCTCGGCCACCCGCGGCCCGGCGCCGTCGCGCTCGAACGGGTAGTTCTCGAACACCACGACGCTGTCGAACAGCCGCGTGCCGACCCAGGACTGGATCTCGGCCAGCGAGGCGTGGTCGAACCGCCGCGCCTCGCCCTGCGCGGCCTGGAGCGCGCGCAGCCACGCGCCCACCTCCGCGCCCGGGTCGACCGAGGCGCGGGCGGGCACGGTGTTGATCAACATGCCGACCATCGACTCCACGCCCGGCAGCTCGGCCGGGCGGCCCGACACCGTGGTGCCGAACACCACGTCGGCCTCGCCGGAGACGCGGGACAGCAGCAGCGCCCACGCGCCCTGCACCACCGTGTTCACGGTCAGGCCCGCGCGCTGCGCCGCGTCGCCGAGGTCGAGGGAGAACGCGACCGACCCAGTCGCCTCGGCGCGGTGCGCCTGGGTCGGCGGGCGGTCGAACGGCAGCGGCGTCGGGCCGTCCACGTCGGCCAGCACGGCGCGCCAGTGCGCCTCGGCCTCGGCCCGGTCCTGCTCGGCCAGCCACCGCAGGTAGTCGCGGAACGGCCGGCGCGCGGGCAGCCGCGCGGGCTCGCCGGTGGTGATCGCCCGGTACTGCTCCAGCACCTCGCCGAACACCTGCGCGGTGCTCCAGCCGTCCAGGACCACGTGGTGGGACGACCAGACCAGCTCGACCCGGTCACCGTCCAACGGGGTGATCCGCACCCGCAGCAGCGGCGCGGTGGACAGGTCGAACTCGCCCTCCACCGGGCCGAACGGCAGCCGGACGTCCCGGTGCACGACCTGCACCGGCTCGTCCAGGCCCTCCCAGACCACGCTGGAGCGCAGCACGGGCGTGCGGTCGACGACCCGCTGCCACGCCTGCTCCAGCGCCGCCGGGTCGGTGACGCCGTCGAGCACCAGCCGCATCCGGTCCACGTACGCGCCGGGCTCGACGAGGCTGTGGAAGACCATGCCCGCCTGGAGCGGGGTGAGGGGGTAGACGTCCTCGACGTCCGGCCCGACCACGGCGTCCACCTGCTCCTGGGTGAGCCGCGCCAGCGGGAAGTCGCTCGGCGTGCGGCCGCCCGCGCCCGGCTCGGCGCAGTGCGCGACGATCTCGCGCAGCCCGTCGAGCACCCGCTCGGCCAGCCGCCGCACGGTGCCCTCGTCGTGCACCTCGGCGGAGAACTGCCAGGCCAGCTCCAGCTCGTCGTGCTCGACCAGGCCGATCACGTCGATCAGGTGGCCGCGCGCCTGGCCGGGGTCGAGGTCCTCGCCGACCGCGTCGCGCCGCGCCCGGTAGAAGCCGCCGTCGGCCACGTCGAACCGGCCGTGGTAGTTGAAGGAGATCTCGGGCAGCCGGGTGCCGCCCAGCGCCTCGTAGCTCAGGCCCTTGTGCGGGACCGCGCGCAAGGACTCCTTGACGGCCTTGAGCGTGCGGCCCCAATCGGTGCGGCCCCAATCGGTGCGGGCGCCGTCGGCGCCGTCCCGGTGGATCGGCAGCACCACCGGGAACTGGGTGGTGAACCAGCCGACCGTGCGGGACAGGTCCACGCCCGGCAGCAGCTCCTCGCGGCCGTGGCCCTCCAGCGCCACGCCCACCGCGTCCCGCCCGGTCCACTCGGCCAGGGCGCGGCCCAGCGCGCTCAGCAGCACGTCGTTGACCTGCGTCCGGTAGACCGGCGGCACGGCGGTCAGCAGCGCCTCGGTGGTCTCCCGGTCCAGCCGCACCGACACCGTGCGCACCGAGCCGGCCGTGTTCGCGCCGTCCCGGTCGACGGGCAGCGACCCGGGCTCGGGCAGCGCCTCCCAGTGCGCCTTCGCGCCGTCGAGCGCGCCGGAGCGCACGTGCTCGTCCAGCCGGTGCGCCCACTGCGTGAACGGCGTGCCGACCGGCTCCAGCGCCAGGCCCCGGTAGGCCCGCTCCAGGTCGCCCAGCAGCACGCGCCAGGACACGCCGTCCATCGCCAGGTGGTGGGCGGTCAGCAGCAGCTCGGGCCGCTCGCCCGGGAAGAGCACCGCCCGCAGCAGCGGACCGGCGGCGAGGTCCAGGCCCCGCTGCGCCTCGCGCGCCACGGCCTCGGCGTCGGCCTCGCGCTCGACGCGGAACACGGCGCCGTCCCCGGCACCGTTCCCGGGGCCCACCTCCTGCACCCACCGGCCGTCGACCTGGTGGAACCGCAGCCGCAGCGCGTCGTGGTGCGCCAGCACGGCGTGCACGGCGGTCCGCAGCGCCTCGGCGTCCACGCCCGGCTCCAGCTCCACCAGCAGCGTCATGGTGAAGTGCGCCAGCGGGCCGTGCTCGGTGAAGAACCAGCGCTGGATCGGGGTCAGCGGCGCGGGACCGGTGAACACCCGCTGCGGCGCGGCCTCGGCGGCGGTGCCCGCGACCAGCGCCAGCTCCGCCACGGTCTGGTGGCGGAACACGTCGCGCGAGGTCAGGTGCAGCCCGGCCTGCCGGGCCCGGGACACCAGCTGGATCGACAGGATCGAGTCGCCGCCGACCGCGAAGAAGTTGTCCTCGACGCCGACCCGCTCCGCGCCCAGCACCTCGGCCCAGATCCGGGCCAGCTCGGCCTCCACGGGCGTGCGGGGCGCGACGAACTCGCCGTCGCCCACGGCCTGCGGCGCGGGCAGCGCGGCCCTGTCCAGCTTGCCGTTCGGCGTCAGCGGGATGCGGTCCAGCTCCACGAACGCGGACGGGACCTGGTACTCCGGCAGCGACCGGCGCAGGTGCTCGCGCAGGTTGGCGGAACCGGTGGTCACCACGTAGGCGACCAGCCGGGGGTGGCCGTTCTCGGTGCGGGCGACCACGGCCGCCTCGCGCACGTCGGGGTGGCCCAGCAGAGCGGCCTCGACCTCGCCCAGCTCGATCCGGTAGCCCCGGATCTTGACCTGGTCGTCGTTGCGGCCCAGGTACTCCAGCGTCCCGTCGGCCAGCCACCGGACCCGGTCGCCGGTCCGGTACATGCGCGAGCCGGGCTCGCCGTGGGGGTCGGCCTGGAACCGGTCGGCGGTCAGGCCGGGCCGGTTGAGGTAGCCGCGCGCGACCTGCGGGCCCGCGATGAACAGCTCACCCGGCACGCCCACCGGCAGCGGCCGCAGCTCCTCGTCCAGCACCCGCGCGGTCAGGTTGGCCAGCGGGCGGCCGATGACCGGCCGGTCGCCGACCACGGGCGTGGACACCGCGTCGACGGTCGTCTCGGTCGGCCCGTAGAAGTTGTAGGCCCTCGTGCCCGGGGAGCGCGCCAGCTCCTGCCACAGCGCCGTGCCCAGGGCCTCGCCGCCGAGCATCAGCACCTTCGGCGCGTGGTCGCCGTCGAGCAGCCCGGCGGGCAGCAGCTGCTGCACGTAGGACGGGGTGAGGTCGAGGAAGTCGATGCGGTTGGCCCGCACGTAGTCCACCAGCGCGGTCGGCTCCAGCCGCACCTCGTCGGGGAGCACGTGCAGCTCGTGGCCTGCCGCCATCAGCAGCGGGCCCTCCCACGAGGTGTCGAACGAGAACACCGCGGACAGCGCCACCCGCATGTGCTCGCGGGCGAAGTCGGTGACGTGGTTGTGGAACAGCTGCACCAGCTGCCGGTGCTCGACCACGACGCCCTTGGGCAGGCCGGTCGAGCCGGAGGTGTAGATGACGTAGGCGGCGTTCGCCGGGTCGACCGCCACCGCCGGCCTGGTGGCCGCGTACGCCGAGGTGTCCACCGGCTCGTCGAGCACCAGCACCGCGCCGGAGTCGCCGAGCAGGTGCGCCCGGCGCGCCTCGGGCAGGCCCGGGTCGACCGGCAGGTACACCGCGCCCGCCTTGAGGATGCCCAGGATGCCGACCACGGCGTCCACGCCGCGCGGCAGCGACAGCGCGACCACCTGCTCCGGCTCGACGCCCCCGGCCACCAGGTGGTGGGCCAGCCGGTTCGCCCGCGCCTCCAGCTCGGCGAAGGTCAGCCGCTCGTCGCCGCACACCAGCGCGGTGGCGTCGGGGGTGCGGCGGGCCTGCGCCTCGAACAGCTGCTGGAAGGTGGTGGCGGGCACGTCCAGCGCGCGACCGCGGCCGTCCGGCTCGTCGCCGAGCAGCAGCGGCAGCGCGCCCATCGGCCGGTGCGGGTCCTCGGTGACGCCGGTCAGCAGGGCGAGCAGGTGCCGGCCCATCCGCTCGACCGTGGCCGCGTCGAACAGCTCGGTGCTGTACTCCATCAGGACGTGCAGGCCGTCGTCGCCCGCGGTGAAGTCGATGCTCAGGTCGAAGTTCGCCTGGTCGCGGGTCAGCGGGTGCTCCTCGACCCGCAGGCCCGGCAGCTCGGGCAGCGCGCGGCCCGCGTTCTGGAGCACCACCATGACGTCGAACAGCGGCGTGCGGCTCGGGTCGCGCGGCGCGCCCACGGCCTCCACCACCCGGTCGAACGGCACGTCGTCGTGGGCGAACGCGTCCAGCGCGGTGCGGTTGACCTGCGCCAGGAACTCGGTGAACGACCGCGAGGTGTCTACAGTGGACCGGATGACCACGGTGCCGACGAGGAAGCCGACCACGCCGGCCAGCTCGGGCCGGTCGCGCCCGCTGGTCACCGTGCCGACCGCGATGTCGTCCTGCCCGGAGTAGCGGGCCAGCAGCAGCTGCCCGGCCGCCATCAGGGTGGTGAACAGCGTGGTCTCGTTGTCCCTGGCCAGCCGGGCGAGCCGGTCGGCCACGCCCTTCGGCACGGTCAGCTCGTGCGCGGCGCCCGCGGAGGTGCGCTCGGCCGGTCGCGGCCGGTCGGCGGGCAGCTCCAGCGGCGCCACGCCGGCCAGCTGGGTGCGCCAGTAGCCGACGTCCACCGGCCTGCCCTGCTGCCACACGGCGTAGTCGGCGTACTGCAACCGCGGCGGCGGCAGCTCCTCGCCCCGGTACAGCGCGCCCAGCTCCTCGGCCAGCAGGCCCAGGGACCAGCCGTCCACCACGATGTGGTGCGTGGTCAGCAGCAGCACGTGGGCGTCGTCCGAGCCGGTCGCCGCCGGTAACAGCGCCGCCCGGAACAGCGGGCCCCGCCGCAGGTCGAACGGCCGGTCCAGCTCGGGGCGCAGGTCGTCCACCAGCACGACGTCCAGGTCCACGTGGTCGTGCACGACCTGCACCGGGCGGCCGTCGACCTGGTCGAACGTGGTGCGCAGCGACTCGTGCCGCCGCACCAGGCCGCGCAGCGCGGCGGTCAGCCGGTCCCGGTCGAGCGCGCCGGTGAGCCGCAGCGCCAGCGCGCTGGTGTACTCGGTGCTCCCGGGCTGGAACTCGGCCAGGAACCACAGCCGCTGCTGACCGGCGGACAGCGGCAGCGGCCGGTCGCGCGGCGCGGGCGGGATCTCGTCGGCGCGCGGCGCGGTGGCCGCCACCTTGCCCGCGAGCCGCTGGCGCAGCTTCTCCCGCAGGTGCGCGGGCAGCGCGGAGATCCGGTCGTCCTTGGACGTGGTCATCGGGGGGTCACGCCTCCGTGTCGGCGAGGGCTTCGAGGTCCGCCAGCACCATGTCCTCGACCAGGTCGGCGAGGGCTGCCACGGTGCGGGCGGTGAGGACGTCACGCGGGGACAGGTCGACGTCGAACGCCGCCTTGGTGCGGGACGTGATGTGCAGGCTGCGGATCGAGTCGCCGCCGAGGGCGAAGAAGCTGTCCTCCACGCCCACCCGTTCGACCCCGAGCACCTCGGCCCAGATCTCGGCGATGGCCGCCTCGGTCTCGGTGCGGGGTTCCACGTAGTCGGAGGAGGTGACCGCGTCGCGCTCGGGCGCGGGGAGCGCGACGCGGTCCAGCTTGCCGTTCGAGGTCAACGGCAGTTTCTCCAGTGCGACGAACGCCGCCGGGACCATGTGGTCGGGCAGGACCCTGGCCGTGTGCTCGCGCAGCTCCGTGGCCGTTGTCGGCTTGTCCGGCACGAAGTACGCGACCAGACGGTGTTCGTTCACCACTACAACGACCTGCGAGACGTGGGGATGCGCCCGCAGTGCCGCTTCGACCTCACCGAGTTCGACCCGGAACCCCCGGATCTTCACCTGTTGGTCCGCTCGGCCCAGGTAATCGAGCTTGCCATCCCCCCAGCGGGCGAGGTCGCCGCTGCGGTACATGCGCTCGCCGGGCTCGCCGAAGGGGTTGGCGATGAACCGGGACGCGGTCAGGCCGGGCCGGTTGAGGTAACCGCGGGCGAGTCCCGCCCCGGCCACGTACATCTCGCCGACCACCCCGGGCGGCACCGGTTTCAAGTCCTCGTCGAGGACGTAGACCCGCAGGTCGGGGATGGGGACGCCGATCGTGCCGTCCGCGTGGGTCCAGGTGACGTGGACCGTGGTCTCGGTGATGCCGTACATGTTGATCAGCGCGCCCCGGCCGCGCCACGCGTCGAGCTTGCGGACGTCGAGCGCCTCGCCGCCGAAGATGACGTACCGGACCGGCAGGTCGGGCGCTTCGGCGATGAGCTGGTAGAACGCGGACGGGGTCTGGTTGAGGACCGTGACGCCCTCGTCGACGAGCAGTCGGGCGAAGTCGCGCGGGGAGCGGGAGACCTCGAACGGCACGACGACGAGCCGGCCGCCGTGGAGCAGGGGGCCCCACAGCTCCCAGACGGAGAAGTCGAAGGCGTAGCTGTGGAACAGCGTCCACACGTCGTCCGGCCCGAAGCCGAACCACTGGTCCGTCCGGGTCAACAACCGCACCACGTTGGCGTGGGGGACGACCACGCCCTTGGGCTTGCCGGTCGAACCGGACGTGTAGATGACGTAGGCGGTGTTCCCCGGGAGCAGCGCCACCTCCGGCGCGGTGCCCGGCAGCCCGGTCAGGTCCGGCAGCGCGTCCAGCGTCAGCACCGGCCGCGAGTCCTCGATCACGTAGGCGACGCGGTCGGCGGGGTAGTCGGGGTCGATCGGGAGGTACGCCGCGCCCGACTTGAGCACGCCCAGCACCGCGACCACCAGGTCCAGGGAGCGCGGGAACTTCAGCGCCACCAGGGTTTCCGGTCCGGCGCCCGCCGCGAGGAGGTGGTGGGCGAGCCGGTTGGCCCGCTCGTCCAACTCCCGGTAGGTCAGCGACTCGCCGGCGCACGTGACGGCGGTCGCGTCGGGCGTGCGCGCGGCCCGGGCGGCGAACAGCGACGGGATCGTGCCGTCCACCGGGCCGCCGGCCGTGCCGTTCCAGTCGACGAGCACCTGGCGCACCTCGTCGTCGGACAGCCACGGCACCTCGGCCACCGGCCGGTCCGGGTCCGCGACCAGCTCCACCAGCAGGGTCCGCAGCCGCCGCGCCAACCGCTCCACGGTCGCCGCGTCGAACATCGCGGGCTCGTAGCCCAGCAGCAGGCCCAACCGCTCCTCCGGGTAGGCGGTGACGCTGAGCGGGAAGCTGGTGGTCTCCTCCGCGGACAGCTCGCGCAGGCCCATGCCCTCCGCCAGGTCGGCCGGGTAGTTCTCGAACACCACCACGCTGTCGAACAGGTTCGTGCCGCGCTCCACCCCGCTCCACGCCTGGAGCGCGGTCAGCGGCACGTGCTCGAAGCGCCGCGACTCGACCTGGGTGTCCTGGAGGGCGCGCAGCCACGCCGCGACCGGCGCCGCGCCGTCCACCGCGACCCGCACCGGCAGGGTGTTGATGAAGATGCCGGTGATGTCGTCCACGCCCGGCAGGTCGGCGGGCCGGCCCGAGACCGTCGCGCCGAAGCACACGTCGCGCCGCCCGCTGGAGCGGGCCAGCAGCAGCGCCCACGCGGCCTGCACGACCGCGCTCGGCGTGACGCGGTGCTCGCGGGCGAACTCGTACAGCCGCCCGGACTCCTCGGCGGTCAGCTCCAGCGGGACCCGCCGCGACGAGGCGCCGTGCTCGGCGGGGCGGTCGGCGGGCAGCGGCGTGGGCGAGTCGAAGTCGCCCAGCACGCGCCGCCAGTGCGCCTCGGCCGCCGCGCCGTCCTGCTCCGCCAGCCACGCCACGTAGTCGCGGAACGGGCGGCGCTCGGGCAGCTCACCCCGCTTGAGCACGTCGGACAGCACGTGGAAGACGCTCCAGCCGTCCAGCAGCACGTGGTGGAACGTCCACAGCACGTGCACGCTGGTCGGCGACAGCCGGGCGATCGTCAACCGCATCAGCGGCGCCGCGGCCAGGTCGAGGCCGCGCTCGCGGTCCTCGGCCAGCAGCTCGCGCAGCCGCTCCGCGCGGCCGGCGTCGTCCAGGCCGCTCCAGTCCAGGAAGGCGATCGGCACCTCGACGCGCTCATGCACCACCTGGAGCGGCTCGGCCACGCCCTCCCACAGCACGCTCGACCGCAGCGCCGGGGTCCGGTCGACCACCCGCTGCCAGGCGCCGGCGAACGCGGCCGAGTCGGTCACCCCGTCCACCACGAACGTGGTCTGCTGGAAGTAGACGCCCTTCTCGCCCAGGCCGTGGAACACCATGCCGGCCTGCATCGGGGTCAGCGGGTAGGCGTCCTCGCCGTCGAGGCGGTCCACCTGCTCCTGGGTGAGCCGCGCCAGCGGGAAGTCGCTCGGCGTGCGGCCGCCCGCGCCCGGCTCGGCGCAGTGCGCCGCGATGCCGCGCAGCGCGGCGGCGAACCCGTCGGCCAGGGTCCGGACCGTGGCCTCGTCGTGGACCTGGTCGCTGTAGTGGAAGGCGAACTCCAGCCGGTCGCCGCGCACCTGGCCGACCACGTCCAGCAGGTGCGGGCGCGGCGCGGCCGGGTCGGCGGACAGCTCCAGGTCGCGCTGGTCCTCGGCGAACCGGCCCAGGTAGTTGAAGCTGACCCGGGGGTCGCAGGCCGGCGCGGTGCGGGCCAGGTGGCGCAGCGCGCCGTAGCCGATGCCGCGCCGGGGCACCGCGCGCAGCTGCTCCTTCACCGACTTCAGCGCCGTGCCCCAGTCCGCCCCCGCCCGGGGGACGTCGAGCGCCACGGGGAAGACCGTGGTGAACCAGCCGACCGTGCGGGACAGGTCGACGTCGGGGAACAGCTCCTCGCGGCCGTGGCCCTCCAGGTCCAGCACCACGCGGTCGTGGCCGGTCCAGTCGGCCAGCACGCGACCCAGCGCGGTCAGCAGCACGTCGTTGACCTGCGTCCGGTACACCGGCGGCACGTCGCGCAGCAGCGCCGCGGTCTCCGCCGCGGTGAACCGCACGGTGACCTCGCGCTGCGAGCCGACGGTGTTGGGGCCCGGCCGGTCGTGGGGCACGGTGGTCGGGGTCCCCGCCACCGCGCCCCAGTGGGCCCGCTCGTCGTCGAAGCCGCTCGTGGCGTGCTCGGCGAGCCTGGTGGCCCAGTCGCGGAAGGACGTCGTCTTGCGCCCGAGGTGGACCCGGCGGCCCTCGCGGACCTGCCGGTACGCGGTGGTCAGGTCCTCCACCAGCACGCGCCAGGACACGCCGTCGACCACGAGGTGGTGCGCGGTGAGCCGGACCGACCGGTCGCCGACCACCTCGGCGCGCAGCAGCGGGCCGGTGGTCAGGTCGAAGCGGTCGAGCGCGAACGGGTCGACCTCCCCGATCGGGGCGACCACCTGCCGGTCGCCCCGGAAGCCGGTGCGCAGCGCGTCGTGGTGCGCGATCAGCGCCTGGAGCGCCGTGCGCAGGGCGGGCACGTCCAGCTCGTCGAGGTCCACCACCACGGACTGGTCGAAGTGCTCGGGCCGCACGGTGTGGCCGTGCAGGAACCAGCGCTGGATCGGGGTGAGCGGCGCGTCGCCGGTGACCGGGCCCTGGTCCGCGGTGGGCGGCAGGTCGCGGGTCACGTGCGGGGCGATCGCGGCGATGGTCTGGTGGGCGAAGATGTCCCGGGAGGTCAGCACCAGGCCCGCGCGGCGGGCGCGGGTGACCACCTGGATGCCCAGGATCGAGTCGCCGCCCAGCGCGAAGAAGTTGTCCCGCACGCCGACCCGGGCCGCGCCCAGCACCTCGGCGAACACGTCCGCGAGCACCGCCTCGACGGGCGTGCGCGGTGCCACGTAGCGCACCTCGGCGCGCTCCTCGGGCGGCGTGGGCAGGTCGTCCCGGTCGAGCCGGCTGAGGCCGACGAACGCGGCGGGCACGGCGTGCGCGGGCAGCACCTGCTCCAGGAAACCGCGCAGCACGGCCGGGTTGACCGCGGGCACGGTGTAGGCGATCAGCCGCCGGTCCGCCAGGACCACGGCCGCGTCCAGCACGTCGTCGTGGCTCTTGAGCGCGCGCTCCACCTCGCCGAGGTCCACGCGCAGGCCGCGCACGCGGACCGAGTCGTCCTGGGGGAAGTCCAGCTCGGCCAGGCCGCGCAGCGGGCGGTCCGGGTCCTCGACCACCAGGCGCAGCAGGGCTTCCAGGTCCGCGCCCAGCGCCTCGACGGTCGCGGCGTCGAACAGGTCGGTGTTGTGCTCCAGGGTCAGCGCCAGACCGCCGCCCCGCGCCTCCGGGCGCGGCCAGAACTCCACCACCAGGTCGAACCGCGCCACCGGGCGCGGCAGGTCGTGCTCGGTCACGGCCAGCTCGCCGAAGCGGCTGCCGCGCACCAGCGGCTGCTGGAGCGCCACCACGGCCTGCACCAGCGGCGTGCGGCTGGGGTCCGGGTCGGGCCGCAGCTCCTCGACGACCCGGTCGAACGGCACGTCGTCGTGGGCGAACGCCTCCAGCGCGGTGCCGCGCACGTGGTCCAGGAACGCGGTGAACGGCAGGTCCGGGTCCACCCAGGAGCGCAGCACCAGGGTGCGGACGAAGAAGCCGACCGCGCGTTCCAGGTCGGCGCGGTCCCGGCCGGAGCCCGCCGTGCCGACCGCGATGTCCCGCTGCCGGCAGCGCGCGGACAGCAGCACCTGCACCGCTGCGGTGAGCGTCATGAACAGCGTGGCGTCGTGGGCCCGGCCCACCCCCGCCAGGCGGTCGACCAGCTCCCGGTCCAGCTCCCGGCGCAGCACCGCGCCGGTGGTCGTGCGCAGCGGCGGGCGGGGCCGGTCGGTGGGCAGGTCGAGCGCCTCGATCCCGGCCAGCCGGTCGCGCCACCAGGCCACGTCGCCCCCGGGGTTGCCCCGGTCCCAGACCGCGAAGTCCGGGTACTGCACGGCCGGTTCCGCGGGCTGCCCGCCCGCGTACAGCTCGGCCAGCTCCTCCACCAGCACCTGCACCGACCAGCCGTCGGTGATGATGTGGTGCTGCACCAGGACCAGCAGGTGCCGGTCCTCGCCCAGCGGCGCGAGCACGGCGCGGGCGAGGGGGCCCTGGCGCAGGTCGAACGGCTCGTCCAGGCCCAGCTCGCCCGCGCCGGGCCGCTCGGTGGGCCGGGGCAGCACGCGCAGCGGGATGGTCCCGTGGGGTGCGACCAGCTGCACCGGCTCGTCGCCCACCACGTCGAAGGTGGTGCGCAGGGCGTCGTGCCGCAGCGCCAGCGCGTCGAGTGCGGCGGCCAGGCGCGGCACGTCCAGCGGCCCGGTCAGCTCCAGGCCCACCGCGGTGTTCTGCTCGGCGGTGCCGTCGAGGGAGAACAGCCGGCGCTGGGCGGGCGACAGGGGCAGCGGTTCGCCGCGCGGGACCCGGGGGATGGGTGTGACCCCGGGAACGGGCGCGCCGTCCTCGGGCAGCGCCCGCGCCAGCTCCGCGACCGTGCGGTGGTCGAACATCGCCCGCACCGGCAGCCCGCCCAGCCGCGACAGCGCGCGCACGGCCAGGATCGAGTCGCCGCCCAGGGCGAAGAAGTCGTCCTGGGCTCCGACCAGCGGCACGCCCAGCACCTCGGACCAGACCTCCGCGACCCGGTGTTCCGCCGGGGTGCGCGGCTCGACGTGGCCTTCCGGGGCCTCGCCGACGACCGGCGCGGGCAGCGCGTCGCGGTCCAGCTTGCCGTTGGGGCTCAGGGGGAACGCGTCCAGCGCGACGAACGCGGACGGCACCAGGTAGTCGGGCAGGGTCGCGGCCAGGTGCTCGCGCAGCCCCGCCGTCTGCTGCCCCGCCGCCTGTTGTCCGGCCGTCTGTTGCCCTGCCGTCTGTTGCCCCGCCGTCTGTTGCCCCGCCGTCTGTTGCCCCCCGTCGCGGAGGACGACGTAGGCCACGAGCCGCTTGGGCTCGTCCCGGGCGACCACCACGGCCTGCTCGACGGCCGGGTGCTCGCGCAGCAGCGCCTCGATCTCGCCGGGCTCGACCCGGAAGCCCCGGATCTTGACCTGGTGGTCGGCGCGGCCGACGAACTCCAGCTGGCCGTCCTCGCGGGTGCGCACCACGTCGCCGGTGCGGTACATGCGGGCGCCCGGCGCGCCGAACGGGTCGGCCACGAACCGCTGCGCGGTCAGGCCGGGTCTGCCCAGGTAGCCGCGGGCCAGGCCGACGCCCGTGACGTACAGCTCGCCCTCGGCGGCGGGGTTGAGCTCCTCGTCCAGCACGCGCACCTCGGTGCCGGGGACGGCCCGGCCGATCGGGGGCGTGCCGCCGGGGGTGAGGGGCTCGCTCCACGAGGTCACCACGGTGGACTCGGTCGGCCCGTAGGCGTTGATCATGCGGCGGCCCGGGGCCCACTTCGCCACCAGGTCCGGCGAGCACGCGTCACCGCCGACGATCAGCGTGCGGAAGGTGGGCAGCGGCACGTCGGGCACGGTCGCCATGGCCACCGGCGGGATGAGCGCGTGCGTCACCCCGAACCCGTCGACCACCTCGGCCAGCTGGTCGCCCAGCAGCGGTCCCGGCGGCGGCACGACCAGCGCCGCGCCCGCCGGCAGGGCCATGCACAGCTCCAGCACCGAGGCGTCGAAGCTGGGGGAGGAGAACTGGAGCACCCGGTCACCCGGCCGCACGTCGAAGTGCGCGATCTCGGCCTCGGCGAACGCGGGCAGGCCCCGGTGGGTCACCACCACGCCCTTGGGGCGGCCGGTGGACCCGGACGTGTAGATCACGTACGCCGGGTCGTCCGGGTGGATGTCCACCTCGGGGGCGGTGGCGGGCTGGTCCGTGGTGTCCAGCGGACCGTCCAGCACCAGCAGCGGGTCCGCGTCGGCGATCATGAACGCGATCCGCTCGGCCGGGTAGGCCGGGTCGATCGGCAGGTAGGCCGCGCCCGCCTTCAGCACCGCCAACCGCGCCACCACGATGTCCACGGACCGCGGCATGGCCAGGGCCACGATCCGTTCCCGACGCGCGCCCTTGGCGATCAGCAGGTGGGCGAGCCGGTTGGCCCGCTCGTCCAGCTCCCGGTAGCTCACCGCCCCTTCGGCGGACACGACGGCCGCCGCGTCCGGTGTGCGGAGAGCCTGCGCGGCCACCATGGCCGGCAGGTTGTGGGCGTGCGTCATCGCGGAAAGTGCCTTTCTGAGTTCAACGGGCGCGCGTTACCCGTTTCAAGTGAGGTCTAAACGTGACTTTCAGGCCATTTCCGAGACCTGCCGGCGAGCCAGTCGACCACCGATCTGGATCCACCGGATGCTGCCGTCGCCGGGATCCCGCAGGAAACGCCCGGTCTGGTTGGTGTCACCCGTGTCGGAATCCCGCATCGCGAACACCAGGCCGTCGAACAACGACAGGTCGGCGAACGGCTCCCCGTCCACGGTGAGCGCCAGGCGCTCCCGGTCCACGGCGCGCACGGCGTATTCGACGTCCCCGTTGCGGAAGCTGCCGGTGCAGTCCCGGGGCGGCGGGATGCGGTGGTTCAGGTTGCGCATTCCGTCGTAATCGCCCACGGGCAAACCGGCCGCGGCGAGTTCCGGAACCAGGTCGCGCCACAATGCGAAGCCGCTGCTCGCGTCGGTGGTCAGGGCCACCGCGGTGCCGTCCTCGGGGTTGATCCGCAGGTGGCACGAGGTGCCGTCGGCGGTGCCGTCGTGGCCCACCCAGCGCACCCCGTCCCGGTGGAACAGCGCGAGCCCGAGGCCCCAGCCGTCGGCCATGCCGAACGGCTCGGCGTGCCGCACCGGGGTGCGCATCAGGTCGAGCTCGGCGGTGTCGATCAGGCGCGGCGCGGCGCCGCCCAGCATCCGGCCGAAGGCCACCAGGTCGGTCGCGCTGACGGCCAGCGCGCCCGCCGGCGCGTCGACCAGGGCCAGCGACTGCTCGACCGGGACGACCCGGCCGGTGCCCGCGTTCACGGCGTGACCGGGGGCCACGCCGACGCCCGCGCCCGGACCCGCGGTGAACCGCGGTCGGATGCCGAGCGGGCGGAGCAGGACCGCGTCCACGGCCTCCCACCAGGACATCCCCGTGGCGACCTCGATCAGGTGGCCGATCAGGGAGTAGCCGATGTTGGAGTAGGAGAAGCCCTCGCCGGGCGGGTGCAGCAGGTCCAGGTCGCGGACCGCCTGCTCCACGTGGCGGCGCAGCGACGTGGTGCGCACGTCCTCCGGGTCCGACGGCAGGCCGCCGGTGTGGCTGAGGAGGTGGCGGAGGGTCAGCTCGTCCTCCACCGAGGGGAGGTGGTCCGACAGCGGGGCGTCGAGGTCGAGGTCCCCGTCGGAGACCAGGGCCATGGCGACGGTCGCGGTGAACGTCTTCGTGATGGAGCCGACGGGTACCGCGGCGTCGGCGGCCAGACCGACCTCGTGGGTCCACGTCCGGCCGTCGTGGTGCACGGCGAACTGGAGGCCCGGCACGCCGTGCGCGCGGGCGAGCGCCGTTAATCGAGCGGAGATCTTCTGGGTGTCCATCCTGATCCTCTGAGAATGAGCCAGGTCGGCTGCGGACCAACGTTGACTGTTGTTACCGGATCGTCGCGACCGCCGAACGGAGCATTTGACTAAATGTCGTCTGACATTTTTGCGGTATGCGGTCGCGTGTTCCTCGCGAGTGTTGTGCGGTTCACTCGATCGGTAGGTTTGGACCGGGCAGTCTCGTAAATAAGCCCAGTAAGCGAGGGTTATTCGCAGTCGCCTGGCAACGGTTGCCGTGCTCGGTAGGCTGTCCATCCGGTGGGCACTTGAAGTTCATTCTGCCCAATCCGGACGGGTTCTCCAAAAATTGTCCACGAGACCGTAACCAGATCCGTGAACCATCGTTTGCGGCTACCGATCCGTAGGGATCGGAGGTACTTCGGTAAGAAGGCGCGGCGGGCCGCCCGGCCGGGCTCGTGCCGGCCGTCGTGGGCGGGGTCGTGCCGAAGAGGTGGTGGCGGGGGCGGTCCGTCGAAGCACGGAGTGCCCACTCCGGGGTGGTTCTACGCACCCGGGGTGGAGGCACTCGCCGGGCTGGGCCGAACGCCGGGTGCGCGCCGGCCCGGCCGCCGGGTTCGCGCCGGCCCGGGAGTCGGGTCGCACCGGGCCGGAAGTCGGGTCGCACCGGCTCGAACGCCGGGTCCGCGCCGGCCTGGGAGCCGGATCGTGCCGGCTCGGCCGCCGGGTTCGTGCCAGCCGGGAGCCGGGTTCGCGCCGGCCGGGAGCCGGTCCGCGCCGCCCTCCCGACGGCTAGCGCTCGTCCTCCTGGACCTCCAGGTGCAGCGCCTCCATGCGGGCGTCCAACTCGGCCGCGATGGCGGCGGTGTTGGTCAGCTCCTCCACGAACCCGGCGGGCACCTGGTCGTCGTACTTGTAGTAGAGCTTGTGCTCCAGCGTGGCCCAGAAGTCCATGGCGATGGTCCGCAGCTGGACCTCGACCTTGACGTGCTCCACCCGGTCGGACAGGAACACCGGGATGCGCACGATCAAGTGCAGGCTGCGGTAGCCGTTGGGCTTGGGCCGGGCGATGTAGTCCTTGGTCTTGAGGATCTCCAGGTCGCTCTGCCGCGCCAGCATGTCGCGCACCCGGTACACGTCGGAGACGAAGGGGCAGACCACGCGCACGCCGGCCACGTCGTCCAGGTGCTCGGCGGCCAGCGCCAGGTCGGCGGGCAGGCCCTTGCGCCGGAGCTTGTCCAGGATGGCGTCGGGGCGCTTGACCCGCTGGGTGACGTGCTCGATCGGGTCGTGCCGGTGGACGAGGTCGAACTCCTCGCTGAGGATGCGGAGCTTCGTCATGAGCTCCTCGACCGCGAACTTGTGCACCACCAGAGACCGCCGCAGCAGGTCATCCGCCACGCCGACGTCCATGATCCCAGGATACCGCCGGCCGGCCGGGCTACGATCCGGGTCGTGAACACCCACTGGCACGTGGTCCTCCCCCCGCCGTGCGCCTGACCGGGCGCACCACCGGCTGACCCCTCACGCACCTGCTCGGCAGTGCGCCCGTTCGCGCGTCCTCTTCGGCTTTTTCGCGAACGGAGACCCAGTGCCCACCTTCGACGTACGAGCACGCCCTCGTCCCACCGCCGGTCCGCTGCCGATCCTGGCGGCCTGCCTGCTGTGGGGCACCACCGGCACCGCCGGTTCCTTCGCGCCCGCCCCGGCCCCGGCCGCGGCCGTCGGCGCGGCGGGCCTGGTGTTCGGCGGGCTGCTGCTGTTCCTGACCGCGCGCGGCACCCGCGAGGTGCTGCGCACCGCCGACCGGCGGCTGCTGCTGCTCGGCGCGGTGACCGCCGCGGGCTACGCGCTGGCGTTCTACCCGGCGGTGGCGCGCACGGGTGTCGCGGTGGCCACCACCGTGGCGCTGGCCACCGCGCCGATCGTGCTGGGCGTGCGCTCGCGCCCCCTGCTCACCCTCGTCGCCGTCACCGGCTGCGCGGTGCTGGTGCTGGGCGGTGGCGGGGCGCACGTCGACCCGGTCGGCGTGGTGCTGGCGCTGGTGGCGGGCCTGTCCTACGCCGCGTACTCGGTGGTCTGCGCGCACCTGATCGGCCTCGGCCACCCGTCGCGGGCTGTGGTGGGCGCGGTGTTCGGCGGCGCGTCCCTGCTCACCGCGCCGGTGCTGTGGTGGCTGGGCGCGGGCTGGCTGGCCACCCCGGCGGGCCTGGCGGTGACGGCCCACCTGGCGCTGGTCACCACGTTCCTGGCCTACCTGCTGTTCGGCCTCGGCCTGCGGCACACCGGTGCGGCCACCGCCACCACCCTCACCCTGGCCGAACCCGCCGTGGCGGCCGTCCTGGGCGTGGTGGTCCTGGACGAGCGCCTACCGCTCGCCTCCTGGTTCGGCATGGCAGTCCTGGCCCTGGCCCTGACAGCCCTCTCCCGCCCCTAGAAACCCCGCGAGTCGAACACTCGCGCCCACCGTGTCGAACGCTCGGGACCCCCGAGTTCTACGTTCGGGTCCGGCCCGCCACCCCGGCGGGCGACCTGAACGCAGAACTCACCTGACCTGGGTGTTCGACATGGTGGTCCTGGGTGTTCGACTCGCGCCGGGGTTAGGGGGTGGGGTTGCCGCCCAGGCCGTAGAGGATGCGCTGGATCACCTCGGGGTCCACGTCCGGCTCGTCGCCCATCTGCTCGGCGGCGGGGGAGCGGCGCGGCTCGCGGCGCGGCAGCGGCACGGCCGAGGCGTTCATGCCCGACGGCAGCGGCAGCTCGCACCACGCCAGGTGCCCGCCCGCGGTGAGGTCGACCAGGCCCGCGCGCCCGCTCGCCAGCTCCGGCGGCAGCGCGAGGCGGTTGCCCTCGACCTCCACCACCAGGTGGCTGCCGGACAGCCGCAGGCGCACCAGCAGGAGGCCCGGGGCCTGCCGGTCGGCCACGTCCACGGCCGCGCCGACCAGCCGGCGCGCGGTCTGCGCGGCCTCGTCCTGCATGGCCCGCAGGCGCCACTCGCCCAGCGAGAAGCGCACGAACATGTCCGCGACGTTCACCGCGGTGGGGAGCGCGACGAGCCGAAGGTCGTCGACCTGTTCGGTCTGGGCGTTCACACGGGTCCCTCCTCGCCTGCGTCCGGCGCGTACTGCGCCAGATGGTGCCATGACGGCGTCCGTTGTCACCTGTGTGGTCTACGACTGTGAGCGGACTGTGTCCGATTCGGCGTCAAGACCTACTACGGGTGAACACGGGACCCGGTTCACCCGGGGTCGGCGCGTCGAGCGACCGTATCGAAATGACTCTCCGGGGAGAACAGCGCCTCCACCGAGCGCCACCCGGACGTGCGAGGGGCCCGCCGGCTGCTCCGGCGGGCCCCCTGCGGTGGTGCGTTCAGCCCTGCTTGGCGGCCTCGATCTCCAGCAGGATGGTGATCTTGTCGCCGACCACGGCGCCCGCCGGGCCACCGGTGATGCCGAAGTCCTTGCGGCTGATGTCGGTGGAGGCGGAGAAGCCCACGACCTTGGCGCCCTCGGACATGCCGTCGCCGAAGCCGTTGATCTCCAGCTCCAGCGTCACCGGCTTGGTCACGCCGTGCAGGGACAGCTCGCCGTCCACCAGGAAGCCCTCGCCGTGCGCGCGCACACCGGTGGAGGTGAAGGTCAGCTCCGGGTACTTCGCGGTGTCCAGGAAGTCCTCGCCCCTGACGTGGGCGTCGCGCTGCTCGTTGCGCGTGTCGACCGACCCGGCGTCGATCTTGGCGGTGACCGTGGACTCCAGCGGGTTCTCGGCGGTCACGATGGTGCCCTCGAACGTGCCGAAGTGGCCGCGGACCTTGGACACACCCAGGTGGCGGACCACGAACGAGACGTCGGAGTGCACCGGGTCGATGGCCCACGTGCCGATGAGGTAGCCGGGGATCTGGGTCGAGGTCATGTCGGTCCTTCGTGGTTGTCTTGGTTGAACTCTCAACAGAACATAGCGCATCCTGGTTGAGGGTTCAACAACAACCTATGATTGGTGCCATGAGCGAAGTGCGGTGGTTGAACGCCGAGGAGCAACAGGTCTGGCGTGGCTTCATGACCGCCGTGACCAAGTTCACCGAACACCTGGACCGCCAGCTCCAGCGGGACTCCGGGATGCCCATGGCCTACTACGAGATCCTGGTGGCGCTGTCCGAGACCCCGGACCACGCCCTGCGCATGAGCGAGCTGGCGACGGTCTGCCACTCCTCGCGGTCGCGGCTGTCGCACGCGGTGGCCCGGCTGGAGAAGGAGGGCTGGGTCGAGCGGCGGGCCTGCGCCTCGGACCGGCGCGGGTCGATCGCCGCGCTCACCGCCGCCGGGTACGCCGTGCTGGAGACCGCGGCGCCCGGTCACGTGAGCGCGGTGCGCGAGCACCTGTTCGACGTGCTGACGGCCGAGCAGCTGCGCGTGCTGGCCAACATCAGCCGCGCGGTGGACTCCGGGCTGACCGTCGAGTGCGCTCGGGCGCAGGAGGAGCTGGCCGAGTTCTAGGCGGGTCGGGTTAGGTGGGGGTTCGGGCCGCCGGCGGTGGGTGGTGGCGGTGGGTGCCGGCCGCGTGGACGACCGTGCGGGGTGGCTGTGCGGGGTGGCCGCGGGGGGCGGCGGTAGGTGGTGGTGGCGGCTGGCAGCCGCGTGGGAGCGTCCCGATGTGGACGCATCCGGTCCAGTGCCCGTGGGCCGTCCGGAGCAGGCTCGCCCGCCGGGGCCGGAACGTCACGCCCTGCCGTTAGCATCCGCCGGGTGCTACCGAAGCCGGGAACCCTCGCCCGCCGCGCGCTCGACGCCTGCCGACGCGAGTCGGCGAGCTTCAGCGCCGCCGCGCTGGGCCTGTTGCTGCTGGTCGGCGCCGCTCTGGGCGACGGCATCCCCCGCACCGCCGTCGCGGTCTCCGACGGCCTCACCTGGCTCAACGACGACGAGCGCGGCGAGGTCGTCCAGGTCAACCCCAGTTCCGGGAAGCCTCAGGCGAGGCTCCAGGTCAGCGGCGCGGACGCCCGGCTGGAGATCGCCCAGTCCGACGACGAGCTGATCGTGCTCGACCGCCGCACCGGGCAGGTCACCGTCATCGACCTGGCCACGCTGCTGGCCTCGGGCCGCCGCCAGGCGCCGCCCGGCCCCTCGGCCAAGGTGCTCATCGTCTCGGACGGCGTGGTCGTGGTCGACCGCGCGGCGGGCTCGGTCCACCGCACCGACCCGGTGACGCTGGCCGACGTCGGCAAGCCCTGGTTCGCCGGTCAGCCGCTGGCCGACGTGGTGGTCGACGACGAGGGCGTCCTCTGGGCCGTGGACCACGGCGGCAACCTGCGGGCCCTGCTGTGGTCCGACGAAGACCTGGCGTTCGCGGAGCGGTCCGACCGGCCGGTGCCCGGCGCGGGCCCGCGCACGGCCCTGGTGCCGCACGAGCGCGGCGTGACGCTGCTCGGCCTGGAGGGCGGCGTGGTGGTGCGCGACGGCACCGGCCGCGACCTGACCACCGGCACCGCGTCGCTGGTCGGCGAGGTGCTGGCCGCGCAGACCAGCCCGGCCGGCCTGGTGCCCGCCTCGGTGCCGGACGCGGGCGCGGTCGTCCTGCTCAGCGGCGACCGGGTGGTGCGGGTCGACATGGGGCGGTTCACCTGTCCCCGGCCCGGCCGACCCGCGGTGTTCCGCGAGCGCGTCTACGTGCCGTGCCTCGGCGCGGGCAAGGTCGTCGTGCTCGACCGGGACGGCGGGCGCGGCTCGGAGGACGTGCGCACCGGCGGCTCCGGCGACCCGGCCCTGGTCTTCGACGACGGCCGGCTGTTCATCAACACGCCAGGCTCGGACTCGGGCCTCATCGTGGACGCCGACGGCCGCACCCGCGGCGTGGTCGTCCGCAGCCCCGACCTGCCGGTGACCGACCCGGACCGGACGCCGATCCCGAGCGTGCCCAGCCCGCCGCCGCCCCGACCGGACCCGCCCCGCCCCGACCCGCCGGGCCGCGGCGACCCGCGTGGCGGACCCCGGCCACCGGACCCGTCCACGACGACCGCCCCGCCCACGACGACGCCGAGCCCGGCGCCGCGGGGCACCGGCCCCGGGCGGCCCGCGGGCGTGACCGTCACCCAGCGCGGCAACGACGGCGCGGCCGTGGTCCTCGCGGTGACCTGGAACCCCGCGACCGAGGGCGGCGAACCGCTGTCCGGCTACTCGGTGACCGCGACCGGCGCGTTCTCCGGCGGCACCCGCGCCACCCGGGTCACCGGCACCTCGGCCGAGCTGTCGCTGCCGTGCGCCGGGACGGCGTTCTGCGCCGGCGGCCGGGTCGACGTGGCCGTGGCCGCGTACGACGGGACCGGCGCGGGCGAGCCGGCCACCGCGTCGTGGGCGGTCCGCCCGGCGCCCGCCCAGCCGCCGGCCCCCACGACCACCACGCCACCGGCGCCGCAACCCCCGGCTCCCCAGCCGCCCGCTCCCCAACCCCCGGCTCCGCAGCCGCCTGCGCCCACCACGACGACCCCGCCGCCACCGCCCCCGCTGCCGACCGCGGGCGCCTCGGTCATCACGAGCGTCACCGGCGGCATCTACGCGATCCGGCGCACCGTGACCACCGGACCGCCGGCGGACTGGGCGGGACACGCGGGCCGGTGCGAGGTCGTCAACACCGACTACGGGTACACCGCCGCGATCCCGTGCGCCGGCGGCTCCGCCCCGATCACGGTCGAGTTCGGGGCGAACAACGTCGTCGTGCGCGCCCACGCGGTCGACGGCTCGGCCTTCGTCGACTCGGCCGCGCGCCTGGTGAACCTCGCCGAGCGGGACCCGGGCTGCGGCAACCGCGGCGGCTGCGTGCCGCGCGGCCTGCCGGCGTCGGAGGACGACCGGCTGGTCGGCGGCGGCCTCGGCCTGCTGGCCACCGCCTGGCTGCTGCGGCTGCGGCGCCAGAAGACGGAGGACGACGAGTGACGAGCACGACGGCGCCGGCGATCGGCGAGGACGAGGTCGCGGCGTTCCAGGATCTGCACGCGCGCCTCGGCGACGCGGTCGGGACGGCGGTGCGCGGCAAGCGCGAGGTGGTGGACCTCGTGCTGGTCTCCCTGTTCGCGGGCGGGCACGTGCTGCTGGAGGACGTGCCCGGCACGGGCAAGACGACCCTGGCCCGCGCGGTCGCGGGCGCGCTGGGCGGCCTGTCGCGGCGGGTGCAGTTCACCCCCGACCTGCTGCCCTCCGACGTCACCGGCACCTCGGTGTACGACCCGCGGACCGGCGAGGTGAAGTTCCGGCCCGGCCCGGTGTTCGCCAACGTCGTGCTCGCCGACGAGATCAACCGCGCCGCCGCCAAGACCCAGTCGGCGCTGCTGGAGGTCATGGAGGAGCGGACCGTCACCGTCGACGGCGTGGCGCACGCGGTGCCCGCGCCGTTCCTCGTGGTCGCCACGCAGAACCCGATCGACCTCGACGGCACCTACCGGCTGCCCGAGGCCCAGCTCGACCGGTTCATGCTGCGCACCTCCATCGGCTACCCGGACCGGGAGCACGAGATCGACGTGCTGCGGCCCGGCAGCGGCGCGGGCCAGGTCGGCGCGGTGCCGACGGTGACCAACCCGCACGTGGTCGCCGAGCACGGCCGCCGGCTGGCCGGCCTGCACGTCGCCGACCCGCTGCTGCACTACATCGGCGACCTCGGGGCCGCCTCCCGCCGGGACGACCGGTTGCGGCTGGGCGCGAGCACGCGCGGCCTGCGGTCGCTGGTGCGGTGCGTGCAGGTCTACGCCGCCGCGCAGGGCAGGCACTTCGCGGTGCCGGGGGACGTGCAGGCCCTGGCCGTGCCCGTCCTCGCGCACCGGCTGGTGCTCACCCGCGAGGCGCAGCTGGCGGGCACCACCGCCGAGGAGGTCCTGGCCGACGTCCTGGCGGGCGTGGCGGTGCCGAGACCGGCCACGCGGTGATGCCCGTGCGGCTGACCGCACGGGGGCTGGGCACGGCGCTGCTCGGCGTGCCGCTGCTCGCCCTCGGGCTGTGGTGGCGCTACCCGGGCGTGGCCGGCCTGGGCGCCGCGCTGGTGCTGCTCGTGGTCGCGGGCGTGGTGTCGGTGCTGTCGCGGGCCCGGGTCGCGCCGTCGCGGACCGTGCGCCCGCGCACCGTGCAGCGCCTGGGCCCCTGCCGCGGCGTGCTGGAGCTGACCGGCACCAGCCGGCGGTTCCCGGTGCTGTTCGACGCCACCGACGAGGTGGCGGGGGAGCCCGTGGTGGTCGACGTCCCGCTGCTCGCGCCCGGCGAGCGGGTCCGGGTCGAGTACCCGATCCCCACGCACACCCGCGGCCTGCTGCGGGTCGGACCGCTCACGCTCGGCCGCCGCGGCCTGGCCGGCCTGGCCCGCGCCCGCGCGGTCGTCGGCGACGTGGTCGAGGTGCGCGTGGTGCCGCGCGTGCTGCCGGTGCGCGGCCTGCCCGGCGGGGTGCGGCGCGGGCACGTCGGCGCGGACGAGCGGGTGGAGCGCGGCGGCACCGACCTGGTGGGCCTGCGCGAGTACGTGCCGGGCGACGACCTGCGCCGCCTTCACTGGGCGACCTCCGCGCGCACCGGCACGCTGATGATCCGCGAGGACGCCGACCCGGCGCGCCCGCACCTCGCGGTCCTGCTCGACGACCACGCCGCCGGCTACCCCGACCCCGCGCACCTGGAGGACGCGGTGGAGGTGGCCGCGTCGCTGGTGGCGGTGGCGGTCGCCGAGGGGCACCCGGTGCGGCTGCTGACGTCCTCCGGCGCGGTGGACGTCGAGCTGCCCGCGGGCGCGGTGGACGCCGACGCCGCGGTGGTGCTCGCCGCCCTCGCGGACCTGACGGCCGTGGCCGATGAGCCGGCGGCGCGCTCGGTGCCGGTCCGCGACCTGGACGTGGTCGCGGTGGTGTGCGGGGCGTCGTCGGACCTGTCGGCGTCGGCGCTGGAGGCCGGTCGCGCGTCGGTCGGCGTGGTGCTCGTGGTCGACCCCGGTGCCGGGCGGGCGGTGTCCGCGATCGGCTCGGTGCCGGTCCTGCGCGCCCCCGCGGCCGAGGGCCTGCTGGACGCGTGGAACGCGGTGGTGTCGCGGTGACCGCGCGGTGGGGGTGGTCGGCGCTGCTGCTCGTCGTGGCCGCGCTGCACCTGGGGGCCGGCTGGCAGGGCCTCGCGCCGTCGCTGGTGTTCGCGGGCGCCGCGGTGGCGGCGTTCCTGTGCCTGCCGCTGCTGCGGTGGCGTCGCGCACCGACCGGCCTGGTGGTGTTCGCGCTGCTCATGACGGGTGTCGTCGTCGCGCACCAGGTGGCGCGGGACCCGGCCGCCGACCCGGCCGACCCGCTGCCGGTGCTGCTGGACCTGGTGCCGCGCCTGCTCACCGCCGCCCGACCGGCGCCCGCCACCCCCGAACTGCTGGCGCCCGGCGCGCTGCTGGTGTTCGCGGTGTCCCTGCTCGTGGTGCTCGCCCTGCTGCGCGGCGGCCGGTCGCTGCTCGCGCCGGTCGTCGGCGCGGCCCTGCTCTACACCTGCGCGGCGCTGCTGACCGCCGGTCGGGCGGACCGGGCCGGCCTGGTCGCGGTCGCGCTGGTGGCGTTGACCGCGCTGGGCTGGCTGGTGGTCGACCGCCTGGAGACCGGCGGCCGGGTGCTGCTCGGGCTGCCCGCCGTGCCCGTGGCCGCGGTGGCCGTGCTGGCCCTCGCGCTGCCACCGGACGACGCGTTCGAGCCGAGAGAGCTGGTGGAGCCGCCGGTGAGCCCCCTCGGGGTGGCCAACCCGCTGCCGCAGCTGGCGTCGTGGGCCGGCCTGGGCGACACCGAGCTGTTCCGGGTGCGCGGGCCCGAACGCGCCGTGCGGCTGGTGGTGCTGTCCGACTACTCGGGCGCGACCTGGCAGGCGGCCTCGCTGTACGGCCCCCTCGGCGCGGTGGCCGCGCCCGACCTACCGCCGGGCGCGCGCGTGGTCGAGGAGGAGGTCCAGGTGACCATCGGCGAGCTGCGCGGCAGTTGGCTGCCGACCGCGGGCCGGCCGACGTCGGTCACCCTGGACGGCGCGGTGGTCGACCCGGACTCCGGCTCGCTGGTGCTGCCCGCCGAGCTGCGGCCCGGCCTGACCTACCGGGTGCGCGGCGTGCTCGACGTGCCGGACGACGACGACCTGCTCGACGCGGGCGTGCCGGACGACGGGCGGGCGCGGCGCTACCTGGCGCTGCCCGGGTTGCCGTACTCGCTGGCCGAGTACGCGCGGCAGGTGGTGAGGAAC
Source organism: Saccharothrix lopnurensis (assembly GCF_042658445.1). Classification (NCBI taxonomy): domain Bacteria; kingdom Bacillati; phylum Actinomycetota; class Actinomycetes; order Pseudonocardiales; family Pseudonocardiaceae; genus Saccharothrix; species Saccharothrix lopnurensis. The sequence goes on along the minus strand of NZ_JBHSQO010000015.1, from coordinate 109,725 downwards.
GCGCGCACGCCGTACGAGCGGGCGGTGGCGATCGAGCAGGTCGTCAAGCAGGGGCGCGCGCCCGACGCGCAGGCGCCGGTCGGGTCGTCGTACGCGCGCCTGGAGCGGTTCCTGTTCGGCGCGCCCGGTGAGCCGGGGGCGGGCGCGGGCACGGCGGAGCAGTTCGCGTCGGCGTTCGCGGTGCTGGGGCGGGCGGTCGGGCTGCCGACGCGCGTGGTGGTCGGGTTCCAGCCCGGGGCGGGAGAGGAGCGGGCCGTGCTGGGCGGGGACGCCACCGCCTGGCCCGAGGTGTACTTCACGGGGTGGGGCTGGGTGCCGTTCGACCCGGTCTCCGGGGTGTCGTCGGGAGGGTCGAGCGCGGCGCAGAAGCGCGAGGTCCTCGACCGGCTCGCCTCGATCACGGCGAGCCCGACCAGCACCCCGCTCTCCGCCCCGCCGCTGGTGACGCCGTCGGGGGCGGTGGAGGGGCGGGCCGCGTCCGGGTTGGTGCCGTCGCGGCGGTGGGTCGGGTACGCGGTGCTCGCGGCTGTGCCGTTGGTGCTGGTGTCCGGGCTGGTGCTGGCGCGTTTGGTGCGGCGGTGGCGGTTGCGGCGGGCCGGGGTGGTCGGGGCTTGGGCTTACGTGTTGGACGCGTTGCTGTTGGTCGGGCGGACGCCGCCGCCGCACCGGACCGCGCCGGGTGTTGCCCGGGACATCGCGCGGGATGTCGCTCGGGATGGTGACGGAGGGGTTGCGGGGGAGTCGGGTTCTGCTGGGTCGGGTTCGGCTGGGCTGGGTTCGGCTGGGCTGGGTTCGGCTGGGCTGGGTTCGGCTGGGCTGGGTTCGGCTGGGCTGGGTTCGGCGGCGGTGGAGCTGGCGCGGTTGGCCGATTGGGCTGCTTTCGCGCCGGAGGGGGTGGGGGAGTCCGGGAAGGCGGTGGGCCCGGCGGGTGCCCGTGCGGGTGGTGGTTCGGCGGAGGCGGCTGTGCGGGCGTGGCGGTTGGCGCGGGAGGTCCGGCGCGGGCTGCGTGGTCGGGTTCGTTGGTACCGCAGGGTGTTCTGGGCCGTGGACCCGCGACCTCTGTGGCGTCGCTAGCCGCTGCCGCCGTCGGGTTCGCACGCTCCCGCCGTTGTGCCGCGTGCCGGACGGTCGGGGTCCGGCGTCAGCCGTTGCGGACGGCGCAGGTCTTGGCCGAGACACCGCGCTGCGTGGTCGGGTCGTCGAGACCGATCGCGAGCACCTGGAAGCAGTACTGCGGTGCGGCCGGGTCCAGGCCCTCCAGCACGTGCGACGTCTCACCGGCGACGACCGTCACCAGCGACCTGGCCTCCGCGCCCGTCACGTCGACCACGACGAACTGCGCGTTGCCGTCGCTCGGGTCCGTCCAGAACAGCCCGATGCTGTCCCCGCCGTCCTCCAACCGCTTGAGGACCGGGGTGAACCCGGGGTCACCGCCCACCGGCACCCCGGCCGAGGCGGTGGCGGTCGAAGCCGGTGAGGCCGAAGAGGACGGTGGGGAGGTGGGCGGCGACGAGCCGGTCGCCGCGACGTCGCCGGTCCGGTCGGGCAGGCTCAGCGCCACCCCGACCGCGACACCGGCCAGGAGCGCACCCACGCCGGCCGCGACCCACACCTTGCGCGACCGTCGGCGCGCACCGGGCGGTTCGGCCGGCCCCACCAGCGGTGGCATGGGTGTGAAGGGCATGACCGGCCCCGCCTGCGGCACGGGCGCGGTTGGCTTCGGCACGGCAGGTTTCGGCGTGCTCGGGTGGACCGTGGGGTCATGGCGGACCGTCAGGTCGGCCAGCTCTTCGGTCCACGTCCTGACCGGTTCCGCGTGGGTGCCGCTTGATGCCGTTCCCGGACCAGAACCGGGTCCGGCCTCAGCTCCACCCCTGCCCCCGTCCCCGGTCCCACCCTCAGACCGGTCCCCATCCCCGTTCCCGTCCCCGGCCTCCGCCGTCGATTTCGGGCCGAAGTCGGGGATCGCGGTCGGGCCCTCCGGGTAGTGCTCCTCGACCTCTCGCCGCAGGACGGTCGTGTGGTCGGGGTCCACTTCGGACTGCGGGGTCCAGGTGGGCAGCGCCGCCAGCGCCGCGCGCAGCGACGCCGCGTCGGGGAACCGCTCCTCGCGCGACTTGCGCAGGCACCGCAGGATGATCGAGATCAGTTCGACCGGCACGTCCCGCCGCAGCAGCGAGCGCGGCGGGGTCTCCCGCACCCGGCCGAGGTAGGCGAGCATCGTGTCCTCGCCCGGGTTGTCCGAGGTGAACGGCGGTTGGCCGTCGAGCAGGGTGAACAGCGTCGAGCCGAGCGACCACAGGTCGTCCGACGCGGCGGGTGGGCGGCCGTCCACCATCTGGGGTGCGGCGTGCCGGTAGCTGACCAGCTGGAGCGACGCCGTGTGCGCCGCGTCCGCGCCGCGCGCGATGCCGAAGTCCGCCAGCACGTACGACGTGGGCAGCACCAGGATGTTCTGCGGCTTCACGTCCCGGTGCAGGATGCCCTGCCCGTGCGCGAACGCCAGCGCGTCCGCGACCGCGATCCCGGCCGCGACGACCTCGCGCACCGGGAGCGGCCCGTGCTGCTGGAGCCGGTCGTGCAGCGACCCGAGGTCGTGGTACTCCATCACGATGCACGGCTGCCCGGCGATCACGCCGGTGTCGAGCACGGTGACGATGTGCGGGTGCTGACGACCCAGTCGGACGGTGATCTCCAGCTCACGCCGGAACCGGCTGACCGTCGCCGGGTCGGCCACGTCGAGCACCTTCACCGCGACGTCCCGCCCCAACCCGTCCTGCCGGGCCCGGTAGACGGTGCCCTCGCCGCCGTGGGCGACCAGCCGGAAGTCGCTGTAACCGGGCAGGGAGATGGCCGGGGCCGCGTCCCGGGAGGGCGGCGGCGCCCACGCCAGCAGGTCGTCGGCCTGGTCCACGACGCGATGGTATCGGCCGGGCACACCGCGGCCGGACGCCTCCGAACGGCGTCCGGCGACTGACCACAACGGCGGTACGGGAAACTGGTCATCACGGTCCGCGCAGGGGCCTCCCGAGACCGTCACCACCCGTGATCGGATCATCGGATGAGTTGGTTTCTTCGCGAAACTCGTGGTTATCATGCGCAGATGCTCCGACGCACGTACGACGGCCAGGTCTGCTCGATCGCCCGCACGCTAGAGGTGGTCGGCGAGCGGTGGACGTTGCTGATCGTGCGCGACGCCTTCTACGGGGTGACCCGCTTCGACGGTTTCCTGAACCGCCTGCCGATCGCGCGCAACGTGCTCAGCGACCGCCTCAACGGCCTGGTCGACCACGGGGTGCTGGAGCGCGTGCTGTACCAGGACCGGCCACCGCGCCACGAGTACCGGCTGACAGCCAAGGGGCGACGACTCGCCCCGGTGCTGATGACGTTGATGGAGTGGGGCGACCACCACCTGGCGGGCGAGGCGGGACCGCCGAGCGTGGCCGAGCACAACGACTGCGGTGGCCGCGTCAGCACCCGGTTGGTGTGCGCGTGCTGCGGCCGGGACGTCGACCGCGCCGAGGTGACGGTCCGCCAGGTTCAGTGACCGCCGGCCGGGCCGGGACAGACCGGGTCCGCCTGTTGGGGCCGGAGCCCGCTCGCCGGGCCGGGGGTCCGCTCGCCGGCTGATGACCCCGCCGGCCGATGACCGCCCGCCGGGTCCGGAGTCCGCTTGCCGGCCGATGGCCGCCCCCTGCTGTTCCCTCAGTGACCTCCCCGCTCGTCGTGACCTCCCCGCTCGTCGGCCGGGATGAGGCCCGCCTCGTGGGCGACGATCGCCGCCTGCACGCGGTTGCGCAGGTCGAGCCGCTTGAGGATCGAGCTGACGTAGACCTTCACGGTCCCCTCCACCACGTGGATGCGGGCGGCGATCCCGCTGTTGGACAGCCCCGCCCCGACCAGGCCCAGCACCTCCCGCTCCCGCTCGGTCAGCACCGCCACCCGATCCGTCGCCCGCAACCGGGGACCGACGCCCGAGAGGTGGTCCACCACCCGCCTGGCGACCAGCGGGGACAGGTACGCCCCGCCGGCGGCCACCGCCCGCACGCCCGCGATCAGCTCGTGCGGGTCACCGGTCTTCAGCACGAAGCCGCTCGCGCCCTCCCCGAGCGCGCGGGAGATGTAGGAATCCTCGGCGAACGTGGTGAGGATCAACGTTGCCGTGCCCCCGGCGACCCGCCGGATCTCCGCCGCCGCGTCGAGCCCGGTCAGCCGGGGCATCCGGATGTCGAGGATCGCGACGTCCGGCCGGTGCCTCAGCACGAGGTCCACCGCCGACCGACCGTCGTCCGCCTCGGCCACCACCTCCACGTCGTCGGCCGAGGCGAGCACCGCCCGGACCCCGACGCGCACGATCGCCTCGTCGTCGGCGAGCACCACCCTGATCATGTTCCGCATCCCCCCTCACGGGCCGTGCACGAGCAGGTCCTTGGCCACCAGCGCGCCGTCGCGGAAGCATGCCCGGTACCGGTCGTGGCGTTGCTCGTCGAACGGGTTCGGGTGCGTGCTGTAGAGGCGGCACACCGCCCCCGCCGACGCGCCCCCGACGTCTCGGCCCGCGTCCGACCCGGCAGCAGCGCGCCGGCCTCCGCCTCCGACTGCCCGACCCGCAGCCGGGTGAACCGGTCGGGGGACAGCGTCGAACCCGCCGCGTCGTACACCTGGTACCCGGCCACGCCGAGCGCGGCCGCCGCCGTCACCCCGAGCGCGACCCGCACGGCGCGCCTCGTGTTCAGCCGGGCCCGCACCTGCGCCCGCAGCCGCAGGATCTGCGTCATCGCCTCCGTCGGTCGTGCCGAGGCCGGTCGGTCCGGCACCCGCGCGATCAGCTCGAACCCGCCGTCCTCGGGCCACCGCACGGTCAGTTCCCCGCCGACCAGCGCGACCCGCTCGTTCAACCCCAGCAGCCCGCGCCCGCCGCCCGTGGTCCGGGGCGCGCCCGGCCTGCCCGGCCCGTTGGACACCCGCACCTCGGTGCCGCCGCCGCGGTGGTCGAGCAGGACCGCCACCGCCGCGCCCGCGGCGTGCTTCATCGCGTTGGTGACCGCCTCGGTGACCACCCGGTGGATGGTCCGCGTGATGACCTGGTCCTGCGTCGCCGCGCCCCGCACCTCCAACTCCACCCGCATCCCGGACGACCGGGCCCGTTCCACCACCTCCTCCACCGACTCCCGCTCGGACCGCAGCAGCCGCACCACGTCCGCCAACCACTCGGCCGCCGTCGTCACCGCGGCCCGTGCCTCGCGCACCGCCTCCCGGTGCGCCGGCGTCAGGGTCTGGTCGACCTCCAGCACACCCACCCGCAGGGCCGCGTGCGCCAGTTCGTGCCCCACCAGGTCGTGCATCTCCGCCGCCAGCCGCGCCCGCTCCTGGGCCCGCGCCTGCGCCGCGTCCCGCTCCAGCACCGCCGCCCGCTCCCACGCCGCGCCGATCAGCTCGGTGAACCCGCGCCGGTACCGTCCGAACGACCACGGCACGACGGCCAGCATCCCGAGCGCCGCCACCCCGGCCACGATCGTGTCCGCGCCGACGCCCAGCACCACCGCCACCAGCACCACGACGACCGCCGCGACCACCAAGGCCACCGCGCCCCACCGCTCCTCCTCGGCGTTGCGGCCGGAGAGGAAGCCGAGCGCGGCCAGCCCGCCCGCCGTCGCGAAGATGGCGATCGTGGTGTCCTGCTCGACGTGGACGAAGAAGCTCACCTGCCAGGCGGCGAGGGCCAGCGCGAGCGCCGTGACGGGCCGGTGGCGGACCAGCACGAGCAGACCGGTGAAGACCGCGAGGTAACCGCCCGCCTGCCACCAGTCGACGCGCTCGGGACTCGACGTGGCCGCCGCCCACAGCAGGGGGATGGCCGTGAGCGCCCACAGGAGCAGGGCGCGCACCTTCAACATCTGGTCGATCGTTCTCGCCTTTCGGTGGTGGGGGTGGTGGGCGCGTTGTCGCGGATGACTCCGTTCTCCGAGCAGGAGGGGCGAGGGGGTGTGGCTGGGGTCGTGTGATCCGGTGCGAGCAGGTCCCCCGGGTGTTCGATGATCCGCCCACAGCCGGCGGCACCTATGCTTTCCGGCATGGAGTCTGGCTTAAGCGGCAAGCAGACGGTCATCCACGTCGTGGGCGTTCACCGGTCGCATCCCGACCGCGGTGGTTGGGGTGCGGTGTTGTCCCATGGTGAACACCGACGTGAGATCAGCGGGCATGAACGGGGGATCACCGCTGAGCGCGTCGAACTCATGGCGGTTGTGCAGGCGCTGGAGTGCCTGACGCGTCCGGTGCCGGTGGTGGTCTGCACGGACAGCGAGTACGTGCGCACGCGACCCGACCGCTCGGACGACGACCTGTGGCCGCGCCTGACGGCCGCGCTCGACCGGCACCGCGTGGAGTGGGCGTGGTTCCGGGAGCACGCCGAGGACGATCAGGACGAGCGCGCCTTCGCCTTGGCGGAGGAGGCGGCGGAACAGGCCCTGGACCGGGTGCCCACCGGAGATCTGTCGATCGACGCGGCGCTCCGGATGTTCGTGGAGGACCAGCGAGAGGTCGTCTCGGCGCGCACCCTGCGCAAGATCGAGAACACGCTGTCCACGTTGCGGTTCAGCATCGACTGGTACGCCGACGACAGCATCGAGCACATCCCGGTCGCGGAGATCGACGACCACCTGGCCGATTTCATCGTGCACACTCTGCCGCACAAGCAGTTCGCATCACCCACGCAGTTGAAGGAAGCCGGTCAGGTGGTGAACAAGCTCAGGGCGTGGCTCACCGAGAACGGCCACGTCGACCCGACGACCGACCTCCGCTCGACCGAGGAGATCGACGAGATGGTCGACGAGCGAATCGCCGTCAGGAAGTTCGTGCAGGCGCTGCGGGCGTACCTGGAGCAGGAGGGCGCCGACGTCGACTCGTTGTCCGTCGAGCAGTGGGTGCAGGACGAGTACCTGCACATCCGCAAGGTCACGGAGGACACGGTCACCTTCGACGACTGGGGTGAGTTGGAGGTCGGCCCGATCACCGTGTCCGCCGACATCGCCGCCCTGGCGGACACCGGGTGGCAGATCCTGCTCACCGCGGCCCGCGTGGGTAAACAGTGGCACCTGGTGAACGTCTTCAACGGCGACCCGTGACGGTGCACTCGCGCGACGCGACGCGGCACTGCCCGCTCGCCTCACCATGACGACCGCGACGGCGAAGACAACGGCGACGAACCCGAGCAGGACCGGGTAGGTGGTGTCCTGCAAGCACGCCTTTGAGGTCCAGGTCGGAGACGCGCACCCCGGTTGATCTTGGAAGCAACCCTTGGTTGATCACCACTCTTGCGACAGCAAGGACGACCGACCAAAGGGCTGCGTGGTCAATGCGCACCACCTCGACCCCAAGCTGGCGCTCGGGGAGCTGTCCGGGTTCCGGCGGGAGTTCCACCGTTGCCTGACCCGTCGGGCGGACGGGTTGTTCGAGCTGGCCGACGCCGTCCGCGGCCGCAACGAGCACCGCATGATCCCGGGGTGGCCGTACTCGTTCGTGACCGCGCTGGAAACCGGTGGCACGTCGTGGACGGCGCTGCCGGCCGGGGGTCCGACTGCCACTCGGCGCGGACGTCGCCGCGGTGACCGTCGCGCAACCGCGCGGGCTGGCGAACGGCTGATCGCCGCCGGCCACTGGACCTGCTGATCCTCGCCGTCCACGCCCAACTCCGACTGGCCCGCCCACTGGTCGCCGACCTGCGCCACCCCTGGGAACGACCCGCCGAACCCGACAGACTCACCCCGGCCCGCGTCCGCCGCGAGTTCCGCAACCTCCACACGAAGCTCGCCCGTCCAGCGTCGGCACCGAACCCACCCGACCCGGCCCAGGACGACCACCCGGATTGAAGAACCGCGTTGCAGCGCAACGGTTCGACGTCGGACTACGCCTGGCCACCGGCCAGGCGTAGTCCCGACCAACCCACTACAAGAAGGGCGCCAACTCCGCCGAACAGGTAAAAGACAAACTAGGGACATGCCCTGGTGGGCAGGTGGCGGCGCGAAGATGGGTGAACGGCCCCGCTGGCTAGGCGGCGGTGTGAAGGTGGGCGGTGGCCCCCGCCAGTCCAGGTGCGGCGCCGGCTGGAGGCCGGACTGCCCGGTCGGGTGGGTGGGTGCGTTCGGGGTGGACAGCGTTGGGTGCCGGGTGGCTTGGTGGGCGGTCAACGGTACAGGCGGACCGTTTGCTCCACAGAGGACTCGGGCGGGTAGTTGGTCGTCGGGGGCGAGGGGGGCGGTTCGGGGCGGTTGCCCGGGACCGGTAGCGGTAGGCGGGACAGGAGGGGCAGGGTGGTGGCCACTGCGGCGCCGAACAGCAGGCCCGCCACCACGTCGTGCGGGTAGTGCACTCCCACCAGCACCCTGGTGGTGGCGGCGACCAGGGCGGTCGCCACGGCCAGGGTGCCCAGGGCCCTGCTCGACCACAGGACGGCTACTGCTGCGGCACCCACGATCGTGGAGTGGTTGCTGGGGAACGACCAGTCGCCGACCTCCGGGCAGGTGAGGATGGTGCTCACCTCGCCCAGTGCCCGGCACGGGCGGTCCTGCTGCCAGAGCACCTTCACCGCCTCGCTCGACACGTAGGCGATGCCTGTCACGACGGGCGCCAGTAAGGCCCGGCGGTACGTGGCTGGTGGTCGGTGGCGCGCTCGCCACCACACGACCAGGAACAGGGCCAGGAAGACGACCACCAGGGCCTCGGTCAGGAAGGCGATCAGCCACTGCGCCCAACCCGGGCTCGACGCGGCCCACGTGGTCACCTCCAGGTACCACTCGGCGCTCACGTCGGGGACGTCCGGTGTTGAGGTGTCCGGGTTGGGTTGGGCCATGGGGGGTGTTGTCATGGCTCTGACCCTACGGCGGGGTGGGGTGGTGGTCTGCTGGCCGAGGTCATGAGTTGACCTTGTCGAAGGATGTAGGGTGTTCTGCCCCTGTGGAAGAACGAGCGGGGTGAACGGGGGAGTGCGGTCCACTGTGGACCGCGCGGGTCAGCGCACGTCGCGTGGGCGGAACTGGACGCTGATGCGCGGGCCTACCGATCGGCTCGCCTTGGGCACCGCGTGTTCCCACGTCCGCTGGCAGGAGCCGCCCATGACGATCAGGTCGCCGTGGCCCAGCGCGTGCTTCACGGTCGCGCCGCCACCGCCACCGCCACCGCCACCGCGCGGGCGCAGGGCCAGGACGCGGGGAGCGCCCACGGACAGGATGGCCACCACCGTGTCCTGCGTGGCGCCTCGCCCGATCGTGTCGCCGTGCCAGGCCACGCTGTCCCGGCCGTCGCGGTAGTAGCAGAGGCCGGCGGTGCGGAACGGCTCGCCGAGTTCCTCGCGGTACCGGTCGTCGAGCGCGGTGCGCGCCCCGGTCAGCACCGGGTGGGGCAGGGGGGCCTGTTCGTCGTAGAAGCAGAGCAGGCGGGGAACGTCCACCACGCGTTCGTACATCCGCCGGCGCTCGGCGCGCCACGGGACCTCGTCGGCCAGGTGCTGGAAGAGCGCGTCCGCGCCGGTGAGCCAACCCGGGAGCACGTCGATCCACGCGTCGTCACCGAGGGGGGTCCGCCGGAGGGCGGTGAGGGGGCGCAGGGCGGGCACGGCACCGTCGTCGAACAGCGACACCTGCATGTCCGCAGCATAGCGCGGGGGTCGAACGCCTGTTCGACCCGGAAGAGCAGGAGGCCGAGGGCTCAGGCTTCCGGTTCCGGCTTGCGCCGACGGCCGCCGGTCCGGACCTGCTTGGCCGGCTCTTCCGCCGCCTGCTCGGCCTGGTGCTGCGGGGCCGCCTCGGCGGCCGCCTGGTTGTCGGCGAGCAGGATGGCGGCCAGCTCGTCGTAGATCGGTGTGCTGCTCATGGACGTCCCTCTACCCCTTTTGGAGGCAAGTTACACGCATGATCCTGATCATCCGCGAGCAGGGTCGGGGAACGACCTGAACGGGGTGGATGTATCACCTGGCCGTGTGGTGGGACGTCTGTCGGCGGCCTGTTCAAGGCCCTGTTCGTGGTAAAAGGCGAACATTGTTCGAATCGTTCGGGACCGAAGGGGAAAGCATTCGGTTCCCCCGAGGCGGGAACGCGGCAATACTCCTGCCGGGTTCGCGCGCGCCTGGCGGGGGAACCCGGGTGGATCGTGCGACGCGGCGGTTCGGGTGGGGCGGACCGCTCGGCGCCCATTGGTCCGGGATGATCACGAGCGGTCGGTCGGGGAGCGGTCCCGACGGTCGCGGGGAGCGGTCCCGGCGGCCGGGGCGGCGGCGGACCAACCGGTCGAGCCGGCCCGCGACCCCGGTGACGCGCCCCACAGGTCGGTATTACTTCCGATAAATGGATGTCCTAGTAATCTGGTGGCAGTCGTCGATGCCGAAGGAGCCGTCGTGACCGCCGCCACCACGCTGCACACCCCGGAGCACCCGGTCCGCTTCATCACCGCGGCGAGCCTGTTCGACGGGCACGACGCGGCGATCAACATCATGCGCCGCATCCTCCAGTCGCAGGGCGCGGAGGTCGTGCACCTGGGCCACAACCGCTCGGTCCGCGAGGTCGTCGACGCGGCCGTCCAGGAGGACGTGCAGGGCATCGCCATCAGCGCCTACCAGGGCGGGCACGTCGAGTACTTCACCTACCTGGTGGAACTGCTCAACGAGCGCGGCGCCGGCCACGTCAAGGTCTTCGGCGGCGGTGGCGGCGTCATCGTGCCCGAGGAGATCGAGCTGCTGCACGCGCGGGGCGTGACGCGCATCTTCTCCCCGGCCGACGGCCAGGAGCTGGGCCTCGCCCGGATGATCAACACCATGGTCGAGGCGTGCGACCACCCGCTGGCCGACCGCGCGCCCGCGTCCTGGGACGGCCTGTTCACCGGCGCCGACGACGTGCTGGCCCGCGCGATCACCCTCATCGAGGCCGGCCGGCTGCCCGACGACCTGCGGGAACGCCTGGTCGCGGCCGCCGGCTCGCGGACCGTCCCCGTCCTGGGCATCACCGGCACCGGCGGCTCCGGCAAGTCCTCGCTGACCGACGAGCTGGTCCGCCGGTTCCGGCTCGACCAGCAGGACAAGCTGCGCGTCGCGGTGCTGGCCGTGGACCCGACCCGCCGCAAGGGCGGCGGCGCGCTGCTCGGCGACCGCATCCGGATGAACTGCCTGGACGGCGACCGGGTGTTCTTCCGGTCCCTGGCCACCCGGCGCGCGGGCTCGGAGGTGCCCGACGGCCTGTCCGACGCGATCCTGGCCTGCCGCGCGGCGGGGTTCGACCTGGTCGTGGTGGAGACGCCGGGCATCGGCCAGGGCGACGCGGCGATCGTGCCGTTCGTCGACCTCTCGCTGTACGTGATGACGCCCGAGTTCGGCGCCGCGTCGCAGCTGGAGAAGATCGACATGCTCGACCACGCCGACGCGGTGGCGATCAACAAGTTCGAGCGCCGCGGCGCCGAGGACGCCCGCCGCGACGTGGCCCGCCAGCTGGTGCGCAACCGGGAGGCGTTCGGCGTCCCCTGGGAGGAGATGCCGGTCTTCGGCACGTCCGCGGCCACGTTCAACGACGACGGCGTGACAGCGCTCTACCAGCACCTGCGCGACGAGCTGGCCCGGCGCGGGCTGCCCACCGAGGAGGGCGCGCTGCCCGCCGCGACCGGTCGGGTCTCGACGTCGGCGGCCACCGTGGTCCCCGCCTCCCGCGCCCGGTACCTGGCCGAGATCGCCGAGACCGTGCGCGGCTACCACCGGGCCACCGAGACGCACGTGGACGCGGTGCGCCGGGCCGCGCACCTGCGCGCGGCGCGCGACGAGCTGGAGGCCGCGGGCCACGACACCGCCGCGATCACCTCGCTGCTGCGGTCGGCGGAGGAGCGGGTCGACGCCGAGGCCGCCGCGCTGCTGGCCGGGTGGCCCCGGGTGGTCGAGGACTACAGCGGCGACGAGCTGGTGGTCCGCGTCCGGGACCGCGAGATCCGCACGACCCTGACCAGGGAGACGCTGTCGGGCAACCGGGTCCGCCGCGTGGCGCTGCCGCGCTACGAGGACGGGGGCACGCTGCTGCGGTTCCTGCGCGCGGAGAACCTGCCCGGCCGCTTCCCCTACACCGCGGGCGTGTTCCCGTTCAAGCGGGAGGGCGAGGACCCGGCGCGGATGTTCGCCGGCGAGGGCGACGCGTTCCGCACCAACCGCCGGTTCAAGTACCTGTCGCAGGGCTCGCCGGCGACCAGGCTGTCCACCGCGTTCGACTCGGTGACCCTCTACGGCCGCGACCCGGGGACCCCGCCGGACGTCTACGGCAAGGTCGGCACGTCCGGCGTGTCCATCGCGACCCTGGACGACATGAAGGCGCTCTACGACGGCTTCGACCTCACCTCGCCGACCACGTCGGTGTCGATGACCATCAACGGGCCCGCGCCGACCATCCTGGCGTTCTTCCTCAACACGGTCGTGGACCAGCAGGTCGACGGGTTCCGCGCCGAGCACGGCCGCGAGCCGTCCGAGGCGGAGGCCGGCGAGCTCAGGGCGCGGGCGCTGGCCACCGTGCGCGGCACCGTGCAGGCCGACATCCTCAAGGAGGACCAGGGCCAGAACACCTGCATCTTCTCCACCGAGTTCTCGCTGCGGATGATGGCCGACATCCAGGAGTGGTTCATCCGCAACGACGTGCGCAACTTCTACTCGGTGTCGATCTCCGGCTACCACATCGCCGAGGCCGGGGCGAACCCCGTCAGCCAGCTGGCCTTCACCCTGGCCAACGGGTTCACCTACGTCGAGTCGTACCTGGCCCGGGGCATGGACGTGGACGACTTCGCGCCCAACCTGTCGTTCTTCTTCTCCAACGGGATGGACGCCGAGTACAGCGTGATCGGCCGGGTGGCGCGGCGCATCTGGGCGGTCGCCATGCGCGAGCGCTACGGCGCCAACGAGCGGTCGCAGAAGTTCAAGTACCACGTGCAGACCTCCGGGCGGTCCCTGCACGCGCAGGAGATGGACTTCAACGACATCCGCACCACGTTGCAGGCGCTGTGCGCGCTCTACGACAACACGAACTCGCTGCACACCAACGCCTACGACGAGGCCATCACCACGCCCACGGAGTCCTCGGTGCGCCGCGCCATGGCCATCCAGCTCATCATCAACAAGGAGTGGGGCCTGTCGATGAACGAGAACCCGCTCCAGGGCTCGTTCGTCGTCGAGGAGCTGACCGACCTGGTCGAGGAGGCGGTGCTGGCCGAGTTCGACCGGCTCTCGGAGCGCGGCGGCGTGCTGGGCGCGATGGAGACCGGCTACCAGCGCGGCCGCATCCAGGACGAGTCGATGCTCTACGAGCAGCGCAAGCACGACGGCTCGCTGCCGCTGATCGGCGTGAACACCTTCCTGCCCGAGCACGGCTCGCGCGAACCGGTGACCATCGAGCTGGCCCGCGCCACCGAGGACGAGAAGCGCTCCCAGGTCGAGCGGACCAGGGCGTTCGCCGCCGCGCACGCCGCCGAGGCCGAGCCCGCGCTGCGCAGGCTCAAGGAGGCCGCCACGGCGGGGGAGAACGTGTTCGAGGTGCTGGTGGACGCGGCGCGGGTGTGCACGCTGGGCCAGATCACCGAGGCGTTCTTCGAGGTGGGAGGGCAGTACCGGCGCAACGTCTGAGCGGTTGGGCACCGCTCGTTCGGGCACCCCGGCCCCATGGACGAGCAGAACTCCCTCCGGTTCATCGGCAACGCCACCACCGTGCTGAGGCTGGGGCCGTTCACCCTGCTGACCGACCCCAACTTCATCCGCCGCGGCCAGTGGACCTACCTGGGCAACGGCCTGCTGTCCCGGCGGCTGAAGGACCCCGCCATCGGCATCGACGAGCTGCCCGCGCTGGACGCGGTGGTGCTGTCGCACATGCACGGCGACCACTTCGACCGGGTCGCGGTGCGGGAGCTGAACCGCGACCTGCCGATCCTGACCACCCCGCAGGCGGCGCGCCACCTGGGCCGGCGCGGGTTCCGGGAGACGGTCGCGCTGCCCACCTGGGACGACCTGAGGCTGACCAAGGGCGGCGCGAGCGTGACCGTGACGTCCCTGCCCGGCACGCACGCCCGCGGCCGATTGGCCCGGCTGCTGCCGCCGGTGATGGGCAGCATGCTGGAGTACCGGGCCGCGCCCGACGCCGAACCGCTGCGGATCTACCTCAGCGGCGACACGCTCGTGCACGACGAGCTGCGCGAGGTCCGCGAGCGCTACCCGGTCATCGACGTGGCCGTGGTGCACCTGGGCGGGACCCGGGCGTTCGGCGTGCTGCTCACCATGGACGGCGCGCAGGGCGTCGACCTGCTGGAGCTGCTGCGGCCGCGGCGGGTCGTGCCGGTGCACTACGACGACTACACGGTGATGAAGTCGCCGCTGTCGGACTTCCTCGCCGAGGTCGAGCGGCGCGACCCGCCGGCCGCGGTCACGCGCGTCGACCGCGGCCGGACCGTCGCGCTGCCCAGCCACCTCACCCGGTGACGGTGCGGACCAGCAGGAACAGGTTCAGCGCCGAGATGACCAGCGCGCCGGCCAGGCCGAACAGGGTGGCGCCCCGCCGGTTGACGGCCTCGCCCATGACGTCGCGGCGCCGGCCCAGCAGCACCAGCGGCACCAGGGCGAACGGGATGCCGAACGACAGCACCACCTGGCTGAGCACGAGCGCCCGGGTCGGGTCGACGCCCAGCGCGAGCACCGCCAGGGCCGGCGCCATGGTCAGCAGCCGGCGCAGCGACAGCGGGATGCGGCGGCGCAGGAAGCCCTCCATGACGACCTGGCCGGAGTAGGTGCCGACGCTGGACGCGGCCAGGCCCGAGGCCAGCAGCGCCAGCGCGAACGCCAGCGCCGCGCCGGGGCCGAGCAGGGAGCCGAGGCCGCTGTGCACGTCCTCCAGCGACTCGCCGGCCGTGCCGGTGCCGTGGAACGCGCCGGCGGCCACGACGAGCATGCTCGCGTTGACCACCCCGGCGATGCCGAGGGCCACCACGATGTCGGCGCGGCTGGCCCGCAGCGCGCGCCGCCGGGTGGGCGCGTCGGTGGCGTGGTGGTGCTGGGTGAGCGCGGAGTGCAGGTAGATGACGTGCGGCATGACGGTCGCGCCGAGCATCCCGGTGGCCAGCAGGACGCTGTCCGCGCCGGCGAAGCCGGGCACCAGACCGGCCGCCGCGCCGGTCGGCGGCCCCAGCCGCAGCGCCTGGTAGAGGAACCCGCCGAGCACGATCGCGAGCAGCCCGATGATCACCGACTCGAACCGCCGCTGGCGCAGCGGGGCCAGTGCGAGGATGCCCGCGGACACCACGGCCGTGATGAGCGCGGCGGGCAGCAGCGGCACGTCGAACAGCAGGTTCAGCGCCACCGCGGCCCCGACGAACTCGGCCAGGTCGGTGGCCATCGCCACCAGCTCCGCCTGCGCCCACAGCAGCCGGGTCACCGGCCGCGGGTAGTGCTCCCGGCACAGCTCGGGCAGGTTGCGCCCGGTGACGATGCCGAGCTTGGCCGACTGGTACTGGATGAACATCGCCAGCGCGCTCGCGCTGACGATCACCCACAGCAACAGGTAGCCGTGGGCGGCCCCGCCCGCCATGTTGGTGGCGAAGTTGCCCGGGTCGACGTAGGCGACCGCGACCACGAAGGCCGGGCCCATGACCACGGCCGCCGAGCGCAGCCGCGCGACCGGCGTGCCCAACGAGGTGCCGACCATCCCACCGTCCCTTCCGTGCTCTTGGCGGCGGCCACCCGGTCGGGTGGCCGCCGCCGGGGGTTCGCGATCAGGTGAGCTTGCGGATGGCCTTCTCGATCATGCCCAGGTTCGCCGGGCTGGTCGCGTAGAGCAGCGGGTCGGGCTTCGGCGCGGACGCCTTGTCGCCCAGCGGTTGCGCGTCCATCACGTAGGAGAACTCGTGCGCGCCGTCCGGCGTGGGTCCGGACGCCCAGCGACCCTCGGGGCCGTGCACGCCGTCGGAGTTGTGCCAGATGGTGCTCGCGTGCTCCTGGTACTCCTCGTCGAACAGCGCGCTCGGGCTGATCGGACCTTCGAGGCCGTCCTCCTGGAGCTCCTCGATGGCGGCGAGCCACATGTTCTGGTGCGCCGTGTCGCGCGCCAGGTTGAACCTGAGCATGTCGCGCACGCCCGGGTCGTCGGTCATGTTGTACAGGCGCGCGGTCTGGAGCCTGCCCTGCGCCTCGGCCGCGACGTTGGCCCGGAAGTCGGCCATGAGGTTGCCGCTGGCCACGATGAAGCGGCCGTTCCACGGCACGCCGTTGCTGTCGGACAGGGTGGGCCCGCCACCGCTGACGATGGCCTGCTGGACGTCCATGCCGCCGACCACGGCGGCCACCACCGGGTCCTCCACGGCCTTGGCGGTCACCTCGGACGGCGCGCCCTCCAGCAGGCGCGCCACCATCGTCGCCAGCATCTCCACGTGGCCGATCTCCTCGGTGGCCACGTCCATGATCAGGTCCTTGTACTTGCCCTCCATGCGGCAGTTCCAGCCCTGGAACAGGTACTGCATCGTCACGGTCATCTCGCCGTACGCGCCACCGATCAGCTCCTGGAGCTTGCGCGCGAACAGCGCGTCGGGCGCTGAGGGCTTGGCCTCGAACTGCAACTTGCTGGTGTGCAGGAACATCCGGCCTCCTCGATCGGGTTAGTGGCAGCGACGTTAAGCACGGGGCGTGACCGGGAAGGCGTTGCCGCGACACGGGTGCGTCACCACCACGGCACCCTCCCTGCTCAGGGTGGGCGAAAAAATCGATCCGGGTGGTGTGGTGCGGCACTCTGAGGGCACCCGAACGACCCCGACACACCCTCGAAGCAGACGGGTCCTGCCCCCATGAGCGACACCCACGCGCCAGCCCGGACCACCCTCCACCTGCTCAACGGCTTCGGCATGGACCACGACCAGGCGCGCGTGCACGTCCTGCCGAGCGTGCGCAAGCTCCTCGCCCTCCTGGCGGTGCGCGAGGAACCGGTCAGCCGGGCGGTGGTGGCCGCGCTGCTGTGGCCCGAGGCGACCGCGCGCCGGGCCGCGGCGTGCCTGAGGTCCACCCTGTGGCGGCTGGCCAAGCCCGGCGAGCCGCTGGTCGAGGCGGTCGACGACACCCTGGTCCTCGGCGCGGCGGTGGACGTGGACTTCCGCCGGGCCCGCCGGCTCGCGGACGCGGTCGCGGTGACCGAGCGGGTGCCCGACGCGGACGCGGTGGCGCTGCTGAAGGCGGACCTGCTGCCCGGCTGGGACCACCCGTGGCTGCACGCCGAGCAGGACTGGTGGCGCGAGGCGCGGTTGCGCGCCCTGGAGGTGCTGAGCACCCGCTTCCGGTCCGCGGGCGACCGGCACCGGGCCCACCAGGCGGCGCTGGCGGCGGTGCAGACCGACCCGCTGCGCGAGAGCGCCCACCGGACCCTGGTGGAGCTGCACCTGGCCGACGGGAACCCGGCCCAGGCGCTGCGGCAGTACACCGCCTACCGGGTCAGGTTGCGCACCGAGCTGGGCCTGGAGCCCTCGCCCGAGATCCACCGGCTGGTCCGACCCCTGATGGGTGGCCGGTGACGGGGGCGGCGCTGGGCGCGGTGCTGGTCTGCACCGGGTTGCTGTGGCTGGGCGGGTTCGGCGTGTTCGCCCTGGCCTGCCGGTGGTCCGCGGCCGAGCCGCACCGGCTGCGGGACGCCCGGCGGATCGCCGCCTGGCAGCGGCTGGGCCCGTGGGTGCTCACGGCGAGCTCCCTGCTCGCGGTCGCGGGGGCCGGCCTGCTGGTGGTCGGCTGAACCGGCTCCGTCGAGCCCCTGCCGGGTGAACCGGGTCGGGTGAACCTGGCCGAGTGAACCGGGTCGGGTGAACCCTCGAAATGATGAGTTTGCGACCTCCCGGGCGGGCAACTCACCGCGCGTTGCCCGTGCGACCGGAAGGAGGGGCCATGACCGAGCCCCGGTACGAGGCCGAGGACGTGGGGCGCGAGGCGACCGGGGAAGGCGGCGGCGCACCGCGATGACCACGCTCAAGCCCACGCCGATCGTGCCCGTGGAGGCGGCGCGGCGCGCCTCGAAGGGGTCGGCGCTGCTGCGGCTGTTCCGCACGACCGACCACAAGCTGATCGGCCTGATGTACCTGACGACGGCGTTCGGGTTCTTCCTGGCCGGCGGCCTGATGGCGCTGCTGATGCGCGGCGAGCTGGCGCGCCCCGGGCTCCAGTTCCTGTCCAACGAGCAGTACAACCAGCTGTTCACCATGCACGGCACGATCATGCTGCTGCTCTACGCGACACCGGTGGTGTTCGGGTTCGCCAACTTCATCCTGCCGCTCCAGATCGGCTCCCCGGACGTGGCGTTCCCGCGGCTCAACGCCTTCTCCTACTGGCTGTTCCTGTTCGGCGGCCTGATGGCGATGAGCTCGTTCCTCACCCCGGCGGGCGCCCCGGACTTCGGCTGGACCGCCTACACGCCGCTGAGCACCGCGCCCCACAGCCCCGGCCCCGGCGGCGACCTGTGGATCACCGGCCTGGCGGTCAGCGGCCTGGGCACCATCCTGGGCGCGGTCAACATGATCACCACGGTGGCGTGCCTGCGCGCGCCCGGCATGACCATGTTCCGGATGCCGATCTTCACCTGGAACATCCTCGTCACCTCGCTGCTGGTGATCATCGCGTTCCCGATCCTGACCGCCGCGCTGCTGGGCCTGCTGGCCGACCGGCAGCTCGGCGCGCACGTGTTCGACCCGGCCAACGGCGGGGTGATCCTCTACCAGCACCTGTTCTGGTTCTTCGGCCACCCCGAGGTCTACATCGTGGCGCTGCCGTTCTTCGGCATCGTCACCGAGATCCTGCCGGTGTTCTCCCGCAAGCCCCTGTTCGGCTACAAGGGGCTGGTCTACGCCACCATCGCGATCGCGCTGTACTCGGTCGTGGTGTGGGCGCACCACATGTTCGCCACCGGCGCGGTGCTGCTGCTGTTCTTCTCCGCCACCACGTTCATCATCGCCATCCCGACCGGCATCAAGTTCTTCAACTGGATCGGCACCATGTGGAAGGGGCAGCTGACCTTCGAGACGCCGATGCTGTTCGCCATCGGCTTCCTGGTCACGTTCCTGTTCGGCGGCCTGACCGGCATCCTGCTGGCGTCGCCGCCGATCGACTTCCACGTGCACGACACGTACTTCGTGGTGGGGCACTTCCACTACGTGCTGTTCGGCACGATCGTGTTCGCCACCTACGCGGGCATCTACTTCTGGTTCCCCAAGTGGACCGGGCGGATGATGCACGAGGGCCTGGGCAAGGTCCACTTCTGGACCACGTTCGTGGGCTTCCACGGCACGTTCCTGGTCCACCACTGGCTGGGCAACCAGGGCTTCCCCCGCCGCTACGCCGACTACCTGCCCATCGACGAGTTCACCACGCTCAACACGATCTCCACGATCGCGGCGTTCGTGCTGGGCGCGTCGACGCTGCCGTTCATCTGGAACGTGTTCCGCAGCTACCGGTTCGGCGACCCGGCGGGCCGCGACGACCCGTGGGGGTTCGGGAACTCCCTCGAATGGGCGACCTCCTGCCCGCCGCCCCGCCACAACTTCACCGAGCTGCCCCGCATCCGCTCCGAACGACCGGCCTTCGAACTGCACTACCCCCACATGGTCGAGCGGATGCGCGCGGAGTCGCACTACTCGATCCGCAACCGGGACCAGGGCGACACCGGGGTCGACAAGACCACCGAGAAGTACCTGGCCCCGACGGACCGCGAGGGCAAGCACGACGAGTGATCATCACCGAGCCAGGTGAATGAACCTGGCGGAACGGGTACACGGGCCCATGACCTCGAACGAGCAGGACGAGTACACGCAGGACTCGTACACGCCGCCGCACGACACCGGCTCGCCCGACGCGGTCGAGACCGACCCGGCGGCGCTGAACAGCGCCGAGGACCTGGACGAGGACCGCCTCCGGCAGGACCCGCTGGAGGCGGGGATGGACCCGCCGGAGCACTGGAGCGGGGCGGACAAGTACGGGACCACGCCGCGCGAGCTGCGGACCCCCCGACCGCTGGACGAGCGGCTGGGCGAGGAGCAGCCCGACGTCACCGCCGAGGTCCGGGAGCCGAACCCGCTGGAGGAGGACTCGATCGCCCGCGAGGAGGGCGTGGTCGGCCTGGACGACGTGGCCGACCTGACGCCCGGCGGCGCCGACGAGGCGCTGGCGGAGGCCGAGCGCCGGGGCCAGGCCGCCGACGAGGCGGGCAGCCCCCGGGTCGACTCCGACGCCGCCCGGCTGCTGGACGACCCGGAGGGGCGGCTGCCCGACGACAGCCGGCCCTGAGCCGGGCCAGGCCCAGGGCCGGCTGTCGGGACCGGGAGGCCGTCGCCCGCAGGTCGGGGCTGCCGCTCGCAGCTCGAAGGCCGTCGCCCGCAGGCCATCACCCGCAGGTTGGGGCCCGCAGGCCGGGGCCGCCGCCCGCTACCGGGGAGGCCGTCACCCGCGGCCCGAGCCGTCGCCCACCACGTGGAGGCCGTCGCCTCCCCGCGTCACGCGCGGGGGAGCGGCGGCCTCCCGCCGTGCCCGGGGCGGCGCGGTTCAGCGGCTGGAGGCGCGCACCACGAGCCTGGTCGGCAGGAACGCGGGCTCGGGCGTCGCACCGCCGTGCACCATGGTCAGCACGGCCCGCGCCGCGGCCACCCCGATCCCCGCCTTGTCCTGCGCCACCGTGGTCAGCGGCGGGTCCACCAGCGCGGCCAGTTCGATGTCGTCGTAGCCGACCACGGCCAGCTCGTCGGGCACCCGCAGGCCGGCGTGCCGGGCGGCCAGCAGCGCGCCCACCGCCATCTCGTCACTGGCGCAGAACACCGCGGTGGGCGGCTCGGGCAGGGCGATCAGCGACCGCATCGCGGCCTGGCCGCTGGGGCGGTAGAAGTCGCCCTCCACCACGTACTCGTCGGGCAGCGCCAACCCCGCCCCGGCCACCGCGGCGCGGAAGCCGGCCAGCCGGTCGGCGGCGGGCAGGTTGCGGCCCGGCCCGGTGATGGTGGCGACCCGGCGGTGCCCGGCCTCCACCAGGTGCCGCACGGCCTGGTGCGCGCCCTGGGCGTTGTCCGAGGTCACGAAGGTGGCACGGGGCCCGTCCACGGCCACGTCCACCGCCACGCACGGCAGGCCGGACTGGGCGAACGCGGTGAACGCGGGCGCGTCGGAGCCGCTGTCGATGAGCACCAGCCCGCCCAGGTGGTGGCGCCGGGTCATGTTCACGTACGCCACCGGGTCGGCCAGGGACGCGCCGACCGCCCGCAGCGCCGCCGAGCCGCTGGTGGCGAGCATCAGCAGGTGGTAGCCGTGGGCGCTGAGCGCCGACTTCAGGCCGATCAGCAGCTCCTGGAGGTACGGGTGCCGCCAGCCCGGCCGCCGGTGGTCGGTGTCCCACACCAGGCCGATCAGGCCGGAGCGCTTGGTGGCGAGGGCGCGGGCCGACTCGTTGGGCCGGTAGTCCAGCTCCCGGGCCACCCGCTCGACCACTTCGCGTTTTTCCCTGCTCACCGTGAGCGGCTGGTTGAAAACACGCGAAACGGTCGCCACCGACACCCCGCAGAGCTGGGCGATCTCACGGATCGTGGTCATCTCCGGCCCCTTCTTTGTAACCGGTTACAGAGCCTCTAAGAGCGGTCCCTGACCAGGGTGGACAACCTATCACCTGCGCAAACGTCGGATGGTTGAAACGGGCGGGTTATCGCTTCGTTACTTGACGGTATCGCGCGCCGCGGTTGTCATGTAGACCACACCGGCCGCGTTCTGGACCCGGTCGGTATTCGCCGGAAACCCCCGGATCGACCCTCCGCGCATCCGGCTTGCCCAAAAGAGGAAAGGGAACCGCCACCATGAGACGAACCGGGACCGCCATCGGCGTCGGCCTGCTCACCGCCTCGCTGCTCGCGGGCTGCGGCGGGGACGCGGGCGACGGCAAGACCAGGATCACCGTCGGCATGTTCGGCAACTTCGGCTACCAGCAGCTGTTCGAGGAGTACGAGAAGGCGCACCCGGACGTCGACATCACCGACCGGACCGCCTCCTACGCCGACCACCACAAGAACCTGGCCGCCCACCTGGCCACGAACAACGGCGCCGCGGACATCGAGGCCGTCGACTCCGGCTACATCAACCAGTTCAAGGCCAACCCGGACCGGTTCGTCGAGCTCGGCCCCGAGCTGAAGGACCGCTGGCTGGACTGGAAGTGGGAAGCCTCGCTGTCCAAGGACGGCAAGCAGATCGGCTACGGCACCGACATCGGCGGCCTGGCCATCTGCTACCGCCGCGACCTGCTGGAGGCCGCGGGTCTCCCGGCCGACCGCGACGCCGTGTCGGCCCTGTGGCCCGACTGGGAGGCGTTCATGGCCAAGGGCCGCGAGTTCCAGTCTGGGGCGCCCGAGGGCACCAAGTGGTTCGACGGCGGTCCGTCGCTGCTCAACGCCATCGTCGGTCAGGCGCCCACCGGGTACTACGACCGCGAGGACAAGATCGTCGTCGGCGAGAACCAGGAGATCAAGGCCGGCTGGGACCTGGTCGCGCAGGGTGTGGCCGACGGCCTCTCCGCGGGCCTGCTCTACAGCACGCCGCAGTGGAACACCGGCTTCAAGCAGAGCCAGTTCGCCACCGTGATCTGCCCGGCGTGGCAGATGGCCAAGATCAAGGACCAGGCCCCCGACACGGCCGGCAAGTGGGACCTGGCCACGGTGCCCGGCGGCGGCGGCAACTGGGGCGGCTCCTACCTGACCGTGCCCAAGCAGGGCAAGAACACGGAGAAGGCCGTCGAGCTGGCCGCCTGGCTGACCGCGCCCGAGCAGCAGTCCCGGGTGTTCGCCTCGAACAACCTGCTGCCCTCGACCACGAAGGCGCTCAGCGAGCAGTCCGTGGGCCAGTACCAGGACCCGTTCTTCAACAACGCCCCGGTCGGCGCGGTGTTCACCGCCGCGGCGCGCGCCCTCAAGCCGCAGTACCAGGGCCCGAAGGCCGGTGACGTGCAGACCGAGCTGGGCAACGCCATGCTGCGCGTCGAGCAGGGCAAGCAGGGCGCGGAGGAGTCCTGGAACCAGTTCGTCGCCGACGCGAAGAAGCTCGAGGGCTGATGGAGCTCACCTGGCGGGAACGCCGCCACCGCTGGGACACCCGGTACGCGCCCTACGCCTACGTCGCGCCGTACTTCCTGCTGTTCTCGGTGTTCGGCCTCTTCCCCCTGCTCTACACCGCCTGGGTGTCGATGCAGGACCGGAACCTGCTCGACGGCGACGCGGCGACGTTCATCGGGCTCGACAACTACGTCCAGCTGCTCACCGCGGACCCGTACTTCTGGAACGCGATGGGCAACACGCTCAGCCTGTGGCTGTTCACCACGGTCCCGCAGATCCTGTTCGCGCTCGGCATCGCGCAGCTGCTCAACCGGCGGCTGCGCGGCCGGACGTTCTTCCGGATGGGCGTGCTGCTGCCGAACATCACCTCGGTGGCCGCCGTGACGATCATCTTCGCGCAGTTGTTCGGCCGGGACTTCGGCCTGATCAACTGGGTGCTGGAGCTGTTCGGCGCCGGTCGGATCGACTGGCAGGCGGGCACCGCCAGCTCCCACACCGCCATCGCCGCGATGGTGGTGTGGCGCTGGACCGGCTACCACGCGCTGATCTTCCTGGCCTCCATGCAGGCCATCCCGAGCAGCGTGTACGAGGCGGCCCGGCTGGACGGGGCGAACGCCTGGCAGCAGTTCTGGCGCATCACCGTGCCCATGCTGCGCCCGCAGATCATCTTCTCCACGGTGATCGCCACCGCGGGCAACATGAGGCTGCTGGCCGAGCCGCTGCTGTTCAACCCCGGCTCCGGCGCGGCGACCGGCGGTTCGGACCGGCAGTTCCAGACCGCCGCGCTGTACCTGTACGAGCAGGGCTTCGCCAAGTTCGACTTCGGCTACGCCTCGGCCATCGCCTGGCTGCTGCTGATCGCGACCGTGGCGATCACCGGCCTGAGCTACCTGGCCGCGCGCCGCATCCGGACCGACTGAAAGGCCAGGAGATCATGACCAGCGTGCTCGAACGGCCCGCCCCGGCCGGGGCCCCGTCCGGGAAGCGGCGGCGGCGCGCGGTGCGGCTGCCCGGACCCTGGACCTACGCGGCCCTGATCGCGGTGCTCGCCGGCTCGGCGTTCCCGGTGTACTGGTCCCTGGTGGTGTCCTCGCAGACACCGGACAAGGTGGACAGCGTGCCGCCGGTGCTGGTGCCCGGCGGCCACCTGTTCGACAACATCGCGCGGGTGTTCGACCAGTCGGACTTCGCGCTGGCGCTGTGGAACTCGATCGTGGTGTCCGGGACGATCACCCTGTCCGTGGTGTTCTTCTCCACCCTCGCCGGGTTCGCCTTCGCCAAGCTCCGCTTCCGCGGCCGGTCCGCGCTCATGCTCCTGGTCGTCGCCACCCAGGCGGTGCCCACGGAGCTGGGCGTCATCCCGCTCTACATGATGATGAGCGACTTCGGCTGGGCGGGGGAGATCCACGCGGTCATCGTGCCCGGCCTGGTCACCGCGTTCGGCGTGTTCTTCATGCGCCAGTACTTCGAGCGGGCCGTGCCCGACGAGCTGCTGGAGGCGGGGCGGATGGACGGGTGCAGCTCGATCCGGCTGTACTGGCACGTCGTGCTGCCCGCGGCGCGCCCGGCCGCCGCCGTGCTCGGGCTGTTCACCTTCATGCAGGCGTGGAACGACTTCTTCTGGCCCCTGGTGGTGCTGACGCCGGAGAACCCGACCGTGCAGACCGCGCTGTCGACCCTGGCCAGCGGCTACACCACCGACTACACCCTCGTGCTCACCGCGGCGACCATCGGCACCCTGCCGGTGCTCGCGGTGTTCCTCCTGTTCGGCCGGCAGATCGTCGGCGGCATCATGCAAGGAGCGTTGAAGGGATGACCGACTTCCCCCTGGGTTTCCGCTGGGGCGTCGCCACGTCGTCGTACCAGATCGAGGGCGCGGTCGACGCCGACGGGAGGGGACCGTCCATCTGGGACGCGTTCGGCGCGGTGCCGGGCGCGGTCGCGGGCGGTGACACCGGCGCGGTGGCGTGCGACCACTACCACCGGATGCCCGAGGACGTGGCGCTGCTCGGCGAGCTGGGCGTGGACGCCTACCGCTTCTCCGTGGCCTGGTCGCGGGTGATGCCCACCGGTGAGGGCCGGGTCGAGCAGCGGGGCCTGGACTTCTACCGGCGGCTGTGCGAGGCGCTGCTGGAGCGGGAGATCGAGCCGTTCCTCACCCTCTACCACTGGGACCTGCCGCAGGCGCTGGAGGAGAAGGGCGGCTGGCGGGTCCGCGACACCGCGCTTCGGTTCGTCGACTACGCGCTGGTGGTGCAGGACGCGCTGGGCGACCTGGTGTCGAGGTGGACCACGTTCAACGAGCCGTACGTGTCCTCGATCGTCGGTTACGGCGAGGGCAGGCACGCGCCGGGCGCCCGCGAGGGCCACGGTTCGCTGGCCGCCGCGCACCACCTGCTGGTGGCGCACGGGCTGGCGGTGCGGGAGATGCGGTCCCGGCGGCCCGACCACGAGTTCGGCATCGTGCTGAACCAGTCGCCGTCGGTGCCGGTCAGCTCGTCGGCGGCGGACGTGGCGGCGGCGCGGCGGCACGACCTGCTGCTGCGGCGCCAGTTCACCGACCCGCTGTTCTCCACCCGCTACCCCGACGACTACCTGGAGACCTTCGCCGGGGTCACCGACGCCTCGTTCCGGCTCGACGGCGACCTGGGCGTGATCTCCCAGCCGCTGGACTACGTGGGCATCAACTACTACTACCGGCAGCACGTGGCCGACGCGCCGCACCGCGACCCGGACCCGGCCACCCGGACGTCGATCGACATCGGCATCGACACCACCCGGCTGCCCGACGTGCCGCGCAGCGCGATGGGCTGGCCGGTCGAGCCGTTCGGCCTGACCGACACCCTGGTGGGGCTCAAGGAGCGCTACCCGGACCTGCCGCCGGTCTACATCACCGAGAACGGCGGCGTGTTCCCGGACCGGCCCGGGTTCGTCGACCAGGAGCGCGTGGACTTCCTGCGCGACCACCTGGACGCGGCGCGCGCGGCGATCGACGCCGGGATCGACCTGCGCGGGTACTTCGTGTGGTCGTTCCTGGACAACTTCGAGTGGGCGCACGGGTACAAGCCCCGGTTCGGGCTGGTGCACGTGGACTACGAGACGCTGGTCCGCACGCCCCGGGCGAGCTTCCACTGGTACCGGGACCTGGTCGCCGAGCAGCACGCCCGTTCGGGCGGCGCGGCGGGATGACCCGCGGGCTGCCGTCGTGCGGGAGGCGCGTCCCGCACGGCGGTGGCGTTCGCCCCTGTCCGGGTTCACTCCTGTCCGGGTTCACTCCTGTCCGGGTTCGCCCCGGCCGGCGCTCACCCCTCGCGCAGGACGCCGGCGACGACCGAGGCGACCACCCTGCGCACGGCCTCCCGCTCCGGCGGGGCGGCCCCGCGGTCGGCGAACAGCAGGTGCCCGGTCCCGATGAGGGTGGGCGCGAGGAGCGCCACGTCGGCGTCGGCCGAGACGCGGCCGAGGTCGCGCTCCGCGGTGAGGTAGGCGTCGATCACGGCGACGGCCTCGGTGAGCACCGGGACGCCGGCCGGCCACGTCCGCCGCAGCCGGGCGCGCAGGTCGTCCCGGAAGCTCACCAGGGCGACGATCGCCACCGCCACCGACCCGAACAGCGCGCTCAGCGCGTCGGTCAGGTTGTCGACGACGGTCCCGGCCCCGGCGGACCCCACCAGGGCGGCGGCGCGGGCGTCCAAGCGGTCGACGCGGTCGAGCACGAACGCGGCCAGGAAGGCGTCGAAGTCCTCGAAGTGCCGGTGCAGCACGCCCTTGGCGCAGCCCGCCTCGGTGGTGACGGCCCGGCTGGTCAACGCGCTCGGCCCGGCCCGCAGCAGGATGCGCTCGGCGGCGTCGAACAGCTGCTCGCGCACGTCCCGGATGGCTACGCCGGTCGGCACCGCGACCCCTTTCCCGGTTGACGAGTGGGCGCTTGCCCACTCATAGTGGGCGGATGCCCACTGAACAGACGTTACCCGAACTGCACCAGCTCAAGGACGTGGCCGGATCGTTCGGCGTGGACCCCGAGCGCTACGACCGGGCCCGCCCCCGCTACCCCGACGCCGCGGTGGCCGCGATCGTCGCCACCGCACCCGGCCCCGACGTGCTCGACGTCGGTATCGGCACCGGCATCGCGGCCCGGCAGTTCGAGGCGGCCGGCAGCCGGGTGCTCGGCGTCGACGTCGACCCGCGGATGGCCGGGTGGGCGCGGCGGCGCGGGCACGAGGTCGAGGTGGCCGCGTTCGAGGACTGGGACCCCGCCGGCCGGGTGTTCGACGCCGTGGTCTCCGGGCAGGCGTGGCACTGGGTCGACCCGGTCGCCGGGGCGGCGAAGGCGGCGCGGGTCCTGCGGCCCGGCGGCCGGCTGGCCGTGTTCTGGAACGTCGAGCACCCGTCGCCCGAGGCGACCGAGGCGTTCACCGCCGTCTACCGGCGGGTGCTGCCGGACTCGCCCGTCGTCCGCCGACCGGGGGCGGCCGGCCCGGAGGGCTACGAGCTGATGTGCGACCGGGCGGCCGACGGGGTGCGGGCGGCGGGCGCGTTCGACGAGCCGGAGCGGTGGCGGTTCGAGGGGGAGCGGACCCGCACCCGCGCCGAGTGGTTGGACCTGCTGCCCACGACCGGCCTGCACACCCGGCTCCCGGCCGAGGTGCTGGCGCGGGTGCTGGAGGGCATCGGGGCCGCCATCGACGCGGTGGGCGGCAGCGTCGCGGTGCGCTGCTCCACCGTCGTGGTCACGGCGGCGCGGACCGGCGCCGCGTGAGCGCCCCCGGAGCTGGGGAGATCCGTGCTGGGGAGATCCGTGCTGGGGAGATCCGCACCGAGGAGATCCGCACCGAACGGCTCGACCTGCTGCCGCTGCGCGTGGCGCACGCCGAGGAGATGGCCGCCGTGCTGGCCGACCCGGCCCTGCACACCCACACCGGCGGGACCCCGGCCACCCCGGAAGCCCTGCGGTCGCGCTACCGGCGGTTGGCCGAGGGCTCGCCGGACCCCGCCGTCTC
This sequence comes from Saccharothrix lopnurensis, assembly GCF_042658445.1. NCBI lineage: Bacteria > Bacillati > Actinomycetota > Actinomycetes > Pseudonocardiales > Pseudonocardiaceae > Saccharothrix > Saccharothrix lopnurensis. The sequence continues at coordinate 81,637 of NZ_JBHSQO010000015.1, read as the reverse complement.
CTGGCTGAACTGGGTGGTCCGGTTCCGGGCGGAGGGCTGCCTGACGGGCACCGTCCAGGCCACGGTCACCGGTCCGCTCGCCGAGGTCGCCTGGGTGGTGGGGACGCCCTGGCAGGGGCGCGGCATCGCGACCGAGGCGGCCCGGGGCCTCGTCGACCTGCTCGGCCGGCGGGGCGTGCGGACCGTCGTCGCCCACGTCCACCCCGACCACCGCGCGTCGGCCGCCGTCGCCGCCGCGGTCGGGCTCGCGCCCACCGACGAGCGGCACGACGGCGAGGTCCGGTGGCGGCGGGGAATCTGAGGCGCGTTCCCGAGGACGAAGCCCGCCGTATTGCGGAGATGCGGTTCAGCGCGCGATCACGCCACCAGAGGCGGTGTAACGCCCACCGGCGTGTACTCGATCACGGTGAGGTGAGCGGGAAAACGGCCGCGTGCAGGTGTCGTGGACGTTGTGGACGAAATCCGCAATTTTGCCGCTCGGTACCGCAGGCGACTTCGCGCACCGCTACGGGGGATCAAGATGACCGATCCGGACGAAGCGACCCGGAGCGTCGACAACGCCCTGCTGCTGTTGAACGCCGTCGACACAGGGATCGGCGTCGAAGCCGGGAACGTCGTCGACGTGCTGAGGACCGCCATCCGGCTGCTCTCTGCGGACCTGCCGGAGGACGACCGCCTCAGGGGTTACGCGTCGATGGGCCTTTGCCAGGCGTACTTCCTGATGAGCACGTACGTGGCGACGGACGACATGGATCACCTCGATCGTGCGGTCGAGGCGGGAAGAACGGCTTTGACGCTTCTGGCCGGTGACCCTGATGGGCGCAGGCTGGTGTTCTCGAAGCTGGGCAACGCGTTGATCGGCCGTTACCTCAAGAACAAGGACGACAGGGACATCTCCGATGCGATGACCATGCTCGGGTCGAACGCACGGGCGATCTTCTCCGACCAACCCCTGGCCCTCCTCCAGCTCAGTGCGGCCCACGAGGCGAGGTATGACCTCACTTTCCTGGTGGAAGACCTGGTCACCGCGCATGCGCTCACCGGTCGAGCACTGGAGGCCCATCATCCGGGGTCGGCTATGTCGCGCGACCGATTGCTCGCGAACGTCGCCGTTCTCAAGACCAAGCTTTTCGCGGAGACGGGGCAGCTGAACGAACTCGATCAAGCTCTCGACCTGTTCTCCGAATCCATGAGGGGCCTTCCGGAGTTCCACGTCGACCGGGCCCAACTGTGCTCCATGATGGCAGGTTGCCGCCATTTGATGTACCTGCACACAGGAGTTCTCTCCGATCTCGACGCCGCGGTGGACTTCCACGAGCAAGCCCTGAGGTCTTATCCCCCCGGACATCCCGGCATCGTCGGGGCGCTCATCAACCTGGCGACGTCGTGCCAGACCAAGTTGGGTCGCGTCGAGGACGAGGCGCTGGAGAAGAGTACGTTCGAGCTGATCAACCGTGCGCTTCGCAGCGCTGCCGGTGATGAGCGTTCGGCTGCGCTGAACCTGGGCGGGCTGATGCTCAAGAAGAGGTTCATCCAAAACCAGCGGTCCGGTGACATCGACGATGCGATAAAGGCTTTCCGCAGCGCTGTGGGTGCCGCCACGAGCGGCGAGCGGCGTGCCGTCGGCCTGCACAACGAGGCAACGGCCCTGTTGACGCGGTACCAGTCGTCGACATCCCGCGAAGACCTGCTCGCGGCCAGTCGTGCCGCTGTCAAGTCGATGGAGTCGAGCAAGCCGGACCACCCGGACACGGCCCAGCGGATCGCGCGGGTGGCCGAGTGCCTCCACGAGTGGCTGGCCCTGAGCGACCGCCGGGGAATTCGCGAGATGCTCCACGATCTCGTCGACCGGCTTCACCGCTGCGCGTCGGCAGCACCGATGCACCAGGTCCGGACGCGTCAGCAGCTCGCGCTCCTCGCCGCGGGACTCGGGGAGCACCGCATCGCCGTGACGCTCCTCGACGAGGCGATCGAACTGCTCCCGGGCGTGGCGCCCCGGGAGAGCGATTGGCCCGACCAGGAACACCGCTTCGGCGGCCACCACGACCTCGTTTCCGAGGCGGTGGCCGCGCACTGCGCCGCGGGAGACGCGGCAGGAGCGGTTCGAGCGGTCCAGCGGGGTCGCGCTCTCCTGTTGGCCGGCGTCATGAACGAACGGGGAGATCCCGGGGGACTGGACCTCCTGGAGCACCGGCACCCCGCCCTGGCCCAGCAGTTCCGCGATCGGTCGGCGGTGCTGCGCGGCGGTACCACGGGTAGCGCGCGTACTCGTCGCCGCTGGCGGGACGAGTACGACGAGGTGGTCAACCGGATCAGGGAGGTTCCCGGCCACGAGAACTTCCTCCGGTTCGAGGACGAGTGGCCGGAACTCGCCGCCGACGAGGCGGTGGTCCTGGTGAACTCGGCCACGTACCGCGGCGACGCGATCGTGTTGACGGCCGGAGCGCCGCCGCGCGTCGTCGCCCTTCCCGACCTCCACCACGATGAGACCACGCTCTGCGCCTTCGGCATCCGTCTGGTCACCACGGGCGAGGACGACGACCTCACGGCGCAGCTGCCCCTGTCGCGTGTGCTCGACTGGTTGTGGACCACCGTGGCGGAGCCGCTGCTGCCCCACCTGCCGGCTGTCGCGCTGCCTCGTGTGTGGTGGCTCCCGCTCGGTTTGATGGGCATGCTCCCGATCCACGCCGCGGCACCCGAGGGGCGACCCGGGCTGCTGGAGGCCGTTGTCTCCTCCTACACGCCGACCTTGAGCGCACTCGCGACGAAGACCTCACCTACCGGGCACCACGCCCAGCTCGTCGTCGCGGTCGCCGGAGCCGGCGACCTGTCGGATCTGCCGAGGTCCACGAGGTACGCGCTGGAGCTGCACGCGAGCACCCCCGGCCTGGCACCCCTCGTCGACGGCGACGCCACACCGGGCCGCGTCCTCGCCGCACTGCCCGCCGCCGGCCGGGTGCACTTCGCGTGCCACGCGGAGGTCGACCTGACGATCCCCTCGCGGAGCGGTCTGCGGCTGGCGGACGGTGCCCGGTTGCCGTTGACCGACATCGTGGATCTTCACCTGCCCCACGCGGATTTCGCCTACCTCTCGGCGTGCGACACCGCAGCCGCCGGCCTGCGGCACTCCGATACCGCGATCACCACGGCGTCGGTGTTCCAACTCGCCGGCTTCGCCGGGGTCGTGGCGTCTTCCTGGCCGCTCAAGGACGTTCCCGCGGCACGAGCCGCAGCGGCGTTCTACCGCTACCTGGACGACCGCACCTACGCTGAAGCTCTGCGCCTCGCCTGCGTGGAACTGCGGGACAGGTACCCGGACAAACCGGAGATATGGGCAGCGCTGATGCACAGCGGTCGTTGAGCGGGTCTTGGCGCAACCTGCGGTGAACAGGCGGGCGCACGGGCGGAACGGAGAAGACGTGGTCAGGTCGGAAGCCATCACGGAAGCGCTGGACGTGCTGACCGACATCCCGAGGTGGAAGCTGCACCGGCGCTCGTGGGCCGAGGTGTCGGTCTCGCTCCGTGATCTGGCGACGGCGTTCCGCGCCGATGACACGAGGGCCGTGGTCGCGGCCACCGTGGCGCTCGAACTGCTCTCCCCGGACATGAGCCCCAACCTGGGCGAGGAGGAGATCGTCGGTCCTCCGGACCGGGTGCGGGAACAACGGGCGGAAATCCTCGACTCGATCACCGCGGAGCCCGGTGATGGACCACGCACCTCCAGGTGAGCAGGAACTCGTGGTCCACGTCTTCGCAACGCTGCGCGGGAAGAACGGCACCAACGCGCTCGCGGGGCTGAACCGCATCTGGGACCGGTGCCGGCACATCCTCGGGACCACCGCACCCGTGCCCCGCCTGGGGCTGCCGACCAGGCCGCCCGTCGACATCGCCTCCGCACCGGAAGGCGCGCTGGCCGCCGCGCAGGACGGAGCTGTGAACACCCAGGTGGTCCTCCGGCGCACGACGGACGCGGCGAACCTGTCCGTGATCATCTCGTCGACGGCCTGCCGGCGACCGCACGGCACGGCGCCGCCGGGCTGGATCGAGTTCGACGCGATCTGGGACGAGATCGCCCGTGACGACACGAGGTTCGCACTCGGGGTGGTGCGCGTCCACCAGGGCAAGCGGCCGGCCGGGAACGCACGTGCCGCGCTGCCCGAACGGGTGCGGGACGTCGTCCACTGGCACCGGCGCCGCGGCTTCCTGCTGTGGGAACCGGAGGCCGGGCCCGCCGAGGTGCGGGACGTGGTCGTGCTCGCCGACGTGCACGAGGACGCCGAACTGACCGCGTGGACGTGGAGCCGCGGGAAGCCGGAGATGCCGAGGCTCGCGCGTTACCTGCTCCAGGCCGCCGTGCTCAGGCACCACATCGGTGTGTGGCGGCGCGACGAGCCCGCGATCGCGGATCTCCACGACCGGGCGATCGCGCACGTCGAGGCCCTGTACTCAGGAGCCGAGCCTGCTCCGCACCGGTTGCACCGGAATGAGGTCGCGCTGCGCGCAGCACGCCACCGGCTTGAGCGCATGAGGACGTCCGTCGAGGTGACGCACGCGAACATGGCCGCGCTGGAACCCGAGCCGCTACCCGGTGACGACGGGTTGACCGACTGGTTCCTGACCGGGCTGGACGCGTCGATCCAGCGGCTCGACCGGGCGCTCGAACTGGTCAAGGACGTCGGGGCGGGTGTGCCCGCCCCTCGGACGCCGAGCGCACCGCGCTCGGGGGTGAAGACCCTGCGCATGGGGTTCGCGCTCGATGCCGTCGACTACAGCTCGCGGACGACACCGGCGGGGGAACGGGTGCAGAGCCGGATTTCCGACCTGGTTCGCGCGGCGCTGTCCGACCTGGACCTCGACCTGTCTGAAGTGGACAGCAGCGGGACCGGTGACGGCCTGATGATGTTCCTCCCGAGCGGGGTCGATGTCCAACGCGCCCTGCCCGCTCTGCTGCGCGCGATGGCGGAACAGCTCCGGCTCGACAACACCGTCCACCGGGATCGCCTCCGGTTGCGCATGGCGGTCGACGTCGGACCGGTGACGACGACCGCGCTCGGTTTCGGCGGCAAGGTCGCCACCAGCCTGGGGCGCCTGCTGGACAGCGAACCGCTCCGAGGGGCGATCCGGTCCAATCCCGTGACCGACCTCGCGGTGATCGTCTCCGACCGGTTGCACGGCTACGTGGTCGAGGAGGGCGCGCGGGGAACCGATCCGGCGAGCTTCCTCCCGGTCGAGGTGGCCGTCAAGACGTTCTACGCAAAGGGCTGGCTGTGGCTCGATCCGCGGGGCGAGGACCGGGATCCCGACGACCTCGACCAGGACGGGACGCACCTGCGGTGACAATGACGTTGCACCGGGTGAACCCGAGTCGTCCCACGGGTACGAGTTGTCGTGTTTTGATTTTGAAAAGAGAATCATCACGAACCAGGCACACCTGTCCGGCGTGCGCACAATTGCGGTGTGGCCGCGTCGTGAGCCGGTGAGAATTGAAATCCAGTCCTGTGGGAACCCGGTATCCGGGCCAGGGTGGACCTGATCGGTACACCAATTCGACCCGAACCCTGGAGAGCCGTGGCCATCCACTTCGAATTGTTGGTCCAGTGCGACCACTGTGGTTCGACCGGCCCCGCACTGCCCGTGCGCGTCTGCGGTACCTGTGACCAGCACGTCTGTCGGGACTGCGCGTATGCGGCGGCGGGACATGTCGTGCCGCGGGCCAACGGCCTGCTGGGCAGTATCGCCCGCACGTTCGAGGTGGCGATGGGCTCCTGCCCCACGTGCATGGACAGGTCGACGGCCCCGCAACCGGTGACCTTCCGGCTCAACAGCTGGTGATCGAAGCCGGTCCGCGCCTGTCCCGGAGGGCGGGCTCCCCTGCGCCGCCTCGGTCGGGCGCTGGTGGTGGCTCGGGTTGAGACTCCGCTGCGTTCCCCGCAGAGCTCACCGACGAACCGGTCACGCTGCGTCCGAACGACCACCGCACCCGAAACCGCGCGGGGTGACGCGCTGCCCGTGACCGACCGGGCCATCGCTGTCGGTGGCCCGCCTGCGGTCCGTGCGGCGTTCCCGCGCGTGCCGAGGCCGGAGTGGCTGGGCCGGTTCCGAACGCGACCGAGTGCTGCCGGCTGTCCCGGTGGGCGACCTGACCGCGTTCGGGGACGCCGGGCGGCTCAGCGGGCCGGCCACGGGTTCGGCGCGCACGTCCGACCGTCCGGGGTGATCGCCACGCCCTGGTCGGTGCCCGAGGTGATCGCGGCCAGCTCGTCGTTGGCCGTGCTGAACGTCTGCTGCATCATCACCGGCGCGGGCGCGCCGTCGACCGGGCACGTCTCGTGCCCGTGCCCGAGGAAGTGCCCGACCTCGTGGTTCACCGCGTAGGTCCGGTAGCCGCGCAGGTTCCCGGTGAACGCGTGCGCGCCGCGCAGCCACCGCGCCGCGCTCAGGTACACGCTCGACCCGATCCGGCACGAGGTGTCGTAGGGCAGCTCGAAGCCGCACAGCGCCCGCGCGGTGTCCTGCGAGGTCAGCCGGATGCGCAGCTGCGGCGAACCGGAGGCGTCGACCCGGCGGAACGCGTGCCCGGCCGAGCGCCAGCCGCGCGGGTGGGCCAGCGCGTGGTCGACCACGGCGGCGAACGGCGCGTCGCCCCGCGGCGGCACGACCCCGTCCTCCACCTCCACCGAGTACGGCGTCCCGGTGGTGCCGAAGGTCCCCGGCACCACCCGCCAGGTGCCCGCGCCGCGCTGGGGCACGGGCGGGCCGGCGGGCAGGTCGGCGTCGGTGCGGAACCGCTGGGGCTCCGCGGCGGGCGCCGCCGACCGGGCCCCCGCCACCGCCCTCGACGGCGGCGGGACCTGCGCCGCCGGTTCGCCGGCGGTCGGCCGCTCCCCCTGGTGGAGTTCGAGCGCCAGCAGCGCGGTCGCGGCCAGGCACACCCCGGTCAGGTAGGGCACGAACGGCTGGACCCTCACGCCGGCTCCAACCCGGCCGAGCCGTAGGTGCAGGCCGCGTTCCACAGCAGGAACGACGGCGCGCCCACGTCCCGCGAGGCCACGACCTGGGCCTGGATCTCACCCGGCCCGTAGTGGTGGCCGAGGGAGAACGCCTGGAGCCACGGCACGACGGTGGCCCCGGTGCCCTCGGTCAGCCGCACGAAGTGCTCGACCGACGCCTTCACGATGTCGTACGGCTTGCGGTCCGGGTCGTCCACGCCGTACTCGCCGGGACCCCAGTGCGACGGGTAGACCATCGGCGCGACGTAGTCCACCTGCGCCGAGATGGCCGGGATGTCCTGGGCGATGTCGGTGCCGCTGTTCGCGGCGATGCCGAACACCGACGCGCCCAGGTAGGTCCCCAGCGGCCGCAGCACCGCCCGGTTGTCCCGCAGGAAGTCCACTATGGACTGCTCGGGGGTGCCGGTCAGGCCGGGGAACGACATCTGCCCCATCGGGCCGTCCGGGCGGCGCACGTAGTCGTACAGCACGTCGTCGAAGCCCAGCTCGGCGGCCTCCTTCGCGATGGCGGTGTTGTAGTCGCGGACCTCCTTGTTCGCGAAGTTGGTGAACGCGTACTCGCCGTAGTGCGCCGACCAGGGCGCGCCGGAGGTGCTCTGGGCGAGCCGGTCGCGCGCGCCCGCCTGCCACGACGCCCTGCCCAGGACCGGGTCGCGGAACGCCACCAGGCGGCCGACCACCCGCACGTCCGCCGCGTGCAGCTCGTCGAGCACCGCGCGGGCGTCGTAGTAGTCGCGGGTCGCGCCGATCTCGCGGGCCAGCGGCACCTGCGACTGGTAGCCGATCTCGCCGCTCTCGTCCTTGATGTCGAGCTGGACGGTGTCGATGCGGCCCTCGCGGGCCATCGCCAGCACCGGGTCGCGCAGCGACGGGGTCGCCCACGCGGCGGCGCTCATGTGCACCGCGCGCATCCCGGGGTGGGTGACCCTCACCGGCACCTCCTGCTGCCGGCTGTTGCCGGCGGCGTCGTCGGCCGTGACGCGCACCTGCGCGGGCACGCTCGCCAGCGACACCTCGAACCTGCCGTCGGCGACCCGGACCCGCTGGTCCCCGACCGTCACCGTCTCCGCGCCCTCGGCGGTGCCGCGCACCGTGACCGGGCCGCGCAGCGACTCGGCCCCGGCCGACTCGACGGCGAGCGCGGGCGGGGTGGCGTCGACGGAGAACCGGCGCTCCGCCGAGACGTCCGGCAGCCACGGCAGCGGGTTGGCCGCGCGCACCGACAGCGTGTGCTCGCCCTCCGCCAGGTCGACCCCGGCCAGCGTCATCCGCCCGTCCTCGCGTCGCGCCTCCACGGGGCGCCCGTCCACCTGCACGCTGACACGGTGCAGCTCACCGGGGTCCGCAGTGGTGATGGACACGCGCTCGACACCCGAAGGGGTGACCACGGCGCCGTCGTCCAGGTCGGTGACCGCCAGACCGACGCCCCGGGAGTGCACGATCGTCGTCACCACCCCGGCGACCAGCAGCAGGACCACGACACCGACGGCCGGTATGAGGAAGCGCTTCATCTTTCGGGGTGAATCCGGCATCGGCAGCTCCGCTCTCGGCACGGCACGGACCACCAGCGACTAGCCGACCCCACCCACCCCCAAACCAGACCTCATACGAACGTGTGCACAAGTCCATCCGGCAGCCCGGCACGGGTCACGATCGACGGGTGAACAGCGCACCCCGGTCGTCCAGGACCACCGCCACCGTGCTCGCGATCGTCGCCGCCACCTGCTGGTCGTGCGGCGGGGAACCCGAGCCGGCGCTCCAGCCCGTCGCCGCGCCGGCGTCCTCCGCGCGCCCGGCCGCCGCCCCCTCGTCCGCCGCCCCCGACCCGGCTGCGGTGGGCGCCGACGAGCTCGGCCAAGTGCCCATCCTGATGTACCACCGGATCGTCGAGCGGACCGAGTCGGTCTACGACCGCACCCCCGCGGCGTTCCGGGCCGAGCTGGACCGGCTGGCCACCGAGGGCTACGTGCCGGTGACGACCACCGAGTACGCCACCGGCCGGATCGACATCCCCGCCGGCAGGCACCCGGTCGTGCTGACCTTCGACGACGGCGACCCCACCCAGTTCGCGCTCGGCCCCGACGGCGGGCCCGCGCCGGGCACCGCGGTCGCCATCCTGCTCGACGTCGCCGCCCGCCACCCCGGCTTCCGCCCGGTGGCGAGCCTGTACGTCAACGCCGCCCCGTTCGGCTCGGCCGACGGCGCGGGCGTGCTGCCGTGGCTGCGCGACCACGGGTTCGAGATCGGCAACCACACCCTGCACCACACCAACCTGGCCTCGGCGGGCGACCCGCAGGTGCTGGAGGCGATCGCGCTGGGGCAGCGCGAGATCCAGCGCGCCCTGCCCGACCACCGGGTGACCAGCCTGGCGCTGCCGTTCGGCGCGGTGCCCGCGAACGGGGAGCTCGCCCGCCGCGGCACGGCGGCCGGCGCGTCGTACGACCACGCGTGCGTCCTGCTGGTCGGCGCGAACCCGGCGCCGTCACCCCACTCGACCGACTTCGACCCGCTCAACACGCCCCGCATCCGGTCCCAGGACGCCGCGGGCCACGAGGCGGAGTACGGCTCGACGGCGTGGCTGGACAAGCTGGCCGCCGCCCCGGCGAGCCGCTACACCTCGGACGGCGACCCGGAGCGGATCTCCTACCCGGCGGCGCGGGGGGCGGTCCTGGCGCCGGGGTTCGCCGACCGGGCCAACGCCTACTGAGCGGGTCGGGCCGCCCGGCTCGCGCGGCGGTCGGGCCGGGTGGCCCGGGGTCGGGCAGCCCGGCCCGACCCCGCTAGCCCGCCGTCGCGCGGGCGTGGTTGCGCAGCGCCATCGCGGCCCGCTCCAGGGTCCCCAGCACCCCCGGCGGCAGCTCGTGGTGGCGCCCCACCACCTCCTGCGCCATCACCTGCATCGCCGCCGACTCCTCCGCCTCGACCACCGCCAGCACCTTGAACGCCGTCCCCGGCGGGAACACCACCCGCTCCTGCACCAGGCTGCCGAACGAGTCCACCACCGACACCCGCCGCCCGGTCATCGACCACAGCAGGAACTCCACCCGCCCGTCGACCGGCACCGCGGGCCCCGCCACCGTGCTCAGCAGGCCGTGCTCCACCAGCACGTCCCCGGTCCGGTACCGGTGCGCCTCGCCCCAGCACACCGTGACCCCCTGGTGCACCGGCAACCGCCGCAGGCCCGACACCACCGACGCCGCGTACGGCCACAACCGGCCCAGCTTCCCGGTCCGCAACGCCTCGACCAGGATCTCCTCGTCCTGCTGGAGGCACGCCGACACCGCGGCCAGGTCCGTCACCACCGCCTCGAACGCCTCCGGGTCCTCCGGTCGCGACACGATGTGCCGGCACGCCACCGCCGCGTGCTCCCCGTACCGCTCGCCCAGCATCCGGCGCAGCGCGTCCCGCTCCGGCTCGGTGCTGCGGTGGTCCGCGGGCACCACCTCGTCGCCCAGCTGCTCACCCCACACCGGCGCGGGCGGCGGCTGGAGCGGCCCGTCCACGCTGATCGGCACCGGCGACTCCACCGCGTCCGGCTCGGGAACCTCCGCCACCGGGTCCACCGCGGCCTCCTCCGCCACCGGCGGCCGCACCGGCGGCGTCGGGTCGCAGAACACCACCTTCAGCAGCCGGCGCACCTCCGGCTCCAGCCGCTCCACCAGCGACGCGCCCGCCACCGCCACCGCGCCCGCGGTCGTGCGGCCCGGCGTGCCCACCGTCAGCCGCGCCCACTCCGGGTCCACCGGCAGCGCCCGCACCTCGGCGCTGATGTCCTCCGCGTCCCGCACCCACAAACCCGACGGGACCACCTCCAGGTACACCCCGCCACCCAGGTCGAAGATCCCCGGACCGCGCTCGACCAGCCCCGCCACCGGCACCCGGTAGCCCGACACCACCGGCGGCCCGCCCGGCGAGTGCCGCACCTCCGTCACGTACGGCCGCCACGTCTGCTGACCCCGCGGGTTCACCGCCACCACGGCCGCCCCGGTGCGCAGCGACCCCACCGGCAGGCCCGTGTACAGCGAGATCGGCTCGCCCAGCTGGTCGGCCACCGCCTGCGCCTGGTGCTCGGCGCCGTACCAGACCAGCCGCACCCGCGACCGCGCCGCCGACGACAGCCCGCCCAGCAGCCGGCCCACCTCCTCCACCGGGATCGGCGGCTGACCGGGCCCGCCGACCACCACGGTCAGCACGTTGTCCCGGCACGGCAGCCCCAGCACCGCCCGGACCTCCGGCGCCTGCGGGTCGAACGGCGCCCGCTGCGCCCGCAGCCACAGCCCCGCCGGGATCGGCTCGGACACCCCCACCTCGCCCGTCGGCCACGGCGCGTTCGGGTCCACCGCCTCCCACTGCGGCACCGGGAACCGCCGGCCCATCGGCACCGGCGACGACCCCGGCACGAACCGCAGCCAGCACCCGTACCCGCCGTTGCCCACCACGAACGCCGCACCCGGCACCGTGGTCACCGCGCCGTCCGGCGCCACCACCTCGGCCTGCACCTGCTCCGACAGCCACTGCGCGGGCGCCGTCGGCCGCATCGACCCCGAGTACGACGTCATCAGCCGCACCGGACCCCGGCCCTGCAACGCCGCCGCCACCACCGGCCAGAACGCCACCTCGTCACCGTGCGGCGGGTCCACCACGACCACCGTCCGCCCCCGGTCCACCGGCAGGGACCGGGCCAGCGCCACCGCCTGCTGGCCGGGACCGCCGGGCGGCCCCACCACCAGCGTCGCCCCGGCGAACGAGGCCGAGAACCGCTCGGGCGCCGGCGGCGGGGGAGGGGGTTGGGGCAGGGGCTCGGGCTCGACCACGGGCACGGGCTCCACGGGCGGAGCGGCCTCCTTCGGCGCGGCACGTCGGAACATCAGGACGCCCTCCAGGCAGGTACTGCGCGGGACCGCCCGCACTCTACGCGGACCCGGCCACCCCGGGAGCAGCGCGCCTTCCGCCCGTGCTCACAGGCCGTCCACAGTGGATCAACGCAGGTCCGGGACGTGCCGACGCGTGCCACGTCACCCCCGACCCCGCCGAGGTTCACGCGGAATTGTCGGACCCACTGACTACCCTCCTCTACCGTGAACCGCTCGACATACGCCACGACCTGGGGAGAACGACCCGGTGACCGCTGAGATCCTGTACGGTGCCGACGACCTGACCCACCTCGAAGGTCTGGAAGCGGTTCGCAAGCGCCCCGGCATGTACATCGGGTCAACCGACAGCAGGGGCGTCAACCACCTCTTCACCGAGATCGTCGACAACGCCACCGACGAGGGCGTGGCCGGCCACGCCGCCAAGGTCGTCGTCACCCTCCACGCCGACGGCAGCGTCCAGGTCGACGACGACGGCCGCGGCATCCCCACCGGCGTCCACGCCAAGTCCGGCCTCTCCGGCGTCGAACTCGTCCTGACCAGGCTCCACGCCGGCGGCAAGTTCGGCGGCTCCGGCTACAAGACCTCCGGCGGCCTGCACGGCGTCGGCGCCTCCGCCGTCAACGCCCTCGCCCACCGCTTCGACGTCGTCGTGCGCCGCGAGGGCAAGACCCACGAGATGTCCTTCGCCCACGGCGTGCCCGGCGTCTTCGACGGCCCCGGACCCGACGCCGCCTTCACCCGCCAGACCGGCCTGCGCGTCACCGGCCGCACCAGGAAGACCGGCACCTCCATCCGGTACTGGCACGACGCCCGCTACTTCGAGAACGGCGCCGCCCTCGACGTCGAGGGCGTCCGCGCCAAGCTCCGCAACACCGCCTTCCTCGTGCCCGGCGTCACCTACGTGCTGCGCGACGCCACCGGTGAGACCGCCGGCGAGGAGACCTTCCACTTCCCCGGCGGCGTCACCGACATGGTCGACTTCCTCGCACCCGCCAACGACAAGTCCGTCTCCGGCACCCTCCTGATCACCGGCGACGGCGTCTACCACGAGAACGCCGCCGACGAGAACGGCGTCATGCGGTCCAAGGTCGAGCGCCAGGCCGAGGTCGAGATCGCGCTGCGCTGGGGCACCGGCTACGAACGCACCGTCGAGTGCTTCACCAACACCATCCGCAACGTGCACGGCGGCACCCACCGGCGCGGCTTCGAGAGGGCCGTGCTCAAGGCCGTGCAGGACGCCATCGGGCGCACCAGGGGCCTGCTCAAGCCCAAGGAGGACCCACCCACCCTCGACGACGTGCTGGAGGGCATGACCGCCGTCGTCCACGTGCGCATCCCCGAGCCCCAGTTCACCTCCCAGACCAAGGACGAGCTGTCCACCGCGGGCATCACCAAGGTCACCCAGGGCATCGTCGAGAAGCACATCAGGGCGTGGACCGAGGACCGGCGCACCAAGGGCGAGGCCAAGATCGTCCTCCAGAAGGTCGTCGACGCCGCCCGCGTCCGGCTGACCCAGAAGCAGCAGAAGGACGCGGCCCGCCGCAAGACGGCGCTGGAGGGCGCCGCGATGCCGCCCAAGCTGGTCGACTGCCGCACCACGGGGGTGGCGCGCAGCGAGCTGTTCCTCGTCGAGGGCGACAGCGCGTTGGGCTGCTTCACCGGTGACACGACGGTCGCGCTGGCCTCCGGCCGGGCGATGAGCTTCGCCGACCTCGCCGCGGACTGGCAGCGGGGTGTCACGCACTTCGGCTACGCCACCAACAGGGCCGGCCGCGTGGTCGTCGCCCCGCTCGTCGAACCCCGGTTGACCAAGCGCGCCGCGCCGCTCGTCCGGGTCACCCTCGACACCGGCGAATCCGTCCGCTGCACCCCGGACCACCTGTTCCGGCTGCGCGACGGCTCCTACCGCCGCGCCGACCGGTTGCAGGCCGGAGACTCGCTGATGCCGCTGTACCGGTCGGTCTCGTCCAAGGCGGCGGGCGACAAGCTCGACGGCTACGAGCGCATCTGGATGAACGACCGCGCCGAGTGGGTCTACACCCACTACCTGGCAGACGCCCACAACCTCCGCAACGGCCTGGACAGCGCCGAGAACGGCACCGTCCGTCACCACGTGGACGTCGACAAGCGCAACAACGACCCGCGCAACCTGCGGCGCATGACCTGGGAAGACCACGCGGCCCTGCACGCCTCGACGATGGGCGAGCACGTCCACGCCGGTCACCGGGCGTGGCCGGCCGCAGGCGGCCTGGAGTTCAAGTCCGCGATGCTCTCCGCCCAGTGGCGCGACGCAGACCTACGCGCCTGGCGCTCCCGGACCACGACCGGGCAGTACGCCGACCTCGCCGCCCTCAGGCGACTGCGCCCCCTCCTCCGGCTCGACGACGCCGCACTCGGCGCCGCCTACGAGGAGGAGCGCCTGGCCACCGCGCGCACGGGCCTGCGCTTCGACCGCCTCCTCGACGGCTTCGACGGCGACCTGTCCCGTCTCCGCGACGCCGCGAGCCGGGTCAACCACACCGTCGCCTCCGTCGAACCGCTGATCGAGACGGCCGACGTGTACGACCTCACCGTGGACGGCTACCACAACTTCGCCCTCGAAGCCGGCGTCTTCGTCCACAACAGCGCGCGCATGGCCCGCGTCTCCGAGTACCAGGCGTTGCTCCCCCTGCGCGGCAAGATCCTCAACGTGCAGAAGGCCAGCCTCGCCGACACCCTGCGCAACGCCGAGATCGCCTCGATCGTCCAGGTCCTCGGCGCCGGCACCGGCCGCACGTTCGACCTCGGCACCATGCGCTACGGCCGCGTCATCCTCATGGCCGACGCCGACGTCGACGGCTCCCACATCCGCACCCTGCTGATCACCCTGTTCGCCAAGTACATGCGCCCGGTCATCGAGGACGGCCGCCTCTACGCCGCCATGCCGCCGCTGCACAAGGTGATGACCAGGGGCCGCAACCCCGAGACCCACTTCACCTTCACCCAGCGCCAGATGGAGCAGCGGGTCGCCCGGCTGGAGAAGGCGGGCAAGACCGTGGTCAAGCCGGTGCCCCGGTTCAAGGGCCTGGGCGAGATGGACGCCGACGAGCTGTGGGACACCACGATGAACCCGGCCACCCGCTCGGTGCGCCGCATCACCATGCACGACGCCGAGGCCGCGGAGGCCGCGCTGGAGCTGCTGATGGGTGAGAAGGTCGAGCCGCGCCGGGCGTGGCTCGTCGAGTCGGCCGCCCGGGTCGACCAGTCCGCGATCGACGTCTGAACACGAGGGAACGCCCAGCCATGGCACGCCGCAAGACCCCCGTCACCCGGGTCGACCCGTCCGCCTTCGACCGCGCCGGCGCCCAGGTCTTCGACAACTCGCTCACCACCGAGATCGAGGACTCCTACCTGGAGTACGCGTACTCGGTCATCCACTCCCGCGCCCTGCCCGACGCGCGGGACGGCCTGAAGCCGGTGCACCGGCGGATCCTGTTCTCGATGAACGAGCAGGGGCACCGGCCGACGAGCCCCTACGTGAAGTCGTCGCGCGTGGTGGGCGACACCATGGGCAAGTACCACCCGCACGGTGACACGGCCATCTACGACGCGATGGTCCGCTTGGCCCAGGACTTCTCGCTGAACACGCCGCTGGTCGACGGGCACGGGAATTTCGGGAGTCCGGACGACGGCCCGGCCGCGTCGCGCTACACCGAGGCCCGCATGTCGCCCGCCGCGATGTTGCTGGTCGGGGAGCTGGCCGAGGAGACGGTCGACTTCCGGCCCAACTACGACGGTTCGCTGGAGGAGCCGTCGGTCCTGCCGGCCGCCTTCCCGAACCTGCTGGTCAACGGCACGTCGGGGATCGCGGTCGGGATGGCGACGAACATGATCCCGCACAACCTGGGCGAGGTCGTGGCGGCCGCGCGGCACCTGGTGACGCACCCGGACGCCACGCTGGACGAGCTGATGGGCTTCGTGCCGGGCCCCGACCTGCCGACGGGTGGGGTGCTGCTCGGGCTGGACGAGGTGCGCAAGGCGTACGAGACCGGGCGCGGGGTGGTGCGGATGCGCGCCAGGGTGGAGACCGGGCCGCTGGAGGGCAGCCGGGGGCGGCAGGCGATCACGATCACCGAGCTGCCGTACGGGGTGGGCCCGGAGAAGATCATCGAGAAGATCACCGACGAGGTGACGAAGTCGAAGCGGCTCACCGGGATCGCCGACGTCAAGGACCTGACCGACCGGGAGAACGGCATCCGGGTGGTCATCGAGTGCAAGGTCGGGGTGAACCCGCAGGCGCTGCTGGCCGACCTGTACCGGCTCACGCCGATGGAGCAGTCGTTCGGCATCAACAACCTGGTGCTGGTGGACGGCCAACCGCGGACGCTGGGGCTGAAGGCCCTGCTGGAGGTGTTCCTCCGGCACCGGTACGAGGTGGTGACGCGGCGTACCCGGTACCGGCGGCGGCGGCGCGAGGAGCGGTTGCACCTGGTCGAGGGCCTGTTGAAGGCGCTGCTGGACATCGACAAGGTGATCCGGTTGATCCGGGGCAGCGAGGACGCGGCGGCGGCCAAGGAGGGCCTGGTCAAGCGGTTCGCGCTGTCGGAGGTGCAGGCGTCCTACATCCTGGACACGCCGCTGCGCCGGTTGACCCGCTACGACTCGCTGGAGCTGGAGGCGGAGCAGGAGAAGCTGCGCGGCGAGATCGCGGAGCTGAGCAAGATCCTGGACGACGAGCGGGTGCTGCGCCGGCTGGTGTCCGCCGAGCTGGGCCGGGTGGTCAAGGACCTGGGCCGGGAGCGGCGGACGGTGCTGCTGGGCGGCGACCTGAAGGAGGTGCTGGCGGCGTCGAGGCCGGCCGGGCCGCTGGAGGTCGCGGACGACCCGTGCCAGGTGGTGCTGTCGGCGACGGGCCTGGTGGCGCGCACGGCGGCGGAGTCGGAGGAGGCGAGCGAGGCGCGGCGGCGCAGCGGCCGGGTCCGGCACGACGCGGTGGCGGCGGTGGTGCACACGACCGCGCGCGGGCAGGTGCTGCTGGTGACGAACCGGGGCCGGGCGTTCAAGACGGACGTGCTGCCGCTGCCGGTGCTGCCGGAGCAGAGCGGCACGGTGTCGCTGAGCGGTGGCATGGCGGCCGGTGAGCTGGTCGACCTGGTGGCGGGGGAGCGGGTCGTCGGGATCGCGCCGGTGATCCCCGGGGAGTCGCCGGGGCTGGCGCTGGGCACGCGGTCGGGCACGGTGAAGGTGTGCTCGCCGGAGTGGCCGGTGCGGTCGGACGAGTTCGAGGTGATCACCCTCAAGGAGGGTGACGAGGTGGTCGGCGCGACGTGGTTGGGCGGCGCCGAGGAGTCGCTGGTGTTCGTGTCCTCGGACGCCTCGCTGCTGCGCTACCCGGCGTCGCTGGTGCGCCCGCAGGGCCTGCGGGGTGGCGGCATGGCGGGCATCAACCTGGCCTCGGGCGCGCGGGTGGTGTTCTTCGGCGCGGTGCGCACGGACGACGACGAGCACGGTGAGCCGATGGTCGTGACGTCGACGGGGCGGAGCGTGAAGGTGACGCCGTTCTCGGTCTACCCGGCGAAGGGCCGGGCGACCGGCGGGGTGCGGGCGCAGCGGTTCCTGAAGGACGAGGGCGGGCTGGCGCTGGCGTGGGTCGGGCCGAGGCCGGCGGGCGCGGCGGAGAACGGGTCGCCGGTGGAGTTGCCCGCCGTGGACGAGCGCCGGGACGGCTCGGGGCACGCCCACCCCGGTCCGGACGTGGTGGGTCACCTGGTCGAACGGGGCTGACCGGGGCCGGCCGGAGCGGGTCGGGGCCACCGGGCCGACCGGCCCCGACCGGATCGGCCGGGGCCGGTCGGGGTTGGCGAGGCCCGTTCCGGGGCACTGTTAGAGGTGTGATCGCGGAGAGCGGAGTGGTGGTCCCGGCGCGTTTCAGCGGCGCGCCGGACACCGCGCACGGTGGCTACACGTGCGGTGTGCTGGCCTCGTCGGTGGGTCCGGTGGACGGCACGCCGGTGGTGTCGCTGCTGCTGCCGGTGCCGCTGGAGCAGCCGCTGCACCTGGAGATCAGCCCGGACCAGGCGGTGCTGGTGTTCGGCGAGCAGGTGGTGGCCACGATGGTGGCCAGCCCCGACCCGGTGCCGGTGTTGCCGCCGGTGGGGGTGCTGGAGGCCGAGCGGGCGGCGGAGTCCTTCGCGGGCTTCGACGCGCACCCGTCGCCCACGTGCTTCGCGTGCGGGCACGACCGCCTCGACGGGTTGATGCTGGCGCCGGGGCTGGTGGGGGAGAACGAGGTGGCCTGCACGTGGACGCCGGTGGAGACCTCGCCGGAGGTGCTGTGGGCCGCGCTGGACTGCCCGGCGAGCTGGGCGACCGACGAGCCGATGACGCTGACCAGGATGGCCGCCGACCTGGTGTCGCCGCCGGTGCCGGGCGAGCGGCACGTGGTGGTCGCGCGGCAGGTGCGGCGGGTAGGACCGGTGGCGGCCACGGTGACCTCGATCTACGGGCCGGGTGACGTGCTGGTGGCCACCGCCACGGCGCAGTGGACCGTGCCGGAGCTCTGACGCCCGTTCCGCGGCTCTGACACCCGTTCCGGGAGGGGTGCCTTTCCGGCGCGGCCGGGCCCGGACGACAACGGCTCGCGTTCCGGGTCGGTCCGCAATTGTGCGACTACGCATTCGTCATCGGCACGCGCGTCATTGCGATCCGGACACCGGCGAGCCGGTGACTTGCCGGGATCGCGCGATCCGGGGAACATCTCAAGCCACTCGCTCGACCGTGAGCCGGTGGAACGACTTCCGCTGTCGGTGCGCGACCTCGGGTCGGGTGAGGGGGACGGGGTCTTGGTGCTTCCCGCTCGCGGTGGTGGTGTTCAGGCCAGGATCAAGCGGGAAATGGTGGAAGCCCTCGTGCGCTGTCCCGTCCTGCACGGCGAATCCGGTCGCGAAATGCTCGTCGAGGTCCTGACGGACTCGTTCGGCGACGTGCTCGTGCTGCGGGGGACCGCGCCGCGGCTCCAGTTCGTCGACCTCGTGGGGCGGTGCGGCAAGCTGCCGGACGGGCTGCGCGTGCTGATCGACGGGGTGTCCGTGCTCGACCCGCTGACGCCGCAGCTGGCGGAGATGGTCCTGCTGTGCGACGAGTGGGATGCCTACACCGCGCTGCCCTCGGACGACTGGGAGGACCTGCGCGGCGTGCTGGGCGCGCTGCGGCTGGCCGACGGTGGGCGCGAGGAGCTGCGCTGGCTGCGCGAGCTGGCCCACAAGGCGCTCAGGGGCCGGGGCGGGCCCCTGCCGTCGCGCTGCCGGTCCGCGTGGACGGCGTTCCTGCACCTGGCCGGGGCGAACGCGGTGGCCGGGTCGCCGCCGCCCGCCGTGCTGTTCCTCGCCTGCCTGGCCGAGAGCGTCGACGACCCCGCCGTGGCGGAGAGGTGCCACGGCTGGTGGCGGGACTGGGCCGCGAGGTTCCAGCTGCCCGGCCACGTCGACCAGGCCGAGTGGTACCCGGCGCTGGCGGCCGCCCACCGGTCCGCGAACGCCTACCTGGTGATCCAGCTGGACCCGGACCCGCTCGACGAGGAGGTGCTGATGCTGTCGTACTGGTGGCAGTGGGACGTCAACGGCTGGCGCCCCCGTCGCCAGGGCGACGTCGAGGTGCGGCTGACCGAGGTCGAGGTGGAGGTGGACCGGCTGGTCGGCGAGCTGGAGACGGAGCTGGGCGTGCTCGCCGACGACGTCCACGCCCAGGACATCCACCTGGAGTTCGTGCTGCCGTGGGAGCTGCTGAACACGCCGGTGGAGTTCTGGCGCAAGTCGTCCATGTCGGTCGACCGGGTGCCGCTGGCGATCGACCACCCGGTCGTGCTGCGCAGCCTGGACCGGATGCGCGCCGCCCGCCACCGGTTCGCGTGGCGGCGGCGCTGGAGCGCGATCGCGACGAGCTCGGCGGACGTCCGCTCGTACCGCAGCGCGCCCGGCGGGGACGACGAGCACTTCACCAGGCTGGCGACCGAGTTGAGCGCGGACGAGCGCATCGTGTCGATGGTGCTGAGCGAACCGCCGGGCGACCGGAACAGCGTCGCGTGGCGTGAGGTGTCGATGGCGTTCCGGGCTGGAATACCGGCGATATTGTGGGACCGCCGGGACTGTTCCAGCGACTTCTTCCGGGACGCCGTGGAATCGGTGTTGGGAGAGGGCGGGATCGGGCAGTTGCCGCTGCGCGTGCGGGAACTGCGCCGCGCGGCCCTGCGCGGCGGGGGGAACCACGAGGCGCACCACCCGGGGCACAGCTTTGCCCTACTGTGGGACGACGCCGATCGGGTTCCGGAACCACCGGGGTCGTGGTGGCGCGCGGAGGGGCGGTCGAATTGACGGAACGGGACGACGCCGGCCCGGCCCACTTATCCGCCGGTCCGGAACCGGACGCGCCGGACTGGTGGGTGTACCGCGGGTCCGGGGTGCCGGTCGATGCGGACCTGCTGGCCGCCGAGTGGCCGGAGCCGCCGCCGTGGCGTCGTTTCTCCGGTGAGCCGGACCTGCCGGTGCCCGCGGTCGACCCCCGCGAGTCCGAACGGCGGCTGGGCCTCGTCCCACTCGACCTGACCCGCGACTTCGACCTGCTCAACGGTGTGAACGCGGCCATCGCGCTGGCCCGTCCGCTGCTCATCACCGGCCCGCCGGGGTCGGGCAAGTCCAGCCTCGCCTACTCCATCGCCCACGAGCTGGCGCTCGGCCGGGTGCTGCGGTGGCAGGTGACCAGCCGCACCAGGCTGGAGTCCGGGCTCTTCGGCTACGACGCGTTCGGCCGGGCGCAGGCGATGGCCATGCACGAGAACAGCGACATCGGCAACTTCGTGCACCTGGGACCGCTGGGCACCGCGATGCTGCCGTACCGGCTGCCGAGGGTCCTGCTGATCGACGAGATGGACAAGGGCGACTTCGACCTGCCCAACGACCTGCTCGGCATCTTCGAGGAGGGCGAGTTCCCCATCCCGGAGCTGGTGCGGGTCCGCGACCGCACGCCCGAGGTGGTCGTGCACACCCACGACCCGGACGGCCGGGCGCGGGTGGTCGACGGGCGGGTGCAGTGCCACGCCTTCCCCCTGACCGTGATCACCAGCAACGGCGAGCGCGACTTCCCGCCCGCCTTCCTCCGGCGCTGCATCGAGCTCACCCTGCCCCAGCCGACGCCGGACAGGCTGGCCGCGATGGTGGCCGCCCACTTCCCCGAGCACGAGGCCGGGCTCACCGAGGAGCTGATCGCGATGTTCGAGGAGCGCCGCCGCACCGGAGTCATGGCGGCCGACCAGCTCCTCAACGCGGTCCACCTGGTGCGGTCGAGCCCGCTGACGGTCGCCGGTCGCCGGTCGCTCGACGAGGTCGTGAACACCGTCTGGCACCAGCTCTCCGCCAGGGAGTGACCGTGCGCCCCGACAGCGGGCTGTTCGCCCGCGAGATCGCCGACGCGCTGTGGCTGGCCCTGCGCCGGCGCAGGGGCCGGGCGGTCGGCGGGCCGGCCGAGCACGGGGGAGCCGCCGCCGAACCCGCGCCGACCGACGCGGCCGCCGGGCCACACCGCCGGGGGGAGCGGTCGGAGCCGGGGCCCGCGGCGTGGCGGCTGGTCGACTGGGACGTCGACGGGGACGGGACCGACCCGGACGGGGACGAGCCCCGGCCCGAGCCGGGCCCGGTGGGGCCGGGTCGCGGCGGTGCGCACCGGCCGCGCCGCGTCGGGCGGGTCACCGTCGGCCGTCGCGTCTTCCGCGCGCTGCGCCCGCTCAAGCAGGTGACGTGGTCGGACCGGGACCAGGAGTTCGACGAGGACGCCACCGCCACCCGGGCCGCGGGCGACCAGCGGTGGCTGCCCGTCTACCGGCCGGTGCGGGAGCTGCGCTGGGACGTGGTCGTGGTCGTGGACGACAGCGCCTCGGTCGGGTTCTGGGCCCACGACGTGGACAACCTGGTCGCCACCCTGACCAGGCTGGGGGCGTTCCGCGACGTGCGGGTGCGCCGGCTGGGCCCCGGACCCGACGGCGTGCCGGCGCTGCGCGGCACGGGCCGGGGCGCACCGCGCCGGCACGTGGCGGAACTGGTGGACCCGGCGCGGCGCCGGGTCGTCCTCGTCGTCACCGACGGGGTGGCCGACATGTGGCGGGACGGGACCGCGTCGGCGGTGCTGCGGCTGTGGGGGACGGCGCACCCGGTCGCGCTCGTGCACCTGCTGCCCTGGTCCGTCGCCAACCGCATGGGGCTGGAGATCCACCGGCTGCTGATCCGCTCACCCGCCCCCGGCGCGGCCAATTCCCGGTTGGAGTGGACACCGCAGGCGGAGGCGCCCGGGGTGTTCGACGGCCTCGACGACGCGATGCCGGTCTGCGTGCTGGAGCTCGGCTCGGCCGCGCTGGACCGCTGGAGCCGCATGACGGCGGGCGCGCCGGGGCCGATGGCGCTGGGCGCCGTGCTCGTGCCCGCGCGGCCGGACCGGACCGAGGGGCCGCCGGCCGAACGCGCCTCGGCCGCCCGGCTGGTGGCCGACTTCCAGGCGGCGGCGTCGCCGACCGCGTTCACCCTGGCGGTCCACCTGGCCGCGTCGCCGCTGGACCCCGACCTGATGTCGTTGATCCGGACCAGCGTGTCGACGGCCGAGCTGGAGCACCAGGCGGAACTGCTCGCCAGCCCGCTCGTGGTGCCGGTGACCGCCGGTTCGCCGATGGGCGCCGGCGGCGTCGTCTACGACTTCGTGGCCGGTGTCCGGTCCGAGCTGCTGGCCCACGGCAGGCGCGCCACCACCGCCCGCGTCCGCCGCTACGTGCACGCGCACCTGGGCGAGCGCATCCCCGACCTGCTCGGCTACACCGCCCGCGCGGCGCGCGGCGAGGTGCGCGCGGAGGACGTCTCCCCGGCGACCGCGCACTTCTTCGAGGCCGAGCTGGCGGTGCTCCAGGCGCTGTCCGGGGCGCACCAGCCGCAGGCGCACCGGCTCGGCGCGCTGCTCGGCAGGACCCCGGAGGGGCTGCCCGCCGGCCCGGGGCACCGGCACGCGGTTCCCGCCGGCCCGGCCGAGCGGGAGAGGGTGCCGCTGGTCGTGGACGTGCCGGGCCGGAACCCGGCGTTCACCAGCCGGGACGACCTGCTGGCGGACCTGCGCACGCGCCTGGCGCCCGGCGACGGGACGACCGCGACCGTGGTCCTGCACGGGACGGGCGGGGTCGGCAAGTCCCACGTCGCCATCGAGTACGCCCACCGGCACGAGCGGGACCACGACGTGATCTGCTGGATCCCGGCGTCGCGCCGGGTGCAGATCGTCAACGCCCTGCTGAAGCTGGGACGGCGGCTCGGCATCTCCCTCAGCGACGGCGCGCGCGGCGCCGTCCAACCCGTGCTGGACGCCCTGCGGGGCGTCGGACCGCACCGGGTGCCGGGGAACTGGCTGCTCATCTTCGACAACGCGACCGGCGCCGAGGACCTGGAGCCGTACCTGCCGCGCGGCACCTCCGGCTCGGTGCTGATCACCTCGCGGCACGCGGGCTGGGGCGACACCGCGCACGTGGTGGACGTGGGCGTCTTCCGCCGGCGCGAGAGCACCGCGCTGCTGCGGCAGCACGACGCCACCCTCCCCGAGGGCGACGCCGACCGGCTGGCCGACGCGCTGGGCGACCTGCCCCTGGCGCTGATGCAGGCGGCCACCTGGCGCCGCAGCACCGGGACGTCGGCGGACAAGTACCTGCGGCTGCTCGACCAGCGGCGCTCGGAGCTCGCGGACCTGGCGCCCCACCGCGAGTACCCGCTCAGCGTCGCCGCCGCGTGGACGCTGTCGCTGGAGCAGCTGCGCCGCGACAACCTGCCCGCCCTGCGGCTGCTCCAGGTGTGCGCGTTCCTGGCGCCGCAGCCCGTGCCCCGGGCCCTGTTCGCCCGGGGCGGCCACATCGCCGCGCCGCCGGAGCTCCAGGAGCTGCTGCGGGACCGGATGCGGTTGAGCGAGGCGTTCCGGGAGGTCGGCCGGTACGGGTTGGCTCGCTTCGACCGGAGCACCTTCTCCCTTGACGTGCACCGGCTGGTGCAGGCGGCCCTGGTCAGCCGGATGGACGAGCGCGAACGAACCGGGATGCGCCACGTCGCGCACCTGGTGATCGCGGCGAAGGACCCGAAGGAGCCCGAGAACCCCGAGCACTGGCCGCTCTACGCGGAGCTCAACGCCCACCTGTTCGCCTCGGGGGCCGTCGAGTGCGAGGACGACTCCGTCCGCCGGTTCCACCGCCACCAGGTGAAGTTCCTGCACCGCTGGGGTGAGCCGGAGCAGAGCGCGGAACTCGCCGAGGTGCTGTACCGGGGGTGGACCGCGCAGCTCGGCCCGGAGCACCCGGACACCCTGCGGATAGGGCTGTGGCTCGGGTTCGTGTGGTGGGTGCTCGGCCGGTTCGGCGAGGCGTCCCGGCTCAACGCGGACCTGCTGGAGCTGTGCCGCCGCACCGGGGGCGACGCGCACGAGATGACCATCCAGGCGGTGAACGCGGTCGCCGGCGACAAGCGCGCCGCCGGTGACTTCGCCGAAGCGCTCAGGCTGGCCAGGCGCAACCACGCGATCTGCCGGGACGCCTTCGACAACGACGAGGCGATCACCCTGAACGCGGCTCACAACCTCGGGGTGAGCCTGCGCCTGGCGGGCGAGTTCAAGGCCGCGTACGCGCTGGACGCCGACACGTGGCGGCAGAAGATCAAGACGTTCGACCGGCAGCACCTCCAGGCGTTGATGACCCAGGTCGGGCTGGCCATCGACCGGCGGGAGGCGGGTGACTACCTCGGCGCGCGGTCCTCGTTGGAGGAGGTCGTGGCGACGTACCGCCGCCTGCACGGCCCGACCCACCCGGCGCTGCTGCTCGCGCTGCGGCAGCTCGCGGTGTCCCGTCGCAAGGCGGGGGACCACGGGGGCGCGCTGGAGGCGGTCGACGAGGCGCTGGAGGGCTTCACCCTGCGCTACGGCCCGGACCACCCGGACACGCTGGCCGCCAGGCTCAGCCGGTCCATCGACCTGAGGGAGGTGGACCTGCCGACCGGCGCGAGGATGGCCGACGACGTGTTCGAGAGCTACCGGCGCGTGCTGGGCCCGACGCACCCGCACACCCTCGCCGCCGCCGTGAACGTCGCGACGGTGAAGCGGCTGACCGGCGACGTCACCGGTGCGCTGGAGCTGGACCGGGCCACCACGTCGACCTTCCGCGAGCGGCTCGGCGAGGACCACCCCTCGTCGATCGTCACCGCGGTCAACCTGGCCAGCGACCTGCACGCCGACGGCGACCTGTGGGCGGCCTACGAGGTGGGGGCGGTGACCCTGGGCCGGGCCGTGATGAGGCTCGGCGCGGACCACCCGACCACGCTGGTGTGCCGCGCCAACCTGGCCCAGGACCAGCGCGTGTTCGCCACCGCGGGGGAAGCGGCGGAGCTGCGCCGGGACGCGTTGCGCGGCCTCCGGGCGAGGCTGGGGCCCCGGCACCCGGTCATCACCGTGCTCAGCGATCCGGAGGGCCGGGCCAACTGCGACATCGACCCGCTGCCCCTGTGACGGTCCCGGCGTCCTCGCCGCAGGGGCGTGACCCCGTCGGCGGGGCGACCGGCGCGGCGGCGGGGGCGACCGGAACCCGGTGGCCGAGTTCGTCGACCGCGGCGGCGTACCACGGACCGAGGCCGAGCGGCGCCACCCGCGGTGAGGACAGGCCCTACGGCGCCGAGCCGAGCCACCGGGCCAGGTCACCCGCACGCGGCGGGACGCCGGTGGTGTCGACCACGAGCCGGTGCACCGCGCGCACGAACTCCGGCCGCCGCAGCAGGGCGGTGGCCGCCGGGCCCGGTCCACGCAGCCACAGCGCCAGCCCGAGGCCGGACCACGCGCCCGGTCGGTCCGACCCGTGCGCCAGCTCGGCCGCGTACAGCTCGGCCGCTTCCCGGTGTTCTCCCGCCACCAGCGCGAAGTCGCCCGCCGCGGAGTCTGGGAAGACCTGGCGCTCGTCCAGCGCCCCCCCGACCGCGGCGAACTCCCCGGGGTCGGCCAGCAGCAGCCTGGTCAGCACGCCCTTGACGTTGAGCTTGGGCGGTCGCGGGTCCGGGGTCACGACGGAGCGGGCGATGGACGTCGGCGCTGGTTCGCCCCTGCGCCACGCCGTCGCCGCCTCCCGCACCGCGCGCGGGTCCGGCACCAGGTGGCACGCCCGCCAGCCGACCCGGTGGTCGACCACGGCGAGCCGCGCGGCCCGCAGCAGGTCGGCCCGGACCTCCAGCGGGCGCAGCGCCAGGAGCCTGCGCTCGACCCCGGCGACGAACCGGCGACCCAGGTCGGTGAGCGGTCGACGGTGCTTGAGGCCCCGGAGGCCCCGGGTGGCCTGCATCCGCAGCACGGCGAACTCGAACTCGGCCAGGTCGCCTTCCCGCCCCGACACCCGTTCGCGGTGCACCGCCCAGAACTCGGCCAGGGCGGTGAAGGCGAAGACGCCGTGCGTGAGGCCGCCGGTGGGGCGGGGGTCGTCCCGCCAGGGCGCGTAGCTGTCGGGGGTCGGGTCGTCGCCCCACAGCTCCACGAGGTGCTGGATCGCGTTCAGCTTGCTGTGCTGGAACTCGTGGATCAGGACCGCGGCCAGCTCCGCCGGGTCGTGCGGCTCGGCCGCGATCGCCGCGCCGAACCCCTCGCCGACCGACGCGCTGTGCGGCCGGAACCGGTGCACCAGGGGGCGGGGCGTGATCACCGACAGCCCCTCGACGATCTCCCGGGCCCGGTCGGCGTGGTCGGTCGCCAGCAGGGGCCAGGCCCCGGCGAGCAACTCGACCCAGCGGTCGCCGTCCGAGTCGCTGAGCAGGTCCACCGGCATCGGCACCCGGAGCCCGCGGTAGGGGCTCGCGTCGTCGATGCTGATCGACAGGTCGTCGGGCCCGCCCGGCGCCCGGAAGACGCGGAAGGGACGCCACCCGGCGTCGTCCTCAGCGCCGATCCGCACTACCGCGCGGCCCTCCCGGTCCTCCACCCGCACGCCGTCGGCATCGGAGACGACGTCGGCGTGCGTCCACCCGGTGGTGGGCAGGTGCGCGGAACCCAGGCCGGGCAGGACCGCCACGCCGTTCCAGAACGGGATCGGCATCCGGAAGCCGAGACCGGCGGCGACGGCCGCCGCGACCGCCAGCGTGTGGAACTGGCCCAGGTGGAACCACAGCGGTGACGGGTGGTCGACCCTGCCCCGCAGCCTGCCCAGGAGGTGTCCGGTCCACACGCCGACGTGCGGGTGGCCGAGCAGCGGGGTGACCCGCTCCGGCGCGGTGCGGTGCGCCTCGACCAGGAGCCGCCACGCCTCGTCCACCGGGGGCAGCGGCGCGGTGAGCGCGGCGTCGTGCCGCGAGCGGTCGAGCAGCACCTGGAGCGCCAGCAGGCGGCGGCTGCGCTCGGCGTCCACGAGCAGCCCGATCCCGGTGCCGCTGTCGCCGACCGCGAGCCGGTCCAGTTGCGGCGGGGTGATCCGGTGGTAGGTGAGCACGTTCGACACGTTCCGCTCAGGAGTCGTAGCCACCGACGGTGCTGCCGGCCCGGTCGATCTGCGACAGCAGCTTCGCGACCGAGGGCGCCAGCGCCGACCGGTCCAGCGAGCCGAGCGCGTCGAGGGAGACCCCGGTCAGGTCCACCAGACCGGTTTCGGCCCTGACCTCGAACTCGTTCACGTGCCGTCCTTTCCAAGCCACCCGTCCGGTGGCGAGGCACCACCGTATCCAACTGTCGGTCCGTCGTTCGCGATTTGTTACACCCCGAAGCGCAAGCCGCGATCCCCCGGGTGGGGCCCTCGCCCTTGGTCGCGCCGCTCCGGAACCTTCGGCACCCGGAGCAGTATCAACGCACCGCGGCCGCCGGCGGCGCTGTGGGTACACGCGTCGACCACACGATCGGGTGGAGTGCCGGCCTGGGGCGACCGGCGGCGACTACGTCAAGTCGAAGGATCGTTCGGCGAACATGCTCTTGATAATCGTTCTCATCTTCAGGTAAGTATGGGTCCTCACCCGCACGAGTGAAGGACGCACATGATCACCGCAGGATTGGCTTCGGTCACCTTCCGGGGCAGGACGGTCGAGGAGGTCGTCGACCTCGCCGCCGGGGCCGGGTTGGGGGTGGTCGAGTGGGGCGCCGACGTCCACGTGCCGCCCGGCGACCCGGTCGGGGCCGCCCGCGCCGCCCGGTTGTGCCGCGAGCGCGGTCTGACCGTGGGCACCTACGGCTCCTACTACAAGGCCGGTGACAGCGACCCCGCCGACTTCGACCGCGCGCTGGCCGCCGCCGGGGCGTTGGGCGCGCCGCGGATCCGGGTGTGGGCCGGGGTGCGCGGTTCGGCCGAGACCGGTCCGGCGGAGCGCGAGGCCATCACCGACGACCTGCGGCGGTGCGCCCGCCTGGCGGCCGAGGGCGGGGTCGCGGTGACCGTCGAGCACCACGTCTCCTCGCTGACCGACACGCTCGACTCCGCCCTCCGGCTGCGGCGCGACGTGCCCGGACTGGTCGGCCACTGGCAGCCCCGGGAGGAGCCCGACGTGCGGGAGTGCCTGGCCGAGGTGACCGCCCTGCTGCCCGGGTTGGCCGCGGTGCACGCGTTCTCGTGGGGGGCGGACGGCTTCACCGAGCGCCTGCCGCTGGCCGACCGCGCCGACCTGTGGCGGCCGGTCCTCGCCCTGCTCGCCGGGGACGACGCCGAGCGGCACGTGCTGCTGGAGTTCGTCCGGGACGACGACCCCGACGCGTTCCGCCGCGACGCCGCCACCCTGCTCTCCTGGGTCGGTGAGGTCGCGTGAAGCTCGTCGCGCCGGCCGCCGCCGGACTGCTGCTCCTCTCCGCCTGCGCCACCGCCTCGCCGCAGGCGGAGGACACCGTCGTGACCTCGGTCGTGCGCGCCGCCGAACCGCTCACCGCCTCGCTGACCGTGACCGATCCGCACGGGCAGCGGGTCACCCTGGCCGAGCCGCCCGAGCGCATCGTCTGCCTCAACGGCCTGTGCGACGACCTCGTGGTCGACCTCGGGCTGACGCCGGTGGGCACCAGCAACCCCGCGCTGATCACCCACCCGGCGCTGCTCGGCGACGCGGGCGCGGCCGTGCCCGTCGTGCCCGGCACGTTCGGCAGCGAGGACGTGGAGGCGATCGCCGGGCTCGAACCGGACCTGGTCATCGGGCTGCCCGGGGTGCACGACGCGCTCCGCCCCGCGATCGAGGGGTTCGCCCCGCTGTGGCTGGCCGAGCCCGCCACCTGGGAGGAGTCCGTCGGCTACCTGCGCGCCCTGGGCGCGCTCACCGGCCGCACCGACGAGGCCGTGCGCGCCGAGGAGACCTTCCGCGGCCACCTCGCCGACGCCGTCGCCCGGACCCGCGACAGCGGCCAGGCGGCCAGGAAGGTCCTGCTGGTGTACGGCAGCGTGGACGCCATCGGGGTGGACACCGCCTCCTCGCTCAAGGGCCACCTGCTGGACCAGCTGTTCGACTACCCCTTCCCCGCCAAGGGCGGCGACACCGACACCGCCTCCAACTACAGCGTGGAGGAGCTGCTGGCCCGGCAACCGGACGTGGTGTTCGTGTACTCGCTGCTGTTCTCGTCCGAGGACAGGACGCTGAGCAGCCAGTTGGCCGACAACCCCGTGTGGCGGCAGGTGCCGGCGGTGGCGTCGGGGCAGGTGCACGAGGTGCACGCCAAGCTGTGGGGCGCCGGGCGCGGGCTGCGCAGCCTCACCGCGGTGGTGGACGAGGCGCTGGCCGAGGTCCCGGCTTGAGGTCGCTGACGGCCGTCGCGGTCGTCGTCGTGCTGTTGTCGCTGGCGCTCGGGCAGCCGGTGGTGTGGTTCCCCGCGACCGAGCTGGAGCACGTGCTGGTGTGGCAGTTGCGCGCGCCCCGGCTGCTGCTCGGCGCGGTCGCCGGGGCGTGCCTGGGCGTGGCGGGGCTGCTGTTGCAGACGTCGTTGCGCAACCCGCTGGCCGTGCCCGAGCTGCTGGGCGTGGCCGGCGGGGCCGCGGCGGCGGTGGGGACCTGCGTGGCGTTCGGGGTGACCGTGGTCGGCGCGCCGTTGACGCCCGCCCTGGTCGGGGCGCTGGTCGGCGGCGGGGTGACGCTGCTGGCGGTGCGCGGGGCGACCTCGCCGGCCGCGGTGCTGCTGATCGGCGCGGCGGTCAGCTCGGCGTGCCAGGCGGTGATGCTCGCCGCCACCGCCGCGACCGACTCGCGCGAGCAGGGGGTGCTGGTCCGCTACCTGCTCGGGTCGCTGACCGGGACGACGTGGCCGACGCTCGGCCCGGTCGCGGTGGGGCTGGCGCTCGCGGTGCCCGCGGTGGTGCTGGTGCTGCCCCGGGTCCGGCTGCTGCGGCTGGGCGACGAGGAGGCGTGGTCGGCCGGGCTGCGGCCGGGACGGGCGCGGGTGGCCGTGCTCGCGGTGGCCTCGCTGCTGGTCGCTGTGGTGGTCGGTCCCGCCGGGCCGGTCGCGTGGGTCGGGTTCTTCGCGCCGCGGCTGGCCGAGCGCCTGACCGCGGGGTCGGCCACGGCGGCGACCGGGGTCGCGGCGACCGCCTTCCTGGGCGCCCTGCTCGTGGTCGCGGCCGACCTGGTGGCGCGGACCGCCCTCTACCCGGTCGAACTGCCGGTGGGCGGGTTGACCGCGTTCGCGGCGGTCGCCGTCGGCCTGCTGGTCCGGGGGCGGACCCGGTCGGGACGGGTGGGTGCGCGGTGACGCGCCCGGGTGCTCCGCTGGTGCTCGGCGGGCTGGCGGTGCTGCTGCTGGCCGCCGCGCTGGCGCACCTCGGCATCGGGGCCACCGGGGCGACGCTCGGCGCGCTGTTCGGCGACGACGAGCGCGCCCGCGCCGTCGTGCTGGAGCTGCGCGCGCCGCGGCTGCTGGTCGGGCTGTGCGCGGGGGCGTGCCTGGGCGTCTCGGGCGCGCTGCTCCAGGCGGGGGTGCGCAACCAGCTGGCCTCGCCGGAGATCACCGGTGTCGGGTCGGGCGCGGTGCTGGGCGCGGTGGTCGCGTCGGTCGTCGGCGGCGCCGCCGCGCAGCCCGTGCCGATGGCCGCCGCCGCGCTGGTGGGCGGTGTGGTCGGCGGCGGGGTGCTGTGGGTGGTGGTCGGGACCTCCGGCGACGTCGCGGTGCGCGGCGTGGTGGTGTCGGCGGTGCTGGTCGGCACGACGCTGCTGCTGCTCACCGCGCGGCCGCAGCTGGCCGGGGCGGTGTCGCGGTGGCTGCTGGGCTCGCTGGTCGGCCGGACCTGGGAGCACCTGGCGCCGCTGTGGCCGGTGCTGGTGGCCGTGCTGGTCGTCGCGACGGCGCTGGGCGGTGTGCTGGACGTGCTGGCCGTGGACGACGACCACGCGCACGCGGTGGGCCTGGCGGTCGTGCCGTGGCGCAGCGCGGTGCTGCTGCTCGCCGCGGTGGCGACGTCGGCGGCGGTCGCGGCGGTGGGCGCGACCGCGTTCGTCGGGCTGCTCGCCCCGCACGCCGCGCGGTGGCTGGTCGGGCCGGTGCACCGCTGGGCGGTGCCCGCGTCCGCGCTGACCGGGGCGGTCTCGGTGGCGGCGGCAGACGCGGTGGGGCAGCTCGTGGGGGTGCCGGCGGGGGCGATCACCGCCCTGATCGGCGCGGTGGTGCTGGTGGTGGTCGCGCGGAGGACGGGAGGGATCGGGTGACAGCGCTGCGTGCCGAAGGGGTGCACGTGCGGTTCGGTGGGCACGTCGTGCTCAGGGGGGTGGACCTGGCCGTGGAGCCGGGGGAGTGGGTGAGCCTGCTGGGGCGCAACGGCAGCGGCAAGACCACGCTGCTGAGGGTGCTCGCGGGACTGCTGCGCCCGACCGGGGGGACCGTCCACACAGGTCCGGACCCGCTGGGGTCGTTGTCGCGCCGGGAGGTGGCCCGCCGCCTGGCGGTGCTGCCGCAGGCGACGCCCGTGGTGCGCGGGCTGACCGTGCGGCAGTTCGTGCGCCAGGGCCGGTACGCGGCCCGCGGTGCGCTCGGGATGCTCGGCGACACCGACGACGACCAGGTGCGGGAGGCGTTGCGCTGCACCGGGGTCGCGCGGTGGGCCGACGTGCCGCTGGAGCGGCTGTCCGGTGGTCAGCGGCAACGGGTGCGGCTCGCGCTCGCCCTGGCCCAGGACGCCCCGGTGCTGCTGCTCGACGAGCCGACGACGTTCCTGGACGTGCGCCACCAGATCGACGTGCTGGAGCTCGTCCGCGCCCTGCAACGGGAACGCGGCCTCACCGTCGTCGCGGTCCTGCACGACCTGGCCCAGGCGGCGCGCTACTCCGACCGCCTGGTGGCCCTGCTCGACGGCCTGGTGCACGTCGACGGCGCGCCGGCCGAGGTGGTGGACGCGGCGTTGCTGAAGGACGTCTACGGCGTGTCCGGCGAAGTGCGCTGGATCACCACCGGGAAAGTATTGAAAATGGTTGTCATTCCAGATTAGGTTGGTGGAGGTCGAACGACCGAGCCCGGTCACCCGGGCACCCGACAGAGAGGAGACGTCCGATGGACCAGGTCTTCGTGAACGTCGAGGCCGAGCGCCTGCTGCCGCACAACTCCGCCAGCCACAGCAACGCGCTGGTCGAGAACCCGTTCGACGGCAACGACGACGAGTGACACACCCCGGGGCCGCCCGTTCGGGCGGCCCCGGGCCCTCGACCCAGGAGGCGGACGCGTGGAAACCCTCAAGCCGGGCACGGCGCTGTTCACCGGGCCCTCCGGCGCGGTGCTGCGGGACGCGACCGGCGAGCTGTTCGCCGTCGCCCTGCCGGACGAGACCGTCGAGGCGGTCCGGGCGGCGCTGACCGGCGACGCGCCCGCACCGCCCGAGCTCGCGGCGTTCGCCCGCGCCGGGCACCTGGGCCGCCGCGCCGCCTGGCCCGGGGACCGGCGCGTGGTCGCGGTGCTCGACACCGCCGGCGGCCCCGACGACGAACTGGTCCGCGCGCTGGACCTGGCCGGGGCGAAGGTGGTCGTGGTGCCGCCCGACCCGGCCGCCGTGCTGGCCCTCGCGCCCGCCGCGCTGTGCGCGTGGCACGACGGCCCCGCGCCGGAGCACTGGCTGGAGCTGGACGTGCTCGCCGGGCACGGCATCGCCTGGCAGCGCGTCAGCCGCGAGGGCAGGCACGTGCTGCTCGAACCCCTCGGCGTGTCCCACCGCGACGTCCGGCTGCGCCGGCTCGCCGCGGCCGGCTCCGGGCACGGGCACCTGCGCGCCTACTGGGCGGGCACCCGGGTCGTCACCGGCGACGAGGCGCCCGACGCGGTCGAGCGCCGGCTGGTCGCCGCCCTCGCGGTGAAGGACCTGACCCGCCGGCTCGCCGGCGCGACCGGCGCCGGCGGCCCGCTGACCCCGGCCGGCGTCCCGGCCGACCGGCGGCTGCGCGTGCTCGACCTCGACACCGGCGCGATCGCCGACCACCCGGTGCTCCCCGTGCCCGACAGTGCGCCGTGAACTGACCGTGGCGGGGCTCGCGCACACCCTCGTCACGGCCGACCGACCCGGCCCGGTGGTGCTCATCCGCACCCCCTACGGCCGCCACCACCACCTGCCCGAGGCCGACGCGTGGGCGCGGCGCGGCTTCCACTGCGCGGTCGGCGACGTGCGCGGCAGGCACGGTTCGCCCGGCGCGTTCCACCCCTACCGGCACGAGGCCGAGGACGGCGCGGCCGTCGTGGACCACCTGGTGGGCCTGGGCTACGACCGGGTCATCACCGCCGGCGCCTCCTACGCCGCCCACTGCGCGGTCGTGGCCGCCGCCGCCCGGCCCGCGCACGTCGCCGGGGTGCTGGCCGCCGTGCCCGCGCTCGGCCTGGGCGAGACCGCCCGCGAACCGGGCGGCGCGGCGCGGCTCGCGTGCCGGGTCGGCTGGTGGGGCGAGCACGTCTCCCCGACGCGGAACCACGACCTCCGGCACACCCCCGTGGTCGACGCCGTGGACGGGTGGGACGAGCTGTGGTCCGCGCCCCGGCGCACCGCCGGGCTGTGGGACGCGCTGCCCGGCCTGACCATGCCGCTGCTGGCCGTCGGCGGGCTGCGCGATCCGTTCGCCGCCGACACCGAGGAGCTCGCGCGGTGCTGGGGCGGCCCCACCCGGCTGGTCCTCGGGCCCTGGGGCCACGAGCTGGACGCGCCCGCGCCCGGCGCCGCGCTCGCGGGCCGCCGAGTCGGCGCGCTCTACGTCGCCTGGGCCCGCGCGCTGGGGAAGCTGGGCGGTGACAAGGCTTTCCTCTTCGCGGACGGGTGGCGCCGCCACACCCCGGCCGGCCGACGGGTCCCGCTGCGCGTC
The DNA here is from genome assembly GCF_042658445.1 of Saccharothrix lopnurensis. NCBI lineage: Bacteria > Bacillati > Actinomycetota > Actinomycetes > Pseudonocardiales > Pseudonocardiaceae > Saccharothrix > Saccharothrix lopnurensis. The sequence goes on along the minus strand of NZ_JBHSQO010000015.1, from coordinate 47,479 downwards.
GCGCGCGGGGAGTTCCGTGCCGACCCCGACGACCCGTTCCGCTCCGCGGCGCCCGGCGCCCGGGTGGCCGACCCCCGGTGCGCGCTGCTGACCGCCGACCTGCCGCCCGGCGAGCTGCGCGGCCGCGCCACCGTCACCCTGGACGTGGTCGCGGACGTCCCGGACGCCGACTGGGTGGTGCGGCTGTCCCACGACGGGGTCCACGAGGCGCACGCCGTGCACCGCGTGGCGCACGAACCCGGCGTGCCCCGCACCGTCACCCTCGACCTGCCGCCGGTCGGCCTCGCGGTCACCGGGCCGCTGCGCCTGGAGGTCGCGGGCCACCACTGGCCCCGCCACGCCCGCAACCCGCACACCGGCGAGGACCCCGTGCGCGCCACCGCGCTGCGGCCCAGCCGGCGCGGGGTCCGCGCGGCGACCGCCGACCTGCCCTGGCACCACCGGGGCGCGGACGCCGTGCCCGCCACCGCCCTACCCGAGGAGATCGCATCGTGACCGCGCCGCTGCTGGTGGACCCGCTGACCGGGATCGTGCGCAGGCTCGTCGACGTCGCGCCGGTGCCCGGGGTGCCGCGCCGCTACCGGGCCGTCACCGCCGAGGTCGCCGACGCCCGCCGGCTCGGCACGTGGCCCGCCGACCGGGTCAGCCTGGGCACCACGTTCGGCGACGTGGACGCGGCCCGCGCCGCGGCGGTCGGCGAGGCGGTGGAGCGCTACTGCGGCAACCGCGTCCCGCCCGGCCTGCGCACCGCGACCGCCGGCGAGCTGCGCGCCGCGGGCGTCCGCCACTTCGGCCCCGACGACCTGCCGTTCTTCGCCGCCTGGCAGCACGAGCAGCCCGGCTTCCCCTACCGGCCCTTCACCGACGACGTGCCGATCGCCTGGGCGGAGGGCGAGGAGGACGGCGAGCCGTGCCTGCTGCCCGCGTCCTGGGCCTACCTGAACTACCACTCCGGCGCGCGTCGCCGCGAACCCCGCCTGCACCACCTCAACTACGCGGGCATCGCCACGGGCGTCAGCGCCGAGGACGCGTTCACCCGCGCCCTGCTGGAGCTGGTCGAGCGCGACGCCCTGGAGCGCTGGTGGCACCTCGGCGCGCCGACCGCCGGCATCGCGGTCGAGGACGTGCCCGGCCTGGCCGCCGAACTGGCCGGGTGCCCGCTGGAGGTCCACCTGGTGGAGCTGCCCACCGAGCACCCCGTGTCGTGCGTGGCCGCGGTCGTGGTCGACCCGGCCACCGGGATCGTCGCGGGCGGCGGCGCGGCGCGGTTCGACCCGGTGGAGGCGTGCGCGAAGGCCGTGCTGGAGGCCGTCCACACGTGGGTGTTCACCCAGGGGCTGCTGGAACCCGACGGCTGGGTGTTCCAGGCCATCGCCGCCGGCGTCCTGGCCGAGGGCCTGTACCTGGACCACCGCCCCGACCGCTCGTACCGGGACGCGGCGGGGGAGCGGTACTCGCGCGTGCGGGACCTGGGCGCGCAGGTGCAGGTGTGGCTCGACCCGCGCGTGCAGGCCGAGCTGCTGCACCGCTTCACCAGGCCGTCCCGGGTGGTCTCGCCGGAGCGCCGCGGCGACCTGGCGGACCTGCGCGCGGGCCTGGCCGGGCAGCGCGTCGCCACCGTCGACCTGACCACGCCGGACGTGGCCGAGGCCGGGTTGAGCGTGGTGCGCGTCTGCGCCACCGGCCTGGTGCCCAACGCCCCCGGCGCGTTCCGCTACCTCGGCCTGCCCCGCTGGGGCGACACCTCGACCCTGGTCCTCGACCCGCCGCCGTTCCTGTGATCCCGCTGCCGGACCCCGCGCCGGACCTGGCCGTGCCGTTGGGGCAGGTCTTGCTGACCCGCCGGTCCCGCTACACCTACCGGCCGTTGGGCCTCGGGGTGCTGAGCACGCTGCTGCGCTACGCGGTGGGCGTGCAGCGGCGCGTGCCGCCGCACGTGCTGGGCACCAACCCGACCGCGGGTGGCCTGCCGTCGCTGCGGGTGCACGTGGTGGTGGACGGCGGGCTGCACGAGTACCACCGCGAGCCGCACGCGCTGGAGGAGGTGGGACCGGTCGAGCTGGACGGGGTGTTCGCGCAGCCGGAGTTCGCCTCGCGCGCCCGCACCGTGGTCGTGCTGAGCGGGCGGATGGGGCCGGGGCTGGCCAAGTACGGGGCGCGCCACCACCGCACGGTGCTGCTGGACGCGGGGATCGCGGTGCAGAACCTGTACCTGGTGGGGACGGCGCTGGAGCTGAGGTGCTGCGCGGTGGTCGGGTTCTCCGAGGAGGTGGTGCGGGGGATGGTCGGCGAGGTGCCGCTGGTGTTGTTCGTGGTGGGCTAGGGTTTCCGGGTGCACCGCAAGCCGGCCCTGACGTTCTCGGGCGCCCTGCGCATCCTGGGCAGGCACGACTCCGGCGTGGTCGCCGCGCTGGACAAGGCGTTGGGCGGCGCGGTCCTGGCCGCGGGGACGGGCGTGGTGCTGCCCGCCGCGCTGTGGGGCTGGGTCGACCAGAAGAACGAGGCGGTTCGGCTGCTGGGCGGGCTGGTCGGCGGGTTGTCCGACCGGTTGGCCGGGGTGCGGGGGTTGGAGCGCCGGGAGGCGATCCTGGCCGCCCACACCACCCTCGTGGCGGCGGCGTTCTTCGAGGTGCTGGAGGAGACGCTCGGCCGGGCGATGCGCGACCTGGCCATCACCGAGGAGGAGCGGCGGTTCCTCGTCACCGGCGACCGCACGCGCACCGCGCTGGAGTACCACGAGACGCTGTACCGCTCGGAAGTCCCCGCTCCGTCACCCTCGTGCGGCTTCCAGGAGAACCTGCGACGCGTCGTCGACTGGCTCGTCGTCATGACGAACCGGGTGGACCTCTTCATCGGCGACCTGGTCACCGAACGAAGGCTCACCGTGCGCTTCGGGAACGACTTCCGCCGCCGGGCCCTCAGCCGCTACGAGTCGCACTACCTGCGGTTGGCCCAGAACGTGCCGGAGTTCGTCTTCTGGGCCGTTCTCGGGGAACACGCCGCCACCCGGCACCGCATCGACGCCTTGGGCGCGGACCTGCGAGCCGCTCTGGACAGCCGAGACCAGGCCCTGTCGAAGGTCTCGACCTTGCTGGCGCTGGTGTCCGGGCGCGCGGACATCGGCCGCCACCGGGAAGGGCTGCACAGGGCGAACACGGGCGTGCTCGATCGGCCCGTCGTGCCCGGTGACGCCGAGCGGTACGACACCGAGATCACCTTCCCGACCACCGAACGGGCCTTCGTCACACCGCATTACCGGATCGCCACGCACGACCGGAAGGCGCAGCCCGCCGATGAGAACTGGTGGTCGGATCGGGCGGTCCTGAGGGACCTGGAGGTGATGATCGCCGTCTACCTCACCTCCGCGGACGCCACCAGGGCGCCGATGGTGGTCCTCGGCCACCCCGGCGCGGGCAAGTCGCTCCTCACCAAGGTGCTCGCCGCCCGACTGCCGCCCGAGGAGTACACCGTGGTCCGGGTCCCGCTGCGCAACGTCGCGGCCGGTGCGCCGATCATCGACCAGGTCCAGCAGGCCCTGGACGCGGCCACCAACAACCGGGTGAGGTGGCACGAGGTCACCGACGACAGCGCGGACACCGTGCTGGTCGTCCTGCTCGACGGGCTGGACGAACTGCTCCAGGCCGCCGCCTTCGACCGCAGCGGCTACCTCCGGGAGGTCATGGAGTTCCAGCGCATCGAGGAGGAGCAGAACCGGCCGGTCGCCGTGGTGGTCACGTCGCGGACGGTCGTCGCCGATCGCGTCGACATCCCGCACGGCTCGCCGGTCGTCAAGTTGGAGGAGTTCACCGACGACCAGGTCACCGCCTGGCTGGACGAGTGGCGGGCCGCCAACGCGGCGGCGATCCAGGCCGGCCTGGTGCGCCCCCTGACCTCGGGTGAAGCGCTCCACCAGCGCGACCTGGCCCGTCAGCCGCTGCTGCTGCTCATGCTCGCGCTCTACGCGGCAGACCCCCGGTCGCCGAAGCTGGATGCCGGCCTGTCGACCTCGGCGCTGTACGAGCGGATCTTCGACAACTTCGCGCGGCGCGAGGTGCGCAAGCGCGCGGGCACCCGGCTGCGCGAGGACGAGGTGGAGCGCCGGGTGGACGACCAGGTGTTCCGCTTGTCGGTCGCGGCGCTGGCGATGTTCAACCGGGGCGTGCAGCACGCGCGGGAGGTCGAGGTGCGCGCGGACCTCGCCGGGCTCACCGGCCGGACCGACCTGTCCGACGACGCCGGCACGCGCCTGCTGGGGGAGTTCTTCTTCGTGCACGCGCCGGAGGCGGTGCTCCGGGGCAGGGAGCGGTCCTACGAGTTCCTGCACGCCACGTTCGGCGAGTACCTGGTGGCCCTGCACGTGGTGAGCGAGCTGGCCGCCCTGGCGAACGCGGCTTACGGGGGCCGCTACGGGGACCGCCCGCTGGACGACGAGGTGCTGTTCGCGCTGCTGTCCCACCAGGTCTGGGCGGCTCGACCCTCGATCACCGAGTTCGCGGCGGCGATCTTCGGGACCATGCCGGACGAGGAACGGCGCAACGTCCGACGCGCCCTCGAAGAACTCCTCCGGTCATACCGGCAGCGGAGGCGTTCCGCCCGGTTCGACGGTTACCGGCCGACGCCGCTGGACCTCGTCCGGCAGGTGGCGGTGTACTCGGCGAACCTGACCACCCTGGCGACCTGGTGCGGGGACCCGGCCACCGGTCTCGACCTGGTCGGCCCGTTCGGCGACGACCAGGGGGAGGCGCTGGGGAACTGGCGGTCCGCCTTGTTCCTGTGGCGCTCCGGCCTCGACCCCGACAGCTGGCAGGCCCTGCTGTTCTCGCTCAACACCGACGGGACGACCTTGAGCCCGACGCGACCGGCCGTGCCTTCCGGGAAAGCGGGGGTGGACGAGTACTGGCTGGCCAGGATCGGCGCCGACCCGGTGCACGCCGCACGGGTCCAGCGTGGCATGGGGCTGGTCGACGATCACATCTTCCTCGAACGGGGCTCGGGGTGGACCGACCACATGCTGACCTGGATCGTGCCCGTCCTGGTGTCGCCGCGGAAGGTGTCGACCTCGTTGCTCGTGGACCCGCCCGGGAACGCCTCCACCGAGGACCTCCAGGAGGTGGGTAGGGCGCTGTCGCTGTTGCTGAGGATTCGCGGGAGGACCTTGGGCAAGGAATTCACCCTCCGGGCGGTCAAGAGCCTGGCCGAGTACCCGGTTCCCTTCGGGATCGACATGAGGACCGTGCTGACGGTTGCCCACCTGTACCCGGAGATCCTCCTGGCGGAGCCCCGGTGGCAGAACCGCGCCTTCTACGGGAGCCTGGGACCGGCACTGCACGTCATCGTGGACCGGGCCGAGAGGCTGCTCGGCCCGCAGCCGCTCCCGGAGTGGGACGAGGTGCGGGCCCGGCTCTTGAGCGAGAACGTGCCGATGCCCCCGTCGAGCGACACCTTCGCGGACCTCTTCCTCCACTTCGACTAACCCGCCGCCCGGCGCAGCGTCGGCGTCACCCACGCCAGCGCCACCCCCACCGCCAGCACCGCCGCCCCCGCCGCCAGCCCGGCCCGCGGTCCACCCGCCATCGCCACCCCACCCGCCAGCGCCGCCCCCAGCGGCTGACCGACCCCCCACGACAGCATCCGCGCGGTCGTGTTCACCCGCGACTGCAACTCCGCCGGGCACACCTGCTGCCGGTAGGTGATGGCGTTGAGCACCACCGTCGAGTGCGCCGTCCCCCACGCCACCGCCGCGCCGGCCGCCGCCAGCCAGTGCGTGCTCAGCAGCGCCGACACCGCGCACAGCAGCGACACCGGCAACGCGCCCAGCGCCAACCGCGCCCCGCCCCACCGCCGCGACAGCACCGGCACCAGCTTCGACGCGCCCAGCGCGCCCAACCCCCAGCAGCTGAACAGCACGGCCAGCCGCACGTCACCGCTCGGCGCCACCCCCAGCACCCGGTCCGCCCACGGCACCAGCACCGCCACCCACGCCCCGGCCGCGGCCGAGTGCGTGGCGCCCACCAGCGTCAACGTGCGCACGATCGGCTGCCCCCACAGGAACCGCAGGCCCACCCCGATGTCGCGGACCAGCGGCGGGCGGTGCTCCCGGGGCGCGGACAGCGCGCCGGTGATCGCGCGGACCAGCGCCGCCGAGCCCACGGCGGCCACCGCGTGCACCGCGATCAGCCCGGCGGGCGCGGTCACCGCCACCAGCAGGCCCGCCAGCGGCGGCACCGCGAGCTCCGCCAGCGTGGTGCGGCCGTAGAGCTTGGCGTAGGCGTCGGTCAGCGCCTGCTTGCCCACCAGCGACGGCAGCGCGCCGAAGTTGGCCGCGTCGAAGAACACGAACGCGGTCTGCGCGGCGAACGCCACCGCGACCACGTGCGGCGCGGTGAGCGCGTCCAGCCACCACGCCACCGGTACGGTCAGCAGCACTCCCGCCGTGGCCAGGTCGAGGCCGACCATGAGCCGCTTGCGGTCGACCCGGTCCGCCCACGCGCCCGCGACCAGGCCGAACAGCAGGTAGGGGAGGGCTTCGGCCATCGCCACCGCCGACGTCCAGCCGGCCGAGCCGGTCAGCCGGTAGACGAGCACGGGCAGGGCGACGACGGACACCAGGCTGCCCGCGACGGACAGCAGTCGGGCGGTGAGGTAGCGGTTGAAGTCGCGCGTCGGCGCTTCGCGGGTGATCGTCACCCAGATATGGTAATGAATGCCATGTTCAGATAGTGGCCGGGGCGGTGGAATTCGCCCACCCGGACGTCGGCCGCGGGACGTCGGCCGCCGGACGTCAGCCGCCGCCCGGCTGTCCGGTGAAGACCTGCGCGTACCGCTCCAGGTTGGCGTTGGGGTGCAGCACGGCGTGCAGGCTCAGCGCGTGCACGTCCCGCCGGACCCGGTGCAGCACCGGGTCCTCGCCCTCCAGCACGTCGACCGCGTCCTTGGCCCGCAGGCACGCCTCGACCAGGTCCTGCCGCACCCACGCCCGCTCCCGGGGCGTCCACGTGCTCCCGGTGAGCACCTTCGCGTCGACCACCGAGGCGGCGCGGTTCGCGTGCAGCTCCGAGTCGTCGGCGAGCACGGTCGCCTCCCGGGTGCGCGGGCCGTCGGTCGCGAGCCGCAGCGCCGCGCGGACCAGGCCGATCGCCGGGCCGCTGACCGTCGCGCACGCGGCCGGCGTGTAGGGGGCGCGGAACAGCGCCCGCGCCGCGGCCGGGTCGCCCTCCAGCAGCGGCGACAGCGGCAGGACGCGGTCGGCGGGCACGAACACGTCCCTGGCCAGCGTGGTGACGCCGCCCGTGGCGCGCAGGCCGGTGGTGTGCCAGTCGTCCACCACCTCCAGGTCGGCCACCGGCAGCGCCAGCACCACCGGCTCCCGGTGCGGGGCCAGCAGCGCGGCGTTGGTGGCCCAGTCGCACTGCGGCGCGCCCGTGGTGAACGCCCACCGCCCGTTGACCAGCACGCCGCCGGGCACGGGCGCGGCGGTGGCGGTCGGGCTGAGGATGCCGGTGATCCGCGCGTCCGGCTTGGCGAAGACCTCCTGCCGCACGTGCTCGGGGAACCGGCCGGCCACCCACGTCGAGACCGCCCACACCGCCGCCGTCCACGCCGCCGACCCGTCGCCGCGGGCCAGTTCGGCGACCACCCGCAGCACCGCGCCCAGGTCGGCCTCGTGGCCGCCGTGCCCGGCGGGGGCGCGCAGGCGGAACACGCCCGCGTCGGCCATGGCCTCCAGCGCCTCGTCGTGCAGGCGGCGGTGCCGTTCGCCCCAGGCGGCGCGGGCGTGCAGCACCGGCACGATCGCGGCGGCCCGCCGGACGAGTTCGTCCACCGCAGCCTCCCCCGGTTGTCGCGTTGGCCTCCCACCTTGGCGTGGGCCGCGCCACCCGGCAAGCACGGAATAGCGCGGGCTCGGGTACGGTTGAGCGAGTTAGTTGAAAGCGCAACTACTTGAGGAGTGGTCATGCAGTTCGGTGTCTTCACCGTCGGCGACGTGACGCCCGACCCCACCACGGGGCGGACGCCGACCGAGGCCGAGCGCATCAAGGCGATGGTCGCGATCGCGCTGAAGGCCGAGGAGGTCGGTCTCGACGTGTTCGCGACCGGCGAGCACCACAACCGCCCGTTCGTGCCGTCCTCGCCGACCACCATGCTCGGCTGGATCGCGGCCCGCACCGAGCGGCTGGTCCTGTCCACCGCCACCACCCTGATCACCACCAACGACCCGGTGAAGATCGCGGAGGACTACGCGATGCTCCAGCACCTGGCCGACGGCCGGGTGGACCTGATGATGGGCCGCGGCAACACCGCGCCCGTCTACCCCTGGTTCGGCAAGGACATCCGCGACGGCATCGACCTCGCCATCGAGAACTACGCGCTGCTGCACCGGTTGTGGCGGGAGGACGTCGTGGACTGGCAGGGCAAGCACCGCACGCCGCTCCAGTCGTTCACCTCGACGCCGCGCCCGCTCGACGACGTGCCGCCGTTCGTCTGGCACGGGTCGATCCGCAGCCCGCAGATCGCCGAGCAGGCCGCCTACTACGGCGACGGCTTCTTCGCCAACCACATCTTCTGGCCCAAGGAGCACTTCCAGCGGCTGATCGCGTTCTACCGGGAGCGCTACGAGCACCACGGGCACGGCGGCGCGCACCAGGCGATCGTCGGCCTGGGCGGTCAGGTGTTCATGCGCCGCAACTCCCAGGACGCGGTGCGCGAGTTCCGGCCGTACTTCGACAACGCGCCGGTGTACGGGCACGGGCCGTCGCTGGAGGAGTTCACCGAGCAGACGCCGCTGACCGTCGGCAGCCCGCAGGAGGTCGTCGAGAAGACCCTGACCTTCCGCGAGCACTTCGGCGACTACCAGCGGCAGCTGTTCCTGATGGACCACGCCGGGCTGCCGCTGAAGACGGTGCTGGAGCAGCTGGACCTGCTGGGCGAGATCGTGCCGACGCTGCGTCGCGAGTTCGCGATCGGCCGGCCCGCCGACGTGCCGGACGCGCCCACCCACGCCTCGCTGGTCGGGGCCCGCACCGGGAAGGCGGACGCGCGATGACGACGCTGGCGGTCGTGCACGCGGGCCTCGGCTCGCCGTCGTCCAGCGAACTGCTGGCCGGTCGGCTCGCCGGCGCGGTGGCGGCCCGGTTGCCGGGGGCGGAGGTGCGCACGGTGCACCTCCGCGACCTGGCCCGGGACGTGGCCGACAACCTCGTCACCGGGTTCCCGGGGCCGAGGCTGCGCGCGGCGGTGGAGGACGTCGTCGGCGCGGACGGGCTGATCGCGGTGACGCCGACGTTCAACGCGTCCTACAGCGGGCTGTTCAAGTCCTTCGTGGACGTGCTGGAACCGGGGTCGCTGGTTGGGAAGCCGGTGCTGCTCGGGGCGACCGGCGGGACCGAGCGGCACTCCCTGGTGCTGGACCACGCCCTCCGGCCGCTGTTCGCCCACCTGCGGGCGGTTGTCGTGCCGACCGGGGTGTACGCGGCCTCGTCGGACTGGGGCGCGGAGGGGCTGCCGGCCCGGGTCGAGCGGGCCGGCGGCGAGCTGGCCGACCTGCTGGCCGGACGTCCGGCGGCGGCCGGGCCCGAGGTGGACTTCGTGCCGTTCGACCGGCTGCTGGCCGAGCGGTGAGGTGGCGGTGACGGCCCGTGGCGGTGACGGTCCGTGGCGGTGACGGTCCGTGCCCGGGTTGGCTCATGCCCTCCCCGCGACTCGCGCTAACGGGCGCGGGCCGCCAACGGCCACCAGACGGCCGGTTGCAGCACGGCCAGCGCCGCGGCGAACGGCGCGAGCGCCCACGCGCCCAGGCCCTGGGCGAGCGTGCCGGCCAGCCAGGGCAGGGCCGCGCCGCCCACCACCGAACCGGCGTTCACCACGCCGATGGCGGCGGGCGCGAGCCGGTCGCCGGCCAGTCGCGGCACGAGCGCCATCGTGGTCGGGAACACCGGGCCGAGGAAGAAACCCGGCAGCACCAGGCCGGCCACCGCCGCGCCGGGCAGCGACCAGGCGGCCGAGGCGGCGGCGACACCGGCCAGGCAGGCGGTCATCAGGCCGGTGTCGGTCAGCCCCACGCGCGCGGCCAGTGGGCTGATCAGGAAGCGGCCCAGGGTCAGCCCCAGCCAGTAGCCGCCGACCGCGTACCCGGCGAGCTGGTCGGGCAGGCCGCGCGCGTCGACCAGGTGGCTGAACGCCCAGGTGCCGACGCCGAGCTCCAGTCCCACGTAGACGGTCAGCAGGACGGCTGCCGACCGCACCCCGCGCTGCCGCAGCGTGGTCCTGGCCAGGCCGCCCGGGGTGCGTTCCCGGGTCGCGCGCGGCGTCGGCGACCGGGGGTTCGCCACCAGGAAGCCCAGCACCAGCGGCACGCCGGCCAGGCCGAGCACCAACCAGACCGCGGGCCACGGCGCGTGCGCCAGGACCCGGGTGGCCAGGACGGGACCCGGCAGGGCGCCGACGCCGAAGAACGCGTGCAGGCGGTTGAGCAGCGAGGTGGCCCCGGGCAGGGTGGCGAGCTGGGCGTTGAGGACCGACTCCAGCAGGCCCGTGGCGCAGCCGACGGCCAGTTGGAGCAGGACCGGCACCGCGAACGCGGGGCGCGCGGCCGTGACCAGGGCGGTGAGGGTGTGGAGCGCGCCGCCGGCGACGAGCGCGGCGCGGTAGCCGAACCGCTGGACCGGCGCGCCCGCGGTGGCGCCGGCGACCACGAAACCGGCGGAGCCGGTGAAGAAGGTGAGGCCGATGGTGGCGCGGTCCACGCCGTAATCGCGGAGCTGTTCGACCAGCAGCACACCGCCCGCGCCGGTGCCGAGACCGATGAGCGTGAACGCCGAGCAGGCGAGGGGCGCCACGGGTCGACGCACGGGCAACCTCCCGCCGGGGGAATCCCGCCAGGGTAGTGGAATACCCTTGCGCGGCTCACGTGATAATGGGAACGGACATTTCCGGTTGGTCGTCCTGTCGTGTTTCGTCGCTTTTCGGGGCGCGCCCGGTGAATCGGGCGGACCGGTGCGGAAAGGCGTTCGCGCGGCCTCGCTCACCTGGTGGGAGCCGCGAACGGGTGATCAGGCCACGACACCGGGTGGTTTCCACCCCGTGGGACGGAGGGGTGTGCCCGGGACGGGGATGCGGTGCCCGGTGTGGGAGACTGCGCCCCATGGCTCCTCTTCGCTTCGCCCTGCCCAACAAGGGTTCGTTGAGTGCTCCCGCGGCGCAAATGCTGGCGGAAGCGGGCTACCGGGTGAACAGGTCCGGCCGTGAGCTGATCGTGGCGGACCCGGCAAATGATGTGCAGTTCTTTTTCCTGCGGCCCCGGGACATCGCGGTGTACGTGGGGGAGGGGTCGTTGGACGTCGGCATCACCGGCCGCGACCTGCTGCTGGATTCGACGGTGTCCGCGAAGGAGATCCTGCCGCTGGGCTTCGGGCGGGCGAAGTTCTACTTCGCGTCCAAGCCCGGCACCATCGACGACGCGGCGGGCCTGGCGGGCAAGCGGATCGCGACCAGCTACCCGAACCTGGTCGAGCAGCACCTGGACGACCTGGGCGTGAAGGCGCACCTGGTGCGGCTGGACGGCGCGGTCGAGACGGCCGTGGAGCTGGGCGTGGCCGACGCGATCGCCGACGTGGTGGAGACCGGCATCACGCTGAAGACCTCGGGCCTGGAGACGTTCGGCTCGCCGATCCTCAAGTCGGAGGCGGTGCTGGTCCAGGGCGACACCGTCGCCGACACGCCGGGCTCGGTGCGCGCGGTCGAGATCCTGCACCGGCGGCTCCAGGGCGTCCTCATCGCCCGCCGCTACGTGATCCTCGACTTCGACTGCCCGGCGGAGGCGCAGGAGGAGGCGTTCAAGCTGGTGCCCGGCATCGAGTCGCCCACCGTCTCGCCGCTGGCCCGCGAGGGCTGGGTCGCGGTGCGCTCCCTGGTCCCGCGCGACGACGCCCCGTTCATCATGGACGAACTGTGGCGCGTGGGCGCCCGCGCCATCCTGGTGAGCTCCCTGGACACCTGCCGCATCTAACCCCCCGCGAGTCGTACGCTCAGACCCCGCGAGTCGTACGCTCAGGACCCTCGTGTCGTACGTTCAGGACCCCCGAACTCCACGTTCACGCGCACTTCGGTGTGTGCGAACGTGGAGTTCGTCGTTCTGAACGCTGAATTCGGGGGTCCTGGACGTACGACTCGCGAGGTCTGGACGTACGACTCGCGGTGCTAGGTCTGGTCTAGCGAGGGGGCTCGCGCGGTAGGGGTGGGGGCGTGCGAACAGTTCTTGGTGGGCTGGGCGTCAATTTAGGTGGTGTGGCGTGGAAGCGCGCGCCCCCGGAGAAGAGTTCAGTGACGCCTGGAGAGGACAAGATGAACGCCATCGAAACGTCGGGCCTGGTCAAGGTCTTCGGCGACACCCGCGCGGTGGACGGCGTCGACCTGACCGTGCCCGCCGGGACGGTGTACGGACTGCTCGGCCCCAACGGGGCGGGCAAGACCACGACGGTCCGGATGTTGGCCACGCTGCTGCGCCCCGACGGCGGTGAGGCGCGGGTGTTCGGCCACGACGTGCGCGCCGACCCCGACGCCGTGCGCTCGCTGGTCAGCCTCACCGGTCAGTACGCCTCGGTCGACGAGGACCTCACCGGCACCGAGAACCTGGTCATGCTCGCGCGGCTGCTCGGCCACGGCCGGCCGCGCGCCAAGAGCCGCGCGGCGCAGCTGCTGGAGGCGTTCGGCCTGACAGAGGCCGCCGGCAAGCAGGTCAAGCACTACTCGGGCGGTATGCGCCGCCGGCTGGACATCGCGGCCAGCATCCTCAACACCCCGAAGCTGCTGTTCCTGGACGAGCCCACCACGGGCCTGGACCCGCGCAGCCGCAACCAGGTGTGGGACATCGTGCGGGCGGTCGTCGCCCACGGCACCACCGTGCTGCTGACCACCCAGTACCTCGACGAGGCCGACCAGCTCGCCTCCCGCATCGCGGTGATCGACCACGGCCGTGTCATCGCCGAGGGCACCAAGGGCGAGCTGAAGGCGTCGGTGGGCGTCGGCGCGGTGCACCTGCGCCTGCGCGACGCCGAGCAGCGCCCGATGGCCCAGCGCGTGCTGGCCGACGTGCTCGACGCGGACGTGCTGCTCGACCCGGACCCGGTCGCGCTGACCGCCCGGCTGACCGACCGCACCACCGAGCAGGCCGCCGAGGCGCTGGCCCGGCTCGCCCGCGAGGGCATCACCGTGGACAACTTCTCCCTGGGGCAACCCAGCCTGGACGAGGTCTTCCTGGCCCTGACCGACAAGAACAAGAACAAGAGCAACAACAAGGACGAGGAGGCGGCGGCGTGACCGTCACCAAGGAGGCCGAGCTGCTGCCGGCGCCCAGGACCGCGGACCTGGGCGAGGTGCTGCTGGAGACCGAGCGCCCGCCGCGCCCCAGCGCGCTGTCGGTGTCGCTCACGTTCGGCTGGCGCGCCGTGCTCAAGATCAAGCACGTGCCGGAGCAGCTGTTCGACGTGACCGCGTTCCCGATCATGATGATCCTGATGTTCACCTACCTGTTCGGCGGCGCGCTGGCCGGTTCGCCGGCGGAGTACATCCAGTACCTGCTGCCGGGCATCACGGTCACCAGCGTCGTGATGATCACCATGTACACGGGCCTCGCGGTGAACACCGACATCGAGAAGGGCGTGTTCGACCGGTTCCGGACGCTGCCCATCTGGCGCCCCGCGCCGATGGTCGGCTACATCCTGGGCGACCTGCTGCGCTACGTGCTCGCCTCGACCACCATCGTGGTCGTCGGCCTCGTCCTCGGGTTCCGGCCCGGCGGCGGGTTCGTCGGCGTCGTGCTCGGCGTCGCCGCGCTGGTCGGCTTCTCGTTCGCGTTCTCCTGGATCTGGACCATGTTCGGCCTGCTGATGCGCAGCGAGAAGTCCGTGATGGGCGTGAGCATGCTGGTGCTGTTCCCGCTGACGTTCCTGTCCAACGTCTACGTCATGCCGACCACCATGCCCGGCTGGCTCCAGGCGTTCGTCAACGTCAACCCGATCACCAAGCTCGTCGACGCGGTGCGCGCGCTGATGGCTGGCGAGGTGAACGCCGACGCGATGCTGTGGACGCTCGGCTACGTCGTCGTCCTCACGGCCGTGTTCGGCTCGCTGACCATGAGGCTCTACAACCGGAAGTGAGACCGTCCTGAGTAGACGCACGTCGCCCCGGTCGAGACGGTCTCCCGCAGGTGGGCCGCGAGACCGGGGTGGCGCGCGTCGAGCTTGCGCAGCGCGTCGCGGATTCGGGCGGTGACGGTCTTGCGCGCCCGCTCGACCTCGTCGCCGAGCCTCCTGGTGCGCCCGGCCAACCCGGCCGCGGCGCGCAGCTCCTCCAGCAGGGCCGCCCGCTCCCGGTCGAGCGCGGCGGCCCGCTCGTCGTCGGGCGCCCGGTCGATCTCCTCGTCCAGGAGCGCCAGCCGCCGCCGGTACCGGGCCTTGGCCTCGTCGTCGAGCACCGGGTCGCTGCCGAGCCGCGCGAACGCCACCGCCCCCGGCGCCAGCAGCGTCATCGCGGGCACCGGCTCGCCGGGACTGCTCAGCAGCACGTGCAGGTCCCGCAGGCCCTTCGAGTCCGGCACCCGCACCGTCACCCCGCCGAACGTCAGCGACCACACCTCGCCGTCGCGGCGGAACTCGTCGGCCGGGTCGGTGTCGGCGCGCCGGGCCAGGGTCGGCACGACCGCCGGGGCCCTGCCGGACCGCACGCGCGCCACCGCGGCGAGGTGGCGGTCCGCCAGCGCCGCCCACGGCCGGGCCCGCAGCCGCTCGGCCGACCGCCGCGCCGCGGTCAGCTCCGCCTCGGCCTCGTCGCACCGGCCCAGCACCAGGTCCACCACGCCCAGCCACAGGTCCACCGGGCCGCTGATGTCGCACCCGTACAGCGACACCAGCCACTTGCCGCGGTGCGGCGCCAGCAGCCCGCGCACCCGCCCGGCGAGTTCGCGGTCACCCGCGGCGGCCGCGAACTGGGCCAGGAACCGCAGCCGCAGCGGTTCGAACGTCGGCTGGTACCGCTCGTCCGGCACCGGCACGTCCAGGTGCGCGCGGGCCGACTCGACGTCGCCGCGCTCCAGCGCCGTGAGGCCGAGCAGCAGCCCGACGGCCGGGTGCGTGCTCGCCGCGAGCTCCTCCGCCAACTGCTCCAGCTCGGCGAACCGGCCCTGCGGCAGCAGCAGCGCCCACCGCAGGTGCAGGTACACCATGGAGAACGCGGCGTGCACCCGCGCGCCCAGGTCGGCCGCCCTGCTCAGCAGCGCCTCGGCCTCGGCGTACCGGCCGTGCAGGGTGCAGATGATCGACTGGTCGGCGGCGGCGGAGAAGCCGAACCTGGTGGTGCCCAACCGCTCCGCCAGGGCCACGAACGAGTGCAGCTGGTCCAGGTAGCGCGGGTCGCCCAGCTCCACGAGCGCCACCCAGCGCATCGAGGCCGCGAACTGCTCGGTGTCGTGGTCGCCGCTGCGGCGCGCCACGGTGATCAGCTCGTCGATCAGCTCCAGCCGCCGCTCGGCGTCGGCGATGCCGGCGGAGGTGTCGTGCGCCGCCCACAGGCCCGAGGTGAGCGCGGCGTCGTCGGCCGCGACCTCCATGGCGCGCAGACCCATCCGGCGGGCCAGCTCCTCCACCGGCACGTCCGGCGGCGGCCCGATGAACCGGCCGTACGCCTCGCGCAGCAGCCGCCCGCCTGGGCCCTCCTGGTCGCTGAACCGGAAGCAGGCCAGCGCGACGCGGACCAGGGGCTCCGGGTCGGCCAGCGACCGGGCGAGGGCGGCCGCCTCGTCGAAGACGTGGTGCGCGGTGGTGTGGTCGGCGGAGTGGCACAGCTCGTGGCCGAGTTCGACGGCCACCGCGATCCGCCGCAGCGGCCCCCGCGCCCGCTCCATGGCCCGCCGGTAGTGGCCCACCGCCTCCTCGACCGCGAGCCTGCTGCCGGCGTCCCGGGCCGCCGCCACGATGACGGCCACCACGCGGTCGGCGGGGAGCCGGTCTCCCGCCAGGTACGCGTGCCGGGCCAGGTCGGCGGGCAGCACCCGGTGGGTGGGCAGCACCCGGTGGATGGGTCGGGTCGGATCGCCGGGCCGGGAGAGGGGGGTGGGTCGGGTCGGATCGCCGGGCCGGGCCAGGTTGGTGGGCCCGGTCGGATCAGTGGGCCGGGCCAGGTCGCCGGGCCGGGTCGGCTCGCCGGGTGGGCTCAGGTCGCCGGGTCGGGGCGGATCAGCGGGTCGGGTCAGGTCGGTGTGCAGGGTTAAGCCGGTGGGCAGCGACCGGGCGGCGAGGTCGCCCTCCAGCGCCCGGACCACGGCGGCGTGCCGCTCGTCCGCGTCGGGCAGCGCGTCGTACAGCGCCTCGCGCACCAGGTCGTGGGCGAAGGCGAACCGGCCGCCGCCCAGCCCGTGCACCAGCCGCGCCCGCACGGCCTGCTCCAGCAGCCGGTCCACCTCGGGGACGGGGCGGGCCGCGGTCGCGGCGAGCACCCGCCGGTCGAACTCGCGGCCCAGCACGGCCGCCGACGCCAGCAGTTCGCCCAGCGGGCCGGGCAGCAGCGACAGCCGCCGCCGCACCGCGTCCCGCACGCCCGGCGCGACCGCGGTCACCGGGCCGCCGCCGTGCCAGAGCCGGGCGGTCTGCTCGACGAAGAACGGGTTGCCGCCGGTGCGCCGGTGCACCTCGGCGACCAGGTCCGGGTCCGGCTCCCGGCCCGCCGTGCGGGTCATCAGCTCACCGACCCCGGCGGGGTCGAGGCCGGTCAGCGCGAGGGTGGCGGCGCGGCCGAGCAGCGGCGTGAGCAGCGGCCGCACCGGGTGCTCCGCGGCGGTGACCCCGGAGCCGGCCCCGGCGTCCACCTCCGCGTCCACCTCGGCGTCGCGGTAGGTGCCGATGAGCAGCAGCCGCTCGAACCAGGTGTGCCGGGCGGCGAACTCCAGCAGCCGCAACGACGCCGGGTCGGCCCAGTGCAGGTCCTCCAGCACGACCACCACCGGCCGGTGGTGCGACACCGCGACCAGCGCCGTGGTCACCGCGTCGTAGAGCGGGAAGCCCTCCGGCGGCTGCTCGCCCGGCGCCTCCCCGAGCAGCACGGCCAGGAGGCCCTGGTCGACCGCCGCCCACTCCTCGTCGGTGGCGGCCCGGCGCAGCGCCCGCACCACCTGCACCCAGGGCCAGTAACCGGGCGCGCTGTCGGAGTCCCAGCAGGACCCGGCGAGCACGAGCGCGCCCAGTCGACGCGCCTGCTCGGCCGCGCCGGTCACCAGGGTGGTCTTGCCGATCCCGGGTTCGCCGGTGACCAGCACCAGCCCGCCGTGGCTGCGGGTGGCGCGGTCGACCTCGGCGCGCAGCACCCCGGCTGGGTGATCCCGTCCGATGAGTCGCATGGCAGGGGAAAACTTAGCCCACCGGACCGACAGGAATCCGGCGATCAGGTCACGCCGGGCCGAAAGATTCGCTCAACTGTGCGAAGGCGGAGTCCACCGCCGCGCGCAGCGCGGTCGGGTCGCCGCCCGCCAGTTCACGCCCCGCGTGGTAGCACGCCAGGGCCAGGTGCGGCGCGAGCAGGGCCACCACGCGGGGCGTGCCGCGGCCCAGGAGGTTGTCCCGGAACACCTCGCCGAGCACGTGGAACTTGCGTGCCGCGCGGTCCTGCAACTCGGGGTTCTCCCGCAACAGCCGCTCGTAGGCGCGGTAGTGCTCGACGTCCGCGGTCAGCTCGTCGCACAGCTCCACCACGACCGCGCGGATCTGCTCGACCACGCCCGCCAGGTCGTGCGCCGCCGGCAGTGCCCGGTGCCGCTCGGTCAGCCGCTCGACGATCTGCCGCTCGTCGGAGAACGCGACCTCCTGCTTGTCGCCGAAGTAGCGGAAGAACGTGGTGCGCCCGACCTCGGCGCGCTCGGCGATGTCGGCCACGGTCACCTCGCCGAACCCGCGCTCGGCGAACAGGGCGAACGCGGCTTCCACGATCTGTTCCCGCGCGCGCTGCCGCTTGCGCTGGCGGAGGGGCACGGCTTCGGGCACGGGTCCAGCATACCGGGTCCGGTACGAAGTCCTGTATGGTACTCAGTACCACTTTGAATTGAGTACCTGGAGGAACCGTGTCCACCATCCTGATGACGGGCGCGAGCCGGGGCCTGGGCCGCCACGCCGCCGAGCACCTGCTGCGCCACCACCCGGACCGCCACCTGCTGGTGCTCAACCGCAGGCCGGGACTGGCCGCCGAGCTGACCGCGAGCACCGGCAACCGCAACGTCTCGGAGATCACCGGCGACCTGGCGTCCTTCGCCGACATCCGGCGCGCCGCCGCCCGGGTGGACCGGCCGCTGGACGGGTTCCTGGGCAACGCGGGGCTCCAGGTGCGGTCCACCCTCAAGGCCACGGCCGACGGGATCGAGATGACCTTCGGCGTCAACGTGCTCGCCTACCACCTGCTGCTGAACCTGCTGCTGCCGAAGTTCACCGCCCCGGCGCGGATCGTGGTGGTGGGCAGCGACGTCCACAACCCGGAGACCAACACCCTGGGACTGGTCCCGCCGCCGCGCTGGACGGGTCCGCGCGAGCTGGCCAGGCCGGTGGAGGGCGGGCCCGAGGACGGTCGGCGCGCGTACGCCACCAGCAAGCTGGGCGTGGTCTACCTCGTGCACGCGCTCGCGCGCCGGCTGCCGGAGGGGGTGGACGCCTACACCTACAACCCCGGTCTGGTGCCGGGCACGAGCCTGGCGCGCGACGCGAACCCGGTGGCGCGAGCGCTGTTCGCGGGGGTCGGCCACCTGCTGCGCGCCACGCCGATCGCCACCGGTCCGGCTGAGGCGGGGCGGCTGCTGGCGGAGGTGATGGCGGGTCCTCGGCCCGCCGAGAGCGGCGCGTACATCAGCCGGGGCGAGGTGATCCCGTCGTCGGCGGAGTCCTACGACGAGCGGCGCGAGGAGCAGTTGTGGGCCGACGCCGACGAGCTGTGCGGTCTCGGCGGCACGAGCGGGGAGCGGCGCCGCTCGGCGTGACCCCGGCCGGGGTTCACCCGGGACGGCGTTGCCCCCGGGCGAACCCCGGCCGGTGCGGCGGCGTTCCGGGTGGCCCTGCCCGCGCGCCGCCGCGCGCGAACAGCGCTTTGTCGAACGCCTCCCGCCCCCTATGCTCGCTGGGAGCGCTCCCAGAAAAGTGGGGGCGGGACCGGCGCCCCTGCCAACGGCGGTGAAGGGACATGACGACGTGAGGTTGTTGCTGCTCGTCTCGTTGATGGCGGCCACCCTGCTGACCCCCGGCACGGCCGGGGCCCAACCGGGCCCGTGGCTCGAAGCCGAGGCCGGCGCGCTGTCCGGGACGGTGGTCGAGTCGGGCGTCGAGGGCTTCTCCGGCACCGGCTACGTCGCCGGGTTCGACGAGCCCACCGACACCCTGACCATCACCATCCCGGACAGCCCCGGCGGCCTGCACGACCTCACCATCCGCTACGCCACCCCGTACGGGCCCAAGAACGCCGCCCTGTCGCTCAACGGCACCGCGATCGGCGAGGTCCCGCTGCCGGAGAGCGCCTCCTTCACCGAGGCCACCGGCTCCAAGCTGCTGCTGGCCGAGGGCGACAACACCCTGACCTTCGGCACCGGCTGGGGCTGGTACCTGGTCGACGCGATCAGCGTGACCCCGAGCGCGCCGCCCGAGCCCGGCCTCCACGAGGCCGAGGACGGCGAGCTCAACGGCACCGTCGTGGAGAGCGCGGTCCCCGGCTTCTCCGGCCGCGGTTACGTGGCGGGCTTCGACACCGGCACCGACAGCGTCACCATCACCATCCCGGACAGCCCCGGCGGCCTGCACGACCTCACCATCCGCTACGCCACCCCGTACGGCGCGAAGACGGCCTCCCTGTCGCTCAACGGCAGCGGCCTGGGCGACGTCCAGTTCCCGGCGAACCCGACGTTCACCACCACCGGCGCGGGCAAGGTGCTGCTGGTCGAGGGCGACAACACGGTCACCATCACGAACAACTGGGGCTGGTACCTGATCGACGCGATCAAGGTGACCCCCAGCGCGCCCCGAGGTCCGCACCAGGTCACCGGCGCGCTCACCGACCCGGCCGCCACCCCTGAGGCCAAGGGCCTCATGCGGTACCTGGCCGCCAACTACGGCCGGACCATCCTCTCCGGCCAGCAGGACCAGGCGAGCATCGACTGGGTCGAGCAGAACACCGGCGAGGTGCCCGCCGTCGGCGGCTACGACCTGATGGACTACTCGCCCAGCCGGGTCGAGCGCGGCACGGTCGGCCGCGACGTCGACCACGCCATCGCCCACGACCGGCGCGGCGGCGTGGTCACCATGGCCTGGCACTGGAACGCGCCCAGCGGGCTGATCGACCAGCCGGGCAAGGAGTGGTGGCGCGGCTTCTACACCGACGCGACCACGTTCGACGTGGCCGCCGCCCTGGCCGACCCGTCCTCCGCGGACCACCGGCTGCTGATCCGCGACGTGGACGCCATCGCCGTGCAGCTCAAGCGCCTGGCCGCCGCGGAGGTGCCGGTGCTGTGGCGCCCGCTGCACGAGGCCGAGGGCGGCTGGTTCTGGTGGGGCGCCAAGGGCCCCGAGGCCGCCAAGGAGCTGTACCGGCTGCTGCACCAGCGCCTGGTCGGCCACCACGGGCTGCACAACCTGATCTGGGTGTGGAACTCCGTGGCGCCCGAGTGGTACCCCGGTGACGACGTGGTGGACGTCGTCAGCATGGACTCCTACCCGCCGCAGGGCGACCACGGCCCGGTGATCGGCCCGTACGAGCGGCTGGTGGAGCTCGGCCAGGACCGCAGGCTCGTCGCGCTGGGCGAGGTCGGCTCCATCCCGGACCCCGACCTGCTGGCCGCCTACGAGGCCCGCTGGAGCTGGTTCGTCACCTGGAGCGGGTCGTTCATCCAGGACGGCGTGGTCAACCCGCTGGACTTCGTGCGCCGCGTCTACGCCCACGACCGCGTGATCACCCTGGACGAGCTGCCCGACTTCAAGACCACGCCCGGCCAGTGCACCGCGACCCTGCGCGTGGTCGCCCGGTGGGGGCGCGGGTTCCACGCCGAGGTCACCGTCCGCCACCCGGAGAACTCGCCGTCCGCCGGCTGGCGGGTGAGCTGGCAGCTCGGCGAGGGCCAGCGGATCGACAGCCAGTGGAGCTCGAAGATCACCACCAGCGGCTCGACCGCGACGGCCGTGAACCTGCCGTGGAACGCCGGGATCGCGCCCGGCGGCAGCACCACGTTCGGGTTCCTGGCCACCGGCTCCCCGACAGCGCCTGCCCTGACTTGCGCTATCGGGTGATGTCGTCCGGTGGACCGGCGGGGGCGAACAGGGGACCGGACGCGGTGTCCGCACCCACCTCCCGCCACCACCGGGCTTGCTCGGGGGTCGCGACGCCGGTGGCCGTGAGGCCGATGCCGGCGTCGCGCACCACCGCCAGCACGCCCGCCAACGCGCGGGCCACCGGGGTGCCCGGCTCGGCCGCCGGCGTCTGACCCAGCCGCACCGCCCGCACCGGCAGGCCCTCCAGCACGCGCAGCAGGTCCTCGGGCGCGCCGGTGAACTCCTCCAGCTCGACGCACACCCCGCCCTCGGCCAGCACCTCCAGGTTGTCCGCCGCCTCGCCGCGCCCGGAGAACAGCACCCGGCCGGTCACGCCCAGCCGCAGCGACGAGGGCGCCAGGCCCGTGTCCCGCAGCGCTTCGCGCACCAGGCCGACCAGCTCCGGGTCGGCCGCCTGGCTCGGCGACAGCGCCCAGCGCACCGGCACCTCCCGGCCCAGCCCCGCCCGCCACGCCGCCGCCTGCCCGCACGCCACCCGCAGCACCCACGCGCCCAGCGGCACGGCCAGGCCGGTGTCCTCGGCCAGCGCCACGCACTGCTCGTGCGGCAGCTCGCCCAGCGTCGGGTGGTCCCAGCGCAGCAGCGCCTCGGCGGACTCCACCGACCCGTCGGCCAGCCGCACCACCGGCCGGTACCGCACCAGGAGCTCCTCCTGCTCCCACGCGCCGGACATGGTCGCGGCCAGGCTGAACGTGCGCCGGTCCCGGCCGTCCTGCTCCGGGTCGGCCAGCTCCCACTGCCGGGCGCCGCCGCACTTGGCGCGCCGCAGCGTCAGGTCCGCCGAGTCCAGCAGGTCCAGCGGCGACGAGTCGGGCGGCGGGCGGTGCACCACGCCGATGGTCGCCGACACCGCGACCCGGTGGCCGTGCGAGGTGAACGGCGCGGACAGGACGTCGTTGATCCGCCGCACCAGGGTCACCACGTCCGGCGTGGCCGGCCCGTTCTCCACCAGCACCGCGAACTCGTCGTGGCCGAACCGGGAGACCATCGCGCTCTCGCCCGCGACCACCGCCTCCAGCCTGCCCGCCACGACCTTGAGCACGTGGTCGCCGACCTCGCGGCCCAGCCCGCCGGTGAGGCGGGAGAAGCCGTCCAGGTCCAGGTGGAACACGCTGACCCCGGTGCGCGGGTCGGCGGTGCGCAGGGCCTGCTCCAGCCGGCTGGTGAAGAACTGCCGGTTGGGCAGCCTGGTCAGCACGTCGTGCAGCGCCTGGTGGTTGAGCTGCCCCTGGAGCAGGTTGACGTCGGTGGCGTCCTCGGCCAGCACGACCACGTGCGGCGGCGCCTCGGCCCGGTGCAGCGGCGAGAGCGTGAGCATCACCCACGCCGGCTCGCCGTCCGCGCGCAGCAGCCGGCACGGCTGCGTGACGGCCCGCGCCCCGTCGCCCCGCGCCGCCTCGCCCGCCAGCCCGACGATGTCGGCCCGCAGCCCCGCCCGCTCGTCGGGGTGCGCCAGGTCGAACAGGGACAGGCCGACCAGCTCGTCGGTCGGCCGGTCCAGGATGCGGGCCAGCGCGTCGTTCGAGCGCACCAGCACGCCGTCCGGCTCGACGGTCGCGATGCCGGTGGACGAGTGCGTCTCCAGCAGGTCGACCCGCGCCCGGCTCAGCCGCAGCTCCACCTGGGCCTCGCGCATCGCCTTGTAGAGCGAGCGGCCCAGCTGCTCCTGCTGCTCCATCGTGGCCTGCCGGATGCGCTCGACGAACGACGCCGACAGCGCGGCGATCACGTCCACCACGCGGTTGCGCAGCCGGTCCGGCGGCGCGAGCGAGGACATGCCGAGCAGGCCCTTGCTGACCACCTCGATCGAGATCTGGAGCCCCTCGGGGGTGGTGCAGTTCAGGCCCACCAGCGCCTCGCCGACCTCCCGGCCGGCGTGCTGCGCCAGGGACTCGACCACGACCCCGGAGCACAGCCGGTCCACCAGGCCCAGCAGCCGCCTCTCCAGCTCGGCGGTCGACATCGGCACGAACGTCTTCGAGCTGAGCAGGTACGCCCACTTCTTGGCCAGCTTCGAGCGGGCCCGCAGGGCGTCCGCGTCCAGCGGCAGCGGCACGGTCACCTCAGCCGCCGCCGACCGGTTTGCGGCCCACGCCGACCCAGACCTGCGTGTTGTCCTCGGCCCGGTTCGCCACGTCGCCCGCGCCCGAGGGCCGCCACAGCGCGCACCCGACCACGCCCGGCTCGACCAGCTCGTAGCCGGCGAACAACCCGGTGACCTCCTCGTGCGTGCGGTAGACCAGGTTGTCCCGCGACCGGCTCTCCCGGACCTGCTCGGCCGCGCGGCGCATGGTGCCGGGGCGGCCGTCGGCGGTGGCGTGCGAGACGACCAGGTAGCTGCCCGGCACCAACCGGTCGCGGTAGCGGGCCAGCAGCCCGACCGGGTCGTCCTCCGGGGTCATGAAGTGCACGACCAGCAGCAGCAGCAGCGCGACCGGCTCGTCGAAGTCGAGCAGCCCGGTGACCTCCGGTCTGGCCAGCAGGTCGTCGGGCTCGCGCAGGTCGGCCTGCACGGCGGTGGAGTTCGGGTCGCCGGCCAGCAGCAGCCCGCTGTGCGCGACGGCGACCGGGTCCTTGTCGACGTAGACCACCCGGCACCGCGGGTCCAGGCCGCGGGCGACCTCGTGCACGTTGCCCACGGTCGGGATGCCCGAGCCGATGTCGAGGAACTGCCGGACCCCCTGTTCCACCAGATGGGTGACAGCACGGCGGAGGAACGCCCGGTTCAGCCGAACGAGGTCGCGGGTGCCGGGCAGCGCCGCGACGACCTTCTCCGCCATCGCGCGGTCGACGGCCAGGTTGTGCGCGCCACCGAGCAGGTAGTCGTAGGTGCGGGCGATGCTGGGCACGGTCGTGTCGATGCCTTCGGGGACCCAATCGAGGTCGCTCACGGCGCACTCCGCACTTTTACGCTGGGCATGGGGTTGATCCATGACATCCAACCGCCTGTGGGCCGCCGGCACCAGGGGAGGCAACAACTTAACTCGAATGCGCGATCCCGCGGGCGTCCGAACGGTGCATAGAGTGCTCACCGTCAATGCTCGGCTGGAGGAGGAGCGGCGCGCGATGACCGCCAGCCCGAAAACCGGCGACGCCGGAAAACGCGGGGTACCGGGCCGATTACCGGTGCTGGGGCACACCGCGGCCCTGTTGCGACAACGGCTCGCGTTTACCGCGCGGCTGTCGGAGTACGGTCCCGTCGTGCGGGTCTACCTGGGAGGACTGCCGCTGCACGTGGTCACCACGGCCGAATTGGCGGATCGGGTGCTGGTCGACGAGGTGTTCGAGAAGGGCATCTTCGTGGACAAACTCCGGCGCGCCTTCGGCGACGGCCTGGTGAGCACGAACGGCGATTTCCACCGCCGGCAGCGCCGGATGATCCAGCCCGCCTTCCACCGCCGGTTCCTGGTGCGCTATTCGGAAACCATGACCTCCCTGGCCGGTGAACTAGCGAATTCCTGGCGGGATGGACTCCCGGTGCACGTGGACCGGGCGATGCAGGACCTCGCGATCTCGGTGGTCGGCCGAACCCTGTTCTCGACGGATTTCGACGCGCGGATCAGCGCGGAGGTCCGGGAGCACACCCCGACGCTCATCCGGCTCGGCGTGGTCCGGGCGCTG
This sequence comes from Saccharothrix lopnurensis, assembly GCF_042658445.1. Classification (NCBI taxonomy): domain Bacteria; kingdom Bacillati; phylum Actinomycetota; class Actinomycetes; order Pseudonocardiales; family Pseudonocardiaceae; genus Saccharothrix; species Saccharothrix lopnurensis. The sequence goes on along the minus strand of NZ_JBHSQO010000015.1, from coordinate 22,523 downwards.
TCCCCGGCGGTGCTGGAGAGGCTGCCGATCCGGGCCAACCGGCGGTTCGACGAGGCGGTCTCGCACGTGCACCGCGTGGTGGACGAGGTGATCGGCTCCTCCTGCGGCGACCGCGACGACCTGCTGTCGGTGCTGCTCTCCGCGCGCGACGGGGACACCGGCGAGCCGATGGGCGCGCACCAGGTGCGCGACCACGTGGTCACCCTGCTCACCGCGGGCAGCGAGACCACCGGCACCGCGCTGTCCTGGCTGTTCCACGAGCTGGCCCGGCACCCGGAGGTGGCCGAGCGGCTGCACGCCGAGGTGGACCGGGTGCTCGACGGCCGGCCGGCGACGATCGACGACCTGCGCTCGCTGCCGTACACCCGGCGCGTCGTGGACGAGGTGCTGCGGGTGTACCCGCTGTGGCTGATGCTGCGGCGCACCGCCGGCGCCGTCCGGCTGGGCGACGTGGAGCTGCCCGCGGGCGCCGAGGTCGGGTTCAGCCCGCACGCCCTGCACCACGACCCCCGCTACCACGACCGGCCGGGGGAGTTCGACCCGGACCGGTGGCTGCCCGAGCGCGCCGCGACCGTGCCCAAAGGGGCCTACGTGCCCTTCGCGGGCGGCCTGCACCACTGCCCCGGCCACGCGTTCGCGCAGATGGAGATCGCGCTCGTGGCCGCCACCGTCGCCGCCCGCTGGCGGCTCGTCCCCGTGCCGGGAAAACCGGTGCGGCCCAGGGTGAACGGCCTGCTGTACCCCAACCGCCTGCCGATGACCCCCCGGTCCCGTTCCCGATCACGATGGAGGTAGGTCCTCCTTGCGGTACTCACTCGCCGTCGGCCTGGTCGCCCTGCTGGTGGCGTCGTCCCTGACGCCCGCCTCGGCCGCGACCGGTCCGGCGGCCTGCCGCGACGTCGACGCGCCGGTGACCGCGCTCGGCAAGCGCGAGGTCGTGCGCGGCACCCTCTGCACCCCGGCCGGGGCGGCGACCGTCCAGCTGCTGATCCCCGGCGCCACCTACAACAGCTCCTACTGGGACTTCCCCGACGGCGCGCACTCGTTCCGGGTGGCGCAGAACGAGGCCGGTTTCGCCACGTTCACCATCGACCGCCTCGGCACCGGCCGCAGCTCCAAGCCCCTGGCGGTGACGCTGACCGCGTTCACCCAGGCCGACGTGGTGCACCAGGTGGTGGGCGGCCTGCGGACCGGCGCGTACGGGCCGAGGTTCGACCGGGTGATCGTCGGCGGCCACTCGCTCGGCGCGGCGATCGCCGTCATCGAGGCCGGCACCTACCGGGACGTGGACGGCGTGCTGGTGACCGGCATGACGCACCGGGTGAACCCGCCGGGGGTGGTGGGCGCGTTCGCGAACTTCCGGCCCGCCAACCTGGACCCGAAGTTCGGCCTGCTCCACCCGCTGGGCTACCTGACCACGGCGCCCGGGACCCGGTACGCGAGCTTCCACGCGCCCGGTCCCCTGGTGCGGCGGGTGGCGGAGCTGGAGGAGTCGCTCAAGGACGTGTTCTCGCCGACCGAGGCGGTGGACGGGCTCGGGGTGGCGGTGCTGCTGCCGTACAGCCGGTTGATCACGGTGCCGGTGCTGTCGGTGGTGGGGAGCCGGGACAGCGCGGTGTGCGGTCCGTTGGCCACCGACTGCTCGTCGGCGGAGGCGGTGCTGGCGGCCGAGGCGCCGTACTACACGGCTCCGCTGCGGACCTTCGTGCTGGCGGGGTACGGCCATTCGATCAACCTGGCGCCGAACGCGCGGGAGTACTACTCGGCGGTGGCCGGGTGGGCGCTCGACGAGGTGGGTCGCTGAGGTGGGCTGCCTGAGGTGGGCTGGCTCAGGTGGGCTGCTGAGTGGCGGTGCGGGGTCCGCCGCGCTTGAGGACCTCCGCACCGCCCCCGCGTCGCTGTGCTCCCGTACCGCCGTCCAGCCCACCGCCATACCCCATTAGTGCGGACTCGGCCCGTCGTGAGTTACCCTGCGTGAACTTCGGGTCTCCGCAAGGTCGACCCGTGCGGCGGTCGGGGTCGGCGGGAGGGGCATCGGGTGCGCGGACGGACCACAGCCGCGCTGTTCGGTGGCGGGGTGTCGCTCTTCCTGGTGGTGGCGCTGGCGGCGGTGGTCCTGTCGACCCCCGTGTCGGGCGACGGGATGCACCCGACCCTGCGGTCCGGGAACCGGGTGCTCTCCTTCGACGGCACTCCGGAACGCCTCGACCTGATCACTCTCCGCACACGTGGCAACGCCACCGCGGTGCGGCGGGTCCTCGGGCTGCCGGGCGACGAGGTGCGCATCACCGGCGGCGAGGTCCGGGTGCGCCCGGCGTCGGGGGAGTGGCTGGCGATGTCGCCCGGCGGCGACCCCGGCGTGTGCTGCGCGGCCGACGGCCGGGGCGGGATCGACGCGGTGGCGGTGGTGCCGCCCGGCAGCTTCTTCGTGCTCGGCGACAACCCGACGATGTCCACCGACTCCCGCGAGTACGGCTTCGTGCCCGCCGGGGACGTGACCGGGGTGGTGTGGTGGCGCACCTGGCCGCTGCCGGAGTTCGGCGACGTCGACCCGCCCGCGCTGACGGCGGTCGCCGGCCCGTGAGGCGTACCCGCCGCTGACGAGTACCCGGGCAGGTGGTTTGGCGCAATCCCGGACAGGTGCCGGGAAACCGGGGGACGACGAAGCGCCACGGGCCGGTCGGCCCGTGGCCACCCCCAGCACCGGAGGGCACGATGACCACCCGCACCGCCACGGCCGCCGTTCTCGCCTGCGCCGCCCTGCTGACCTCGCCGGCCGCGCCGACCGCGTTCGCCGACGCGCCGGACGCGCTCCAGGCGTGCGGCGCGTACACCGAGGACCGCTCGACGTCCCGGGAGGAAGCCCTCGCCAGGACGCGGACCTGGTTGGAGGCGCACGTGCCCTACAGCCAACGGGCCTGCCACGAGAACGAGCACGGCAGCTACCGCACCGACTGCTCCGGGTTCGTCTCGCTGGCCTGGGGCCTGGACCGCTCGCGCCCGACCAGCGGGCTCGGTGAGGTCAGCCGCGAGATCCCGCGTGAGGAGCTGATGCCGGGTGACGCGCTCAACAGCCCGGGTCACGTGGCCCTGTTCGTCCGGTGGGAGGACGGGGCGAGGACGCGGCCGGTCGTGCGGGAGCACACCGGTCCCGATGGTGAACCGGTGGTCGAGCGCGCATGGTCGCCGGAGACGGCCGCCCGGTACACGCCGATCCGGTACGACCGGATCGTTGGCTGACCGCGCGGCGGGGTGAGCCGGGATCGACCGGTCGGGGGAGGGCAGGGCAGGGGAGGGCAGGGCAGGGGAGGGCAGGGCAGGGGAGGGCAGGGGAAGGGCGGGCAAGGCAAGAGCGGGGAGGGGGTGGGGTAGGGGTGGAGCGGGCGGCGTGGTGCTCCCGCCGCCCGCCCTGCCTGGCCTGCCTGGCCTGCCTGCCCGGCCTGCCCTGCCTGCCCGGCCCGGACCCCGTGCTCAGCCCCGGAACTCGGGCTGCACCCAGTAGGTGCTGTCGTGCCAGCTGTCGGTCGGGAAGCCGCCGCCGACGCCGTAGTGGTAGACGCCCGCCCCGTGCGTGCCGTTGTGCGGCGCGGTGAACGGGGCCCGCACCGCCGTGCCGGTGAAGTAGTTCTCGGAGGTCGAGTAGCCGCCCAGCGGCGTGTAGTACGAGACCACGTAGTCGTGACCCGGCTCGACCGGCACGGGGGTCGGGAAGTCGATCTCGGCCATCCGGCCGGGGTGGTCCCACGTGCGCTCGGCCAGCAGTTCGCCGTCCTCCGACCACATCCGCAGGACGATCGGCCCCCGGTGCGCGCCGCGCAGCAGGGACGCGCCCAGCACCTGGCCCGGCCGGTCGACCCGCACCCGCACGCCCACCTCGACCGGGAGGGTGTCGGCGTCGTCGACCTCCGGGGCGTGGTGCGAGATGAACTCGCACCGGATCGAGCAGTTCAGCGGTTGCGGCACGGTCGCCCCGCCCACGTGCACGGTCACCGCCGGACCGGTCGGGCCGGGGCCCGCCGCGGTCACGGCCCGCGCGGCGATGGTGACTTCGCCGGCGACCTCCGGCGTGTGGGTGTGCCGCCAGTCGGTGCGGAACGACGACAGCACGCGGATCAGCTCGGTGGTCACCCACGTCTCGCCGCCGTCGAAGGTCAGCTCGGTGGCGATGATCTCTTGCGGGTTGGCGCTGAACGAGCTGCCCGTGACCAGCAGCGGCACGCCGACCTCGACGCCAGACTGGGTCGTCGGGGTGAAGACGGTGGCCGACGGCGCGTCCTGCGCGTGCGCCGGGCCGGTCAGGAGCAGGGTGCCGGCGGCGATCGCCGCGAGCAGCTTCGGTAAGCGGGACACGCGTTCTCCTCGGTGTAGCGGGGATCTTTGGACGAGATCGTCCGGAACCCGCCCTCCGCTACGCCCCCACCGCCGCCAGCACCCTGAGCAGCGCGCTTCCGGGCGACTCCACGGCCGAGTCGACGACCGGGTGGGGTTCGTCCCAGCTCTCCCACAGGGCCTTGACGCGCAGCACGTGCTCCCAGGACACGGTCTCGTGCCAGCCGGGGATGCCCCGCGCCCGACCCTCGACCCGGCCGCGGTGGACCTCCTCGTCGGAGCAGACGCACTCGACGCCGACGAACACGCCGCCCAACCGCTCGGTGACCGACCGCAACCGGTCGCGTGCCTCCCGGCGGTGCCCGGTCGCGTCCACGACGACGTCCAGGCCCAGCTGGAGCTGGCGGGCCGTCGACGCGATCAGGTTCGTCTCCGCCAGCGGGCCCGTGTTGTCCAGCCGCAGCGCGCCGAACGGGACGAGCGCGCCGAGCTGCCAGTCCATCGAGAACACCGGCGCCCGCAGCCGCCACGCCAGCGCCTCGGCCAGGGTGCTCTTGCCGGTGCCGGGCACGCCGGCCAGCAGCACCGCCCTGGGCGGTCGCGCGGCGTCCGCGCGGGGCACCGGCCGCAGCGCCCCGTACCGCGCCTGCGCGTGGTCGGCCATCAGCCCCTGGAGCTCCCCGCGCACGTGCTCCAGCCCGGAGCCGGTCGCCCGCGCCCACCCGAGCACCAGGTGCTCCGGCCGCACGAGCACGTCGCCGAGCCGGTCGGCCTCCAGCGATGCCGCGGCCAGCAGGTCGGCCCGCGCCACCGCGCCGGGGAGCGGGTCGGCCCCCAGCCGGTCCAGCAGCTCCGCGGCGATCCCGTCGGCGTCGGACAGGGCACCCGCCAGGTCGCCGGCCAGGTCCCGGACCACCCCGTCGGTCCCGACGGCGGCTTCGGCGGAGGGGTGCAGCGGGAGGTCGTCCACCGGGGGAGGGTAGCGGGACGCGCCGACCGGGCACCGGATCGCCCGCGAGGACCGGGCGATCCGAGATGAAGTCCACTGTGGACGGGGGGCGGGGCCTGCCGGTCCCCGCCCGCCCGGTCGGGGCGCGACCGGCCTGTCCGACGAATTTCAGGTCGCTCCAGCGCGGTGACCGGGGTGGTTCTCGGCGCGAGGCTCGCGCCGAGGGCCGTCGCGGCTCTGCGGGGCAGGGTCTTCCAGGATGAGTGCGACGAGACCGCCACGCTCTGTGAAGTCGAGCGGGCGGTGCCGGAGAAGGGGCGGTCCCGGCCGCACCGGGGGGAGGGCGGCTCGGGACCGGGGCAGCCCCCGGCCGCGCTGGGGGGAGGTTGCGGCCGGGGGCGGGTTGAGGGGTCGGCGCGGCGGTCGCCTCTCGGCGAGTGGCACTGCGCGGCTCCAGCTGAACGGTATTCCGCGAAGGCCCATTAGGTGAGGCCCGGGGGACACGGACCGCACCGACCACTCGTAATAACGGCAGTGAGGGGGTTCTTGTTTCACCCCTGGGACGTGTCCTCGGTCTCAGTCCGGTCGCGGCGGGCGGCTGGTCGACCGCGCGATCGTGCCGCGGGTCCCTCGGTGGGGCGGTGGAACGCTGCGCTCGGGAGCCGGGAGCCGGGAGCCGGGAGCCGGGAGCCGGGAGCCGGGAGCCGGGAGCCGGGAGCCGGGAGCCGGGAGCCGGAGCCGGGCCGACACCCGCCCCGGTCGGGCGCGGTCTTACCGGTTGACGGCCCGCGCGCACTCCCGGCAGGCGCGGGCGGAGGTCGCGGCGGCCGCGTGCGACACGGCGGCGAGCACGCAGGCGAGCGAGGTCACCGGCCAGTTCGCGGACAGGGCCGAGACCACCGCCAGCGCCACCGCGGCCAGCGCCATCCCCACCGAGGCGGCGGTGGCGGTCCAGGCGACGGCGGGTGGCAGCCGGTGCGGCGTGGGCAGCAGGCGGGTCAGCGGGCCGGTGGCGGCCAGCGCGGTGACCGTGAGCAGGCCGGCGGTGGTCGCCACGGCGCCCAGGTGCGCGGCCAGCGCGCCCAGCCGCCAGTCCGAGCCCGGGCCCGCGCCCGGCGCGGCGGTGTGCACGAGCAGGTGGCACACGACCAGCACCGGCACGGTGACCCCGAGGACCCGCGCGGTGCGGCGCGTCTGGGCGAGGGTCAGCTCCCGCTGGAACGACGGCGCCAGCTCGTCGGCGGCGCCGAACTCGCGCAGCGCGTGCCGGGCGGCGCGGGTCCGGGGCACCCCGCGGCGGGTCTGCGCCTCGACCGCGTCGGTGAGGCCGTCGTGGACCTCGCGCATCAGGGCGGACTTGACCCGCGCCGGGCCGCGCAGGGCGTCGGCCAGGGCGGTGACGTAGTCCGTCACCGGGTCGGCGCTCGCGGGGCGGCCCGGCGCGGTTGCCTTCATGGGTAGGCAGCCTACACAAGTCGTACGTGGTCCTGGTATGCATTGCCTGTCTACCTATACAGCCGTCGACGGGAGATCCCCGGTGTCCAAGTTCCTGCTCTCCGCCCACGTGCTCGCCGCGGTGCTGGCCGTCGGGCCCATCACGGTGGCCGCCTCGCTGTTCCCCCGCCTGGCGCGCGGGCCGGCGACCGGTGTCGCGGCCTTCCTGCACCGGACCTGCCGCACGTACGCGGCGGTCGGCGTCGCCGTCCCCGTCCTCGGGCTCGCCACCGGCGCGTCGATGGGCGTCCTGGGCGACGCGTGGCTGCTGGTGTCGATCGCGCTGACCGCGGTCGCCGCGGGCCTGCTGGCGCTGGGCATCCTGCCCGCGCAGCGGCGGACCCTGGCGGGCCGGGACGGGCTCGCCGGCCGGTTGGCCGCGTTCACCGGCGCGTTCAACCTGCTGTGGGCGGTCGTGGTGGTGCTGATGGTCGTGCGCCCCGGCTCCACGACGGGCGCGTGAGCCCCCGACCGGCCCTGGCGTTTTTCCACCGCAAGGGGTAACACATGGTTACTCGGTGACCAACGACGTTCTGGGAGGTCGGGCATGGAGCGACGGGAACTGCTGCGCCACGTGGGCACGGCGGGGGTCGTGGGGGCGGCGTCGACGCTCCTCGGCACCCTCCCCGCGACGGCGGCCCCCGCGCTCACGCCGTTCGACCTGCACTTCTCGATCACCCACAAGTTCCGGCCGTTCGACCTCGTCGCACCGCGCTTCGTGCAGTACGACAGCGCCGTCGGCCGGTCCACCGGCCCCCTCGCCACCCTGGTCGGCACCGGGGTGCGCCCCCGGGCGCCGTTCGCGTCGGTGCTGGTGGAGGTCGCGGGGGTGGACGGGGCGGGCGCCGTGGTCGCCGGGCTCGCGGGCGGCGGCACGTCGGTGCTCGGCGTGGTCGACCCCGCCGCCGGCCGCGCCTCGATCGAGGTCACCGCGGGCGGGGCCACCACCGTGGTCGCCTCGGCCCCCGTGCAGGTCCGAGGCGCTTTCCGGCTCGCCGTGGTGGTCAACGAGAACGCCGTCACCGTGCTCGTCGACCCCACCGGCACGGGCACCGGCTGGCAACCGCTGGTGACCGCCCGCGACGCCGTGCGGGCCCTGGTCGACCTGCGGGTCCCCGCAGTCCTCGGCGCGCTGGAGTACGCCTACGGCGGGCGCGGCGACGGGTCGGTCCGGCTCGGCCGCGTGCGGGCCGGCTACTTCGGGCAGGCCGGGGTCCGCGACCCGCACGTGGTGCAGCACGCCGACGGCCGCCCGTTCACCCGCGGCGGCAAGCTCTACCTGACCATGACCAACGCCGGGCTCGGGTTCTTCCAGCAGGCGCACTGGGCGGTCTGGACCCTGGACCTGGCCGACCCGACCAGGCTGGAGCAGGTCGCCGTCCTGTTCTTCGAGCGCGACGGCGTGGTGGTCGGCGACCACGCCGGCCAGATCGTCTTCGACGACCGCACCGGCCGGTTCATCCTGCTCATGAGCTCCTGGGGCGACTTCGACTTCCGCGGCGTGCACATCCGCCACGCCACCACCACCGCCGACGTCCTGCGCGGCGTGCACGTGCTGCGCACCGAGCGGGTCCCGCTGCCGACCGCGGTCAGCTCCTGGGACCCGGCGCTGACCCGGATCGACGGCCGGTGGCACCTGGCGTTCGTGGAGAGCGAGGCGCAGCAGCCCGCGTTCGTGTTCCACCCGGCGCTCGCGGTCGGACCGCGCGGCGCGGACTACGCCGAGTCGCTGCGCCTGGTCGGCGCCGACCGGACCGTGGACCAGACCGAGGGCACGATCATCCAGCGCGTCGGCCGCGACTGGTACGTGCTCGCCAGCGACGGCGACGCCCGCGACTACCCCGTCTACGACCTGTCGATGCGCGAACTCGGCACCCTGGACGCGCCCTACGGCACCAACATCCCGCACCCCGTGATCGTGCCCGTGGGCCGCGAGTGGTGGCTGATCACGTTCGACGGCACGCAGTACGCCGAGCCCGTCCTCGGCTACGGCGGGCACGGCGACCTCGTCGTGATGCGCCACCGACCTCAGCGGTGATCGGCGGGCAGCTCCAGGGTCCACCGGTACGCCTGGAGCAGCCCGCTGTCGAACCCCAGCGCGGAGGCCCACAGGAACAGCCGGAACCGGCGGTGCAGCGCCGGCCCCCACCGCTCGACGACCTCGTCCCGGGCGGCGTCGAGCCGGCGTGCCCACTCGCGGCAGGTCAGGAAGTAGTTGTGCCGCTCGTCGTGCAGCTCGACGAGCCGCAACGGCGAGCGGGCCACGTGCGCCAGGTACCGGTGCAGCAGCAGGGGCGTGGAGCGGCCCGGGTACACCAGCCTGGTCATGAACGTGGAGATCCGGTGGCGCGAGCGCATCGCGAACGCGTCCAGGTACACCCGCCCGCCCGGCTCCAGCAGTTCCGCGTACCGGCGCAGCGACCGGCCGTAGTCGGGCAGGTGCTCGGTCACGCCCATGTTGACCACCGCGTCGAACCGCCGCTCGGACCGGTACTCGTGGAAGTGCTGCCGCACCACGGTGACGGGCAGGTCCTGGCGCGCCACCAGCCCGGTGAGGAACCGCTCGGACTCGGCCGCCAGGGTGAGCGCGGTGACCTCCACGCCGCGCCGCCCGGCGTGCTCCAGGAACGCGCCCCAGCCGCCGCCGACCTCCAGCACGCGCGCGTCGGCCGGCAGGTCCAGCGACGCCAGGGCGAGGTCCAGCTTCCGGGTCATCGCGTCTTCCAGGGGCTCGTCGTCGTGGGCGAACGAGCCCTGGGTGTAGCACCGGTGCCGGCGGTCGAGGAAGGTCAGGAAGAACTCGCTCTCCCGGTCGTAGTGGGAGGAGATGGTCCGGCGGTCGTCGGCGGCGCCCGCGCCGAGCAGGCTCGGCGCGAACTTCCCGAGCCACACGAGCGGGTGGAAGTCGCGGAAGAACCCGCGCATCGCCAGCGCGGACACCAGGTCGCCCTCGACGTCGAGCCAGCCCTCCAGGTACGCCACGGCGACCCGGAACTGGTCCAGCGAGGCCAGCGCCTCCTCGCCGCGCCGGTCGCGCGCCACGAACGTGAAGCGGGGGTCGCCCGGCCCGACCTCGAAGGTCCGGCCGGAGGCCACCCGCACGGCGAAGGAGACCGCCGGGCGGGTGGCGTAGTAGTCGCGGTGGCGCAGGGCGATCGGCCGAATGGTGGTGACATCGTTCACGGGGACTCCTAACGCGTGCCGAACGTCAGCGGGAGGAAGATCTGGGCGGCGGTCAGCAGGACCGGCAGGACGGCCAGCACCACGTACGTCGAGTAGGACGCGGTGCCCAGGCGCAACGGCCGGATCCGCGCGGACCGGCACCGCTCCAGCTCGGCGACGATGGGCGCCAGCGCCTCCAGGTCGGAGTCGATGTCCAGGCCCCGCTGGTCGACCAGTCGGGCCAGAACCTCGGCGCGGGCGTCGCGCGCGGCTTCCGCCGCCCTGCGGAACACCAGCCACGGCACGACGACGCACAGCGGCACCAGCAGGATGTAGACCACGACCAGCACCGCGACCCAGCCGTAGTTGTCGATGCCCAGCGAGGCCAGCACGATGGTCAGCGTCACGCCCAGCAGGGCGTTGGACCACACCACGGTGCGGTACACGCGCGCCAGCGGCGCCCAGCCGTACCGGCCGTCGCGGTTGAGCCAGTCGGCCGAGGGCCGCACCACGAACTGCATCGCCACCGCCAGGTAGACCGCGATGACGCCGACCACCTGGAAGTTCAGGATGATGAAGATCGCGAACACGGCCAGCACCCAGTACAGGATGTGCCCGGCGATGTGGTGCTTGCCCGCCCACCAGCTGGAGTAAGCCTGGCGCGTCCACTCGGCCTTCGCCTCCTCGTCCAGGCCGGTGGGGGCCAGCACGTGGAACACGTTGTTCTCCAGCCCGAGCACCAGCAGGATGGTCAGCACCAGCGCGACCACGCTCAGGCACAGCAGCAGGCCCGCGCTCCGCCGCTCCAGCGGCGCCATCACCCGGGTCACGACGGCGTCCAGGGCCCGTTCCGGCGGCGTGCCCGCGGTCATCCGGTCCACCCGCAGGAGCCTGGACAGCAGGTTGGACCTGGGCCGGTCGCGCGCGACCAGCACGCCGTTCCCGGCCAGCCCGGACAGGCACCTCGCCAGGTGCTGCCACTGGCGGTGCAGCAGGACCGCGCCGGTGATCACGATGACCACCAGCATCCAGCTGACGATGTCGCGCATGAACGGGAAGCTGGGCGCCGACCTGGCCTGCTCGGGGACGCCGACCGCGCGCCGGGTGTCGGCCACCGGCTGGAAGTCGGCCGGGCCGCCGAACGTGCCCTCGGCGAGGCACACCAGCACGAGCACGCCCACGATCGCCACCGCGGGCAGCGCCAGCCACCCGGTGTGCAGCCGCTTGACGTTCCGGTAGAGCAGGGAGAACCGGAACGGGTCGAAGTCCTCGGTGGCGATCCTGCCGGTCATGCGCGCTCCGGGGAGGTGATCAGGGCGGCCAGTTCCGCCGGGTTCTCCAGCCAGGGCCAGTGGCCGCAGTCGGGGATCACCGACACCCGGGTGACCCGCATGATCGCCCGCAGCCGCGCGACGTCGCTCGGGCTGATCAGGCGGTCGCGGTCGCCGACGACGAGTTCCACCGGCTGCTCCACCGCGGCCAGCAGGCGGTGGTGGTCGATCGAGTGCGCGGACAGCAGGATTCGCAGGACGGCGAGGCTGCCGCTGCCGGACAGCGCCTCCACCAGGTGCTCGGTCGGCACCCCGGTCGGGCTCGCCACGAACGGCCAGAGCGTCGCGGTGCGCAGCAGCCGGGAGGCCGCCAGCGCGGTCAGCAGGACCCTCGGCACCGGCACCACGCCCGCCGCGAACTGGGCGGCCACCGCCAGGCCCAGCGCCGGGTCCCGCAGCGCCAGTCCCGGGTGCTGCGCCAGCTCCGAGGCCCGCACCAGCGCGCCGCTGACCAGGACGAGCTTGGTCACCCCGGCCGGCCGGGCGGCGGCCAGCCCGGCCGCGACCACGCAGCTGATCGAGTGCGAGACGACCACGCACCGGTCGATGCCGCGCGCGTCGAGGAAGCCGGAGATGTCCCGCACGGCGTCCGGGACCGCGAAGTGGCCCCGGCGGGTGCGGCTGTGCCCGAAGCCCGGGATGTCGATCGCGACCACCCGGGTGGTGGGCCTCAGCTCGTCGACCACCGCCGTCCACTGCTCCAGCGACCCGCCGAGGCCGTGCACGAGCAGGTGGGTGACGCCGGTCGGGGACTCCGGTCCGGCGTCGAGGTAGCGGATGCCGCCCTCGGTCCTCGTCGGGTAGCGCATGGCGCTCCTTCGGCGGTGCGAATGAGCGCGACGCCGGACCGGGCCGCCCGACGAACCGCGCCTGTCCTGGATTTCGCGCGCGGTCGGCGTGGCGTTAGCCGGTCCTTGATAATCCGATCGAGTGAGAAATGTGAATAATCGGGGGAATATGTCCGGGGATGTCCGGTCAGTCGTCGGAGCGCCGTCGCTCGAACACGGTGTCCGGCGCGGACTCCGGGATCTCGGTGCGCACGTCCGAGTCGCGCAGCACCTCGCGGGCCTGCGCCTCCGGGTCGGCGCTGCCGGTCTCCCGCTCCTCGGGTAGCAGGGTGGCCCGCGTCGCCGCCCGCTCGTCCACGCCGTTGCGCCGGTCGAAGGTCTCGGGTCGGTCCAGGTCGTGCTCGCGCCGGAGGCGGGCCTCCTCCTCGGCGGACAGCTCGGTGGCACCCAGGTCCAGGGGTTCTCGTTCGGTCACGTCCCCGGCGTACCCGATCGGCCGGCGTTTCACCCCTGGCAGGCGCCCGTCAGCTTCTCGGCCACCTCGTCCGACACCTCGTCGTCCGGGCCGACGACGTCCCGGACGCCGTCGCGGAAGTCCTTGCTCCACCGCGTGTAGCAGGGGATCGCGGGACGCGGCCGGGCGTCCCGGAGGGCGTTGCGCACGCTGCTGAACTGCTCTCCCTTGAGCAGCTCGTAGACCGAGTCGCGGGCGGGCGCGAAACCGCCGATCTCCGACAGGATCAGCTGGCTCTGCGCGCTGGTCATGAACTCGATCAGCGCCTGCGCGGCGCGCGGTTTGTCCTCGTTGTGCGCGGAGATCGCGAGGTTCTGCCCGCCGAGCACGCTGGGGGTGGGCGGCGCGGCCACGCGGAAGGTGATGCCGTTCTCGTCCAGCTCGCGCTGCCGGTCGGTGAGCTGCTCGTGCGCCACCGCCCAGTTCCGCATGTACTGCGCGCGGCCCTCGACGAACTGGTTGACGGCGTCGCCCGCGTTCGTGTCCCCGGGGCCGGGGTCGCCCGGGGCCAGGGCGGGGTCCCTGGTGGCGGTGTTGAGCTTGCGGAGCCCCGCGTTGTCCTTGTCGGCGAAGCGCGCCCGGTCCCCGTCGGTGGTGGGGCTGATCCGGCCGTCGTCCTGCACCACCACGCCCCCCTCCGCCCAGATGGCCTCCAGCGAGGTGATGGTCGCCATCTCACCGGACAGCTGGAACGCGTGGACCGCCATCGGCGCGGTCCGCGCGGTGATCCCGGAGTGGTCGTCCCAGGTGGCGGGCTCGACGGGGGTGGGGATGTCGGTGCGGTAGTAGACGAGCCCGACATCGGTGTTGAGCGGGAGGGCCCACAGCTTGCCGTCCTGCCCCTCGCGCTCGCCGGTGCGCAGCACCTTGTCCACGAAGTCGTCCAGGTCGACCGCCCCGAGCCGGGACCGGTCCAGCTCGCGGATGTAGCCCTCGTCGACGAACTGCGCCATCCACACCACGTCGAGCAGGTAGACGTCGGCCTCGTGCTTGCCGTCCGGCTTGGCGTCGTTGACCATGTGCTCGTACTGCTCGTCGGTCTCGCCGACCGCGTTCACGATCTTGGCGGGGTTGGCGGGGTGGGTCGCGTTCCACTGGCCCAGCAGCGTCCGGCGCGGGTCGTCCGGGCTCAGGTCCTCGGCCGCCATGATGACCAGCTCGCCGGGCTCCAGCCCGTCCGCGGAGGGCAGCAGGAAGTAGCTGCCCAGGCCCAGCACGACCACCGTGACGACGATCCCGGCCCGTTTCCGCCCGCCGCCCAGCACGTCCACGAACTGCTTGGCGAAGGCGGCGGCGGAGCCCTCCCAGCGCCGGAGGTCGCCCAGCACCCGGGGCAGCGAGTTGATCAGCACGCCGGACAGCACGAGCATCACCGCGGTCGCCGCCAGGTAACCGGCCCCGCCGGGCCGCCACCACTGGCTCACGTCCGCCACCAGGCGCGCGGACACCGAGGTCACCGCGGCGGTCACGGCCGCGAACAGGAACATGAGCACAAAGCGGTAGCCCGGCCGTCGTTGGCCCTCGGACTCGGTCATGCCAACCCCCCGGTCGGTGTGATCACATGGATAACAGCGACCGGGGGGAGTGTCAAACAGCCGAATGGTGTGTCGTGATTCCGTTGTTCAGACCCGCACAACCGCGGTGCCGATCAATTGTTCGATCACATATTCCATTCCGCGGCAATCGCGAACACGTGCAGGTCCTCGTCGACGGGCAGGGTGACCGAGCGCAGCACCTTGCCCGCCGGCGCGGTGAACGTCCTGGTGGCGAAGATGTGCGTGGCCACCTCCTCGCTGCCGCCCCCGCTCTGGTTGCGGTACGGCGTGGTCGCGACGACCGCGTTGCCGTGGGCGGGGGAGTTGCCGCCGCCGCCCAGCGTCCAGTCGCTGAAACCCAGTTCGACCGGCGCGGTGCTGCCGTCGGTGAACGTCACCGTGGCGGTGGCCGCCCGCGCGCCGTTGGTGGCCGCGCCGACGAACGCCAGCCGGGTGCCGGGAACGTCCAGGCGCTGCCCGTCGGCCACCGCGTTGTCCGGCCGCCCGGCGGGCGAGTCGGGCCAGCGGAACGACAGGCCGTCCACGGCGCCCGTGCCGCCGGGCGCGAGGCCCGCCGCGGCGAGCGCCTGGCGAGAGTAGCTGTACCCGCCGCCGTCGAAGTCGCCGTCGCCGGTCTCGTCCTCGGAGGTGCCGGTGTTGTCGACCGCGGCCAACATGCTGCCCTCCGGGGCCACCTTCACCACGAGCGGCAGCACCACCGGGTCCGCGCCCTCGACCGCCACCGTCACGGTCGCCGGGTGGAAGCCCCGCGGCGCGCCGGGCGCGGCGGTGATCGAGAACCCGCCGGGCACCGCGCCGGACGGCGGGTCGAACGACAGCGTCGGCGGACCGGTCACGGTGTAGGTGGCCGCCGGGTCGCCCTCGTAGAGCTTGGTGGGCACCACCCGCGCGGCCAGCGTCGCGCCGGGCGCCACCACGGGGTCACCGGGCTCGACCTTCAGGTGGTAGGGCTGGTCGTGCCGGACGGGCCGCTCGCCCTCGCGGAACGACGGCGGCGCGTCACCGGGCGCGGAACCCCAGGTCGGGTCGGGCGTCTCGGCCAGGGTGAAGGCCAACCGGCCGCCGCGCTCCACGAAGGACTCCGGCAGCCACGGCTTCGTGCTCGCCCGGCCGTCCACCTCCAGGCCCCGCACGTACATCGCCCGCGGCGACGCGCCCGGCGCGGTGATGGTGATGTCCCGGCCGCCGCCGCGGTTGATCTTCACCGAGGTGAACAGCGGGCTGCCGACGACCAGTTCGGCCCGCGACGGCACCTGCGGGTACAGCCCGATGGAGGCGAACACGAACCACGAGGACATCGCGCCGAGGTCGTCGTTGCCGGGGATGCCGCCGGGTCCGGTGGTCCACAGCGAGTTCACCACCTCGCGCACGGTCTGCTGGGTCTTGTGCGGCTGTCCCGTGTAGTTGTAGAGCCACGGCGCGTTCAGCGAGGGCTCGTTGTCCAGCGCGGACTTCGTGCCGCCCGCGCGGGCCAGCGCCCAGGTGCCGTCCTCGTGGTGGAAGAAGTCGTCCAGCCGCGCGTTCGCCCGCTCCGGGCCGCCGAGCGCGGCCACCAGGCCCGCCACGTTGTGCGGCACCATCCACGTGTACTGCGCGCTGGTGCCCTCGACGAAGCCGTGGCCGGTGTCGGGTTCGAAGTCCGGCGCCCACGTGCCGTCCTCGCCCCTGTTGCGCAGGTAGCCGCCGGTCTCGTCGGCGACCGGGTCGTAGTTGTGCTGCCACCACTGGGCGCGGGCGGCGAACTCGCGCTGCGTGCGGCGGTCGCCCACCCGCGCGGCCAGCCGGCTGATCGCGTAGTCCGCGCCGGACATCTCCAGCGTCTCCGCCGCGCCGCCCCACGCGTTGGACACCGACGGCATGTAGCCCAGCCGCAGGTACTTGTCCAGCGACGGCCGCTGACCCACCGACATCACCGCCCAGCCGTCCTTGCTCAGGTCCAGCGGTGTCGGCCGCGTCGCCGCGCGCACCAGCGACGCCAGCGCCCGCCGCACGTCGAACCGGTCGCCGCCGAAGGCGAGGATGCCCGCCAGCGCCGGTGGCGACGGGTCGCCGTTCATCACGTGGGTGCCGCCGTTGGCGTGCGTCCAGCGGTCCCACACGCCGCCGTTCTGCTCGGCCTGGTTGAGCAGGGACTGCGCGATGTCCGACCCGATCCCGGGTTCCAGCAGGGTCAGCAGCTGGAGCTGGGAGCGGTACACGTCCCAGCCGGAGAACGTGCCGTACTGGACGCGCTGCGGCCGTCGCACGCGGTGCGTCCTGCCGTCCGCGCCCGCGTACTCGCCGTTGACGTCGCTGAACACGTTGGGGTGCAGCAGGGAGTGGTAGAGCGCGGTGTAGAACTTCGTCCGGTCGCCGTCCGAGCCGCCGCCGACCTCGACGCGCCGCAACTGCTCCTGCCACGCGCGGTAGGCGTTGTCGCGCACGTCCTCGACGGTCAGGCCGTCGTTCTCCGCGCGCAGGTTGCGCCGGGCGTTGTCCGCGCTGACGTAGGAGATGCCGACGCGCGCGGTGACCGTCGAACCCGGCGCGAAGCCGAGGTAGGCGCCGGAGCCCTTGCCCGGCACGGGCCAGCCGTTCCTGCCGTAGGTGGTGCCGCCGCTCGTGGTGGTCGACCCGGGGGTGACCACGTCGTCGCGCCAGGTGCCGACCTCGGTGAACGGCTGGTCGAACTCCAGGGCGAAGTGCAGCGTATAGTAGCTGCGGCGGCCCTCCTGGTTGATGTAGCCGCAGAAGTTGCCGCTGGTCACCGAACCGGTGACGGTGCGGGTGGCCGCGTCCACGGTGGTGCGGGCGTCGCTGCTGCCCACCTGGGACTTGGAGGTGTGCACCAGCACGGTGGCGGGCCGCTCGGCGGGGAAGGTGAAGCGGGCCGCGCCGGTGCGCGTGGTCGCGGACAGCTCGGCCCTCGCGCCGGACTTCAGCGCCACGTCGTAGCGGCCGGGGCGCGCTACCTCGTCGGCGTGGCTGAAGTCGCTCGCGTAGACCTCGTCCTTCGCGTCGGTGGTCGGGCTGGTGGTGACCGTGCCGACGTGCGGGAAGATCGGCACGTCGCCCGACCCGCCGGCGCAGCCCGTGCCGGACATGTGGGTGAGGCTGAAGCCGCGCAGGCGGGTGGCGTCGTGCCGGTACCCGCCGGGCGCCGCGGCGCGCAGGGTGTTGCCGCGGGTGCCCTCGGGGCTGAAGGAGAACATGCCGAACGGCACGACCGCGCCCGGGAAGGTGTTCCCCTGGTTGCCGGTGCCGATGAGCGGGTCGACGTGGGCGGCGGGGTCGGGGACCACCCGGGCGTCGGGCTGCGCGGTGACCGGTGCCGCACCGAGCGCCAGCAGGGTGGCCACGAGGGCCAGGACGCTTGTTCGCTGCATGGTCCCCGACCGTACTGAGCGTGGTCGGTCAACCCCACAGGGTGAGCGATTCCTGTCGTCAACCGGACAACGCGTGCGGGCCGGGGGTCAACGGGGTACCCGGACGGGGTGACACCCGACCGAGGGAGCCGAGCCTTGACCGAAGACGCCGACCCGTTGCGGGGTCCCGCCGCCGAGCTGGCGCGGGTCGTCGCGGGCGATGACGACACCCGGTTCGCCCTGGCGTTCCAGACCCTGCTCAACCAGGCCGCGCGCTTCGCGGACGCCGAGGACCCGGTGCTGTTGGCGCGGGAGGCCGCCGGCCGGCCGGTCGAGCGGGACGCGCCGCTGTCCGCGCCCGACCTCTACACCGACCGCACGTACCTGGCGAACCTCCGCGAGGTGGTGGCCGACCGGCGCCGCATCGTCGGCGGGGTGCCGACGTCCGACTTCCCCGACTGCGTGGCCGTCGGCAGCGCCACCGGGTGGTGCTGCTCGGGCACGCTCGTCGCGCCCGGCGCCGTGGTGACCGCGGCGCACTGCGCGCGGGGCGGCTGCGGGCGGCGGGTCTTCTCCGGGGAGGACGTGAAGGCGACCGGCGCGGGGCGCGTGGTCGCGGTGCGGGAGGCCGTGGTCCACCCGTCGTACGGCTCGTCCGGGCCGTACGGGGACATCGCGGTGCTGCTGCTGGCCGAACCCCTCGACACCGCGCCGCGACCGATCGCGCCGGCAGGGGCCCTGGCGGGGGCGTCGTTCGTCCGGCTCGTGGGGTACGGCAACACCGATTTCCAGGGTCGCGTCGGGTACGGGCGTCGGCGGGTGGTGGACGTGCCGCTGGCCGGGCGCCTGCCGGGGTACGGCGCGCACCCGGACACCGAGTTCGTGGCGGGTGCGCCCGGTCTCGACCGCGACAGCTGCAACGGGGACAGCGGGGGGCCGGCTTACGTGTCGGTGGGGGATCGGTGGTTGCTGGCGGGTGCGACGTCGCGGGCCACGGACGGCGCGGTGCGCCCTTGTGGGGATGGTGGGGTTTACACGCTGGTTCCCGCTTACGCGGAGTGGGTCGGGTCGGTGGTGGGTGGTCTGGGGGGTTGAGGGGGCCGGCGGGCTGGTGCGCGACTGCCGCCGCCGCTGCCGCCCGCTGCCGCCCGCTGCCGCCCGCCGCTGCCGCGTGGCGGCTGCGGGGGCTCCGGCGGGTTCAGCGGGTGGCGGGTTCAGCGGGTTCAGCGGACGACGATCGTGTGCTCACCCCGGGGCACCAGCTCCCCGACCACCGGCGCGCCGGGCACCTCGCCCGCGACCAGCAGCCCGCCCGAGGTCTGCGCGTCGGCCAGCAGCAGCGCCTCGTCCTCGTCGACCGCGCCCAGGTCGGCGTGCGGGCGCACCCAGTCCAGGTTGCGGCGCGTGCCGCCGCTGACGTACCCGTCCCGCAACGCCTCCCGCGCGCCGTCCAGGTAGGGGACCGCGGCCGCGTCCACGACCGCGGTCACCCCGCTGGCGCGGGCCAGCTTGTGCAGGTGGCCCAGCAACCCGAACCCGGTGACGTCGGTGGCGCACACCGCGCCCGCGTCCAGCGCGGCCCGCGCGGCGTCCCGGTTGAGCCGCGCCATCGACGCCACCGCCTCGGGGAACACCTCGCCGGTCGCCTTGTGCCTGCTGTTGAGCACCCCGACGCCCAGCGGCTTGGTCAGCGACAGCGGCACCCCGGGGCGGCCGGCGTCGTTGCGCAGCAACCGGTCCGGGTCGCCGATGCCGGTCACCGCGAGCCCGTACTTCGGCTCCGCGTCGTCCACGCTGTGCCCGCCCGCCAGGTGCGTCCCGGCCTCCGCGCAGACCTCCAAGCCACCGCGCAGCACCTCGGCGGCCAGCTCGAACGGCAGCAGCTCGCGCGGCCACGACAGCAGGTTGACCGCCAGCACCGGTCGGCCGCCCATGGCGTAGACGTCGGACAGCGCGTTCGCGGCGGCGATCCGGCCCCAGTCGAAGGGGTCGTCCACCACGGGGGTGAAGAAGTCGGTGGTGGCGATGAGCGCCAGGCCGTCGCGGATGGTGACCACGGCGGCGTCGTCGCCGTGGTCCAGGCCGACGACCAGCTGCCCGAGCGGGTCGCGGGGCGCGGCCCCGGTCAGGCCGCGCACCACCTCCTCCAGCTCGCCGGGAGGGATCTTGCACGCGCACCCGCCGCCGCGGGCGTACTGGGTCAGCCTGGGTCGAGTCACGCGTGCCAGCCTGGCCGACCGGTCCGGCTCGCGCACCGCGGGAACCGGTTGGCCGCCTCGCTCCGCGCCGGGGCGGTGGCCCTGCCTCCGGTGCGCAGGGGCGGCGGGCGCTGTCAGGTCGGCCGGACCCGTCGCGCGCGCGGCGGGGGGCACTGGCAGGATTGGGCGATGGCACGAGGAGGCGTATCCGGCCTGGTGGCCGGCGCGGTCTTCAACACCGTTGAGCGGCAGGACCTGTCGCTGGCGGGTTCGATTCCCGTCCGCCTCCGCCATGGCGGTGACCGGTGACCGGTGGTTCGGCTGCCGGTGGTTCGAGGGCCGGCGGACCGGCGGCCGGCGGACCGGCGGCCGGTGGGTCGGTGGCCGGCGGACCGGCTGCCGGCGATTCGGCTGCCGGGCCCGTGGCCGACCCCCGGCGCGCCATCCCGCGCACCGACCGGGTCCTGGCCGACCCGCGCCTGGCCCCCGCCGTGGCGGCGCTGGGCCGGGGCCGGGTCAAGACCGCCGTGGTGGGGGCCCAGCAGCGGGCGCGCGAGGGGCTGATCGCGCCCGCCGAGGTGGTCGACGCCGCGCTGACCTCGCTGCCCGCCGGCGCGTCCTCGCTGCGGCCGGTGCTCAACGCCACCGGGGTCGTCGTGCACACCAACCTGGGTCGCGCGCCGCTGTCGGCCGCCGCGGTGGCGGCGATCGCCGACGCGGCCGGCTGCACCGACGTGGAGTTCGACCTGGTCGGCGGCGAGCGGGCCCGGCGCGGGCGCGGGGTGCTGGCCGCGTTGGCGGCGGCCGTGCCGGACGCGGGTGACGTGCACGTGGTCAACAACAACGCCGCCGCGCTGCTGCTGTGCGCGATGGCCCTCGCGCCCGGTCGGGAGATCGTGGTCAGCCGGGGCGAGCTGGTGGAGATCGGCGACGGGTTCCGCATCCCCGAGCTGCTGGCCTCGACCGGCGCCCGGCTGCGGGAGGTCGGCACCACCAACCGCACGCACCTGCGCGACTACGCCGACGCGATCGGCCCCGACACCGGCTTCGTGCTGCGGGTGCACCCCTCGAACTTCCGCGTCACCGGCTTCACCAGCGCGCCCGGGATCGACGAGCTGGCGGGTCTGGGCGTGCCGCTGGTGGTGGACATCGGCTCCGGGCTGCTCGCACCCCACCCGCTGCTGCCCGACGAGCCGGACGCGGCGAGCGCGCTGCGCGCCGGGGCGGCGGTGGTGACGGCCAGCGGCGACAAGCTCCTGGGCGGCCCGCAGGCCGGGCTGCTGCTGGGCGACGCCGAGGTGGTGCACCGGTTGCGCCGCCACCCGGCGGCCCGCGCGCTGCGCGTGGACAAGCTGACCCTGGCCGCCCTGGAGGCCACGCTCCTCGGTCCGCCGCCGCCGGTCGCGCGGGCCCTGGGTGCGGAGGCCGACGACCTGCTGGCGCGGGCCCGGGACCTGGCGCGGGCGCTGGCCGACCGGGGCGTGGACGCGACGGCGGGGCCCAGCGCGGCGGCCGTCGGTGGCGGGGGAGCGCCGGGGGTGGAGCTGCCGAGCGCGGCGGTGAGCCTGCCCGAGCGGTACGCCCCGGCGCTGCGCGGTGGGCGACCGCCGGTGGTGGGCCGGGTCGAGCGCGGCCGGTGCCTGCTCGACCTGCGGACCGTCGACCCGGCCGATGACGACCGGCTGCGGGAAGCCGTGCTGCGGTGCGGGGTGCCGGCCAGAGAGGCACTGGCCAGAGGGGTGCCGGCCAGAGGGGTGCCGGCCAGAGAGGTGCCGGAGCGAGGGGTGCCGGGTTGCGGGTGATCGCCACCGCGGGCCACGTGGACCACGGCAAGTCCACCCTGATCCGCGCGCTGACCGGGATGGAGCCGGACCGCTGGGCCGAGGAGCGCCGGCGCGGGCTGACCATCGACCTGGGGTTCGCCTGGACGCGCCTGCCCGCCGGACCGGTGGCGTTCGTCGACGTGCCCGGCCACGAGCGGTTCACCGCCAACATGCTGGCGGGCGTGGGACCGGTGCCCGCCGCGCTGTTCGTGGTGGCCGCGGACGAGGGGTGGATGCCGCAGTCGACCGAGCACCTGGCCGCGCTGCACGGGCTCGACGTCCGCCACGGCCTGCTCGTGGTGACCCGCTCGGACCTGGCCGACCCCGGACCCGCGCTGGCGGCGGCGCGCGAGCGGCTGGCGGCGACCTCGCTGGCCGGCGCGCGGTCGCTGGCGGTGAGCGGGGCGACCGGCGCGGGCCTGGCGGAGCTGCGGGCCGGGCTGGACGCGGTGGCGCGCGCGCTGCCCGGACCGGACCCGGCCGCCGACGTCCGGTTGTGGGTGGACCGCTCGTTCACCGTGCGCGGTGCGGGCACGGTGGTCACCGGCACGCTCGGCGCGGGCACGATCCGGGTCGGCGACGAGCTGGAGGTGGGCGGGGCGCGCGTGCCGGTGCGGGGTCTCCAGGCGCTGGGCGAGCCGGTCGACCTGGTGCGGGGCGTCGCGCGGGTCGCGGTGAACCTGCGCGGCGTGGAGCGGGACCGGGTGGGGCGCGGTGACGCGCTGCTGACCCCCGGCGCGTGGGTGGGGACCCGCGAGGTGGACGTGCGGCTGAGCGCGTCGGTGGAGGGGGTGCCCACCCGGCTCGTGCTGCACGTCGGCTCGGCGGCCGTGCCCGTGCACGTCCGGCCGCTGGGCCCGGACACCGCCCGGGTCGTCCTGGCCCGGTCGCTGCCGCTGCGCGCGGGTGACCGGGGCCTGCTGCGCGACCCGGGCCGCCACCGGATCACCGCCGGCGTGCTCGCCCTCGACGTGCGCCCGCCCGCCCTGGCCAGGCGCGGGGCGGCCCGGCGGCGCGGCGCGGACCTGGCCGGCG